>NZ_JARWAK010000040.1:0-502 GCF_031451675.1 Halomonas koreensis | reverse complement strand
AGGGTTGACACGACGCGCCGATCACGTAGAATACGCCTTCCTCGCAGGGCGCCGGGCAAGACGGCCAGTCTGGTCGGCACGGCAAAGCGAGATGCTCTTTAACAATCGATCAGGTAATTCATGTGGGCGCTTGTCGAGATGTCGGTGACCAGTCACTGAATATCAAGGCAAGCGACTCGTCAAACGAGACGTTTGAACCTTGAGCCAGGTTTGGTTCCGCCTTAGGAACTATCAAGCTTTTAAACTGAAGAGTTTGATCATGGCTCAGATTGAACGCTGGCGGCAGGCCTAACACATGCAAGTCGAGCGGAAACGATGGGAGCTTGCTCCCAGGCGTCGAGCGGCGGACGGGTGAGTAATGCATAGGAATCTGCCCGGTAGTGGGGGATAACCTGGGGAAACTCAGGCTAATACCGCATACGTCCTACGGGAGAAAGCAGGGGATCTTCGGACCTTGCGCTATCGGATGAGCCTATGTCGGATTAGCTAGTTGGTGAGGTAA
>NZ_JARWAK010000039.1:0-515 GCF_031451675.1 Halomonas koreensis | reverse complement strand
GCCCGGGACAGCCGGGGGCTGTCGACCATGCCCACCGGGCCGGCCAGCAGGCGCTTCGCCCAGCGGTGGCCCAGGGCGGCGTTGTACAGCGGCGCCACGGGGGCGAGGTAGGGCACCAGGAACTCCAGCCCGCCGATCAGGTAGTCGCGCACCGGGCGCAGGTAGCGGCCGTGGTAGACCTCCAGGAACTGGCTGCGGAAGGTCGGCACGCTGACCTTGACCGGGCACTGGCCGGCGCAGGACTTGCAGGCCAGGCAGCCGGCCATGGCGTCGTACACCTCGTGGGAGAAGTCCGCCTCGCCGCGGCGCCGGGCCAGGGTGTTGCGGAGCTTGCCGGGGAAGGCCTTGAGCGCGCCCCAGGCGCCCCGGGCGCGGGCTCGCTCGGCGGCCTCGACCACGTCGACGCCGGCCTCGCCCTGCAGGCGCAGCCACTCGCGCATCAGGCTGGCGCGGCCCTTGGGCGAGTGGATGCGCTGGCGGGTGGCCTTCCACGACGGGCACATGGCGTCGTCGGG
>NZ_JARWAK010000038.1:0-544 GCF_031451675.1 Halomonas koreensis | reverse complement strand
GGGAACCTGCGGCTGGATCACCTCCTTAATCGACGACGTCACCGGCACTCGGCAAGTGCTCACAATGAATTACCTGATCGGCCAGAGCAAAGACTGTTTGGGTCGCGGACCCAGTGGTTATAGCCGGGTCTGTAGCTCAGTTGGTTAGAGCGCACCCCTGATAAGGGTGAGGTCGGCAGTTCAAGTCTGCCCAGACCCACCAAAATTTGCGCAATACGTCGTTGCTTTCCACCTCGTGTAGCAGGCTACACGTCGGCGAAAAGCGCCTCGTCTTGCTCAAATTTCCCTATCCAAGACGGGAACGTCAGAGGGGCCTTAGCTCAGCTGGGAGAGCGCCTGCCTTGCACGCAGGAGGTCAGCGGTTCGATCCCGCTAGGCTCCACCATCCTCCCGACAGTCGTATCGTGACGAGACCAGTCGCAAGTCTTGAGAGAGAAGGGTTTTCTTCCTTCTTCGCTCTTATGACTTCCGACTGTTCTTCGAACAGTCGCTCTTTAACAATGTGAATCATGCTGACAAAGTTCCTTTCGAAAGAAAGGACATG
>NZ_JARWAK010000037.1:0-607 GCF_031451675.1 Halomonas koreensis | reverse complement strand
CATGTCCTTTCTTTCGAAAGGAACTTTGTCAGCATGATTCACATTGTTAAAGAGCGACTGTTCGAAGAACAGTCGGAAGTCATAAGAGCGAAGAAGGAAGAAAGCCTTCTCTCTCAAGACTTGCGACTGGTCTCGTCACGATGCGACTGTCGGGAGGATGGTGGAGCCTAGCGGGATCGAACCGCTGACCTCCTGCGTGCAAGGCAGGCGCTCTCCCAGCTGAGCTAAGGCCCCTGTACAAGAGAGAAGAGTGAAGAAGGAAGAGTGAAGTAAACCTCTTCTTACCTCTTGCCTCTTATTTCTTCCGACTTGGAATGGTGGGTCTGGGCAGGCTTGAAGAACCCCGGCGACCTCACCCTCCTCTCTTTCACACCCTGGGGTGCGCTCTAACCAACTGAGCGAGAGAATGGTGGGTCTGGGCAGACTTGAACTGCCGACCTCACCCTTATCAGGGGTGCGCTCTAACCAACTGAGCTACAGACCCATTGGTCACGCTGGGCCTATACCCAAACAGTCTTTGCTCTGGCCGATCAGGTAATTCATTGTGAGCACTTGCCGAGTGCCGGTGACGTCGTCGATTAAGGAGGTGATCCAGCCGCAGGTTCCC
>NZ_JARWAK010000036.1:0-616 GCF_031451675.1 Halomonas koreensis | reverse complement strand
GCGGACGGCAGCAGCGCCAACGGCACGCTGACGGTGCGGTTCGACGACGACCTGCCGACGGCCAGCGCGGAAGCGGACCAGTCGGTCGCCGAGGGCGATACCGTGACCGGGACCCTGGACTTCGCGGGCGGTGCCGACGGGGCCGCGGTCAGCCACGTCAACGGCGAGGCCCTGGTATTCGATGCCGAGAACGACGGCTACTCGCAGGCCATCGCGCTGGATAACGGCACGCTCGAGGTCAAGGCGGATGGCAGCTACCGCTACACCGCGGACGACAACCTGACCCAGCCGGCCTCGGACAGCGCCACCTTCACGGTGACGGATAACGACGGCGACAGTGCCAGCGCCACGCTGAGCTTCACGATCACCGACGCCAACGCCCCGACGGCCGGCGAGAGCAGCGCGCTGGTCGATGACGAGGGCCTGGAAGGCGGCATCGACGGCGGGGTCGGCGATGACGTCGGCCAGGGCGACGAGACCAGCTTCAGCGGCACCCTGGCCTTCGACTTTGGCGGCGACGGGGCGGGCAGCGTCAGCCTGGCGGCGATGGATGGCGCGACCGGGACGGTGGGCACCGAGTCGGTGCGTTACGCCTGGGACGGCGCCACCGGCACCC
>NZ_JARWAK010000035.1:0-629 GCF_031451675.1 Halomonas koreensis | reverse complement strand
CACGCCGAGTCCATCGACAAGCTCTACGGCGAGGTGGCGCCCACCGGCGACGACGCCCTGGGCCTGGTGATGCGCGAGCCGCTGGGGGTGGTGGCCTCCATCGTGCCCTGGAACTTCCCGCTGATGATGACCGCCTGGAAGATCGCCCCGGCCCTGGCCGCCGGCAACAGCGTGATCCTCAAGCCCTCGGAGAAGTCGCCGCTGTCGGCGCTGCGCCTGGCGAGCCTGGCCCGGGAGGCCGGCCTGCCGCGGGGCGTCTTCCAGGTGCTGCCGGGCTACGGGCACACCGTGGGCCAGGCGCTGGCGCTGTCGATGGACGTCGACTGCCTGGCCTTCACCGGCTCCACCGGCGTGGGCAAGCGGCTGATGCAGTACGCCGGCCAGTCCAACCTCAAGAAGGTGTTCCTGGAGTGCGGCGGCAAGAGCCCCAACCTGGTGTTCGCCGACTGCAAGGACCTGGACCGGGTCGCCGAGCACGCCGCCGGGGCGATCTTCCACAACCAGGGCGAGGTGTGCATCGCCGGCTCGCGGCTGCTGGTGGAGAACTCGATTCGCGAGGCCTTCGTGGAGAAGGTGCTGGCCGCCGCCGAGCGCATGCAGCCCGGCGACCCGCTGGACCCGGCCAGCTT
>NZ_JARWAK010000034.1:0-800 GCF_031451675.1 Halomonas koreensis | reverse complement strand
CGGGTCGCCGCCTTCTGCCGCCACCTCGAGGACGACCGCAGCGTCGACCGCCTCGGCTACACCCTCGCCGAGGGGCGCGAGCAGATCCAGCGCGTCTACGGCATGCGCAAGCGCGCCGTGGGCCTGCTCGGCAACGTCCAGGGCGAGCAGCGCCCGCTGCCCTTCGTCGAGGACACCGCCGTGCCCCCGGAGCACCTGGCCGACTACATCGCCGAGTTCCGCGCCCTGCTCGACGCCCGCGACCTCGACTACGGCATGTTCGGCCACGTCGACGCCGGGGTGCTGCACGTGCGCCCGGCCCTGGACATGAAGGACCCCGCCCAGGCGGCGCTGATCCGCGAGATCTCCGACGAGGTGGCCGCGCTGACCCGGAAGTACGGCGGCCTGCTGTGGGGCGAGCACGGCAAGGGCGTGCGCTCCGAGTACGCCCCGGCCTTCTTCGGCCCGCTCTACCCCAGCCTGCGCCGGCTCAAGGCCGCCTTCGACCCGCATAACCAGCTCAATCCCGGCAAGATCGCCACCCCGCTCGCGCTTTCCCACCCGCCCGAAGACGCGGCGCTTTCCCACCCGCCCGAAGACGCGGGTAGGGCGCCCTCGGCCGAAAATGACGCCCAGGCCGCCCCGTCCAGCCCGGAAGGGGGCGAAGACGAGCAGGCCGTCAAGTGGGTCGATCCGGGCCTGCTGACCATCGACGGCGTGCCCACCCGCGGCGAGCATGATCGCCGGATCGACGAGCGGGTCTGGCAGGCCCACGGCGACGCCGTCTACTGCAACGGCAACGGCGCCTGCTACAACTACGA
>NZ_JARWAK010000033.1:0-1351 GCF_031451675.1 Halomonas koreensis | reverse complement strand
ACCCAAACAGTCTTTGCTCTGGCCGATCAGGTAATTCATTGTGAGCACTTGCCGAGTGCCGGTGACGTCGTCGATTAAGGAGGTGATCCAGCCGCAGGTTCCCCTACGGCTACCTTGTTACGACTTCACCCCAGTCATGAACCACACCGTGGTGATCGCCCTCCGAAGTTAGGCTAACCACTTCTGGTGCAGTCCACTCCCATGGTGTGACGGGCGGTGTGTACAAGGCCCGGGAACGTATTCACCGTGACATTCTGATTCACGATTACTAGCGATTCCGACTTCACGGAGTCGAGTTGCAGACTCCGATCCGGACTGAGACCGGCTTTTTGAGATTAGCTCCACCTCGCGGTATTGCCACCCTCTGTACCGGCCATTGTAGCACGTGTGTAGCCCTACCCGTAAGGGCCATGATGACTTGACGTCGTCCCCACCTTCCTCCGGTTTGTCACCGGCAGTCTCCCTAGAGTTCCCGACCGAATCGCTGGCAAATAGGGACAAGGGTTGCGCTCGTTACGGGACTTAACCCAACATTTCACAACACGAGCTGACGACAGCCATGCAGCACCTGTCTGAGCGTTCCCGAAGGCACCAATCCATCTCTGGAAAGTTCGCTCGATGTCAAGGGTAGGTAAGGTTCTTCGCGTTGCATCGAATTAAACCACATGCTCCACCGCTTGTGCGGGCCCCCGTCAATTCATTTGAGTTTTAACCTTGCGGCCGTACTCCCCAGGCGGTCGACTTATCGCGTTAACTGCGCCACAAAGGTCTCGAGGACCCCAACGGCTAGTCGACATCGTTTACGGCGTGGACTACCAGGGTATCTAATCCTGTTTGCTACCCACGCTTTCGCACCTCAGCGTCAGTGTCAGTCCAGAAGGCCGCCTTCGCCACTGGTATTCCTCCCGATCTCTACGCATTTCACCGCTACACCGGGAATTCTACCTTCCTCTCCTGCACTCTAGCCTGACAGTTCCGGATGCCGTTCCCAGGTTGAGCCCGGGGCTTTCACAACCGGCTTATCAAGCCGCCTACGCGCGCTTTACGCCCAGTAATTCCGATTAACGCTCGCACCCTCCGTATTACCGCGGCTGCTGGCACGGAGTTAGCCGGTGCTTCTTCTGTGAGTGATGTCCTTCTTGCGGGGTATTAACCCACAAGCCTTCTTCCTCACTGAAAGTGCTTTACAACCCGAGGGCCTTCTTCACACACGCGGCATGGCTGGATCAGGCTTTCGCCCATTGTCCAATATTCCCCACTGCTGCCTCCCGTAGGAGTTCGGGCCGTGTCTCAGTCCCGATGTGGCTGATCATCCTCTCAGACCAGCTACGGATCGCGGCCTTGGTGAGCC
>NZ_JARWAK010000032.1:0-1516 GCF_031451675.1 Halomonas koreensis | reverse complement strand
CGACCCGCTGACCGATATCCTTGGCCTCGGCCTCGAGGTTACTACCCGCCTCGGCCGAGACGCTGCCGTCCATGACCTCCAGCGACAGGCTCGGCCCCGTGGCCTGTATCTCCTGGGGGCGATCCGGCGCGACCTGCTCCTTGAGGTCGCCATAGCTCATCCCGACCATGCGCAGGTACTGTACCTGAGCCGAGGCATCTAGATCTAAAGCTTTTACTCTTGTATATCTGCCAAAAATCAATACCCAAAGCGAGGAATAAAGTCGGAAAGTGGTGGCTGCTTGCCTATCCATTCCCCTGCAAGAACTTCTGCTTCTTCAATTTCTTCCGTCGTTATTCTACTTTCATTTCGATTCATTGCTCTCTCTGCTGAGTTATCACTTGCTTCTTGCACCATCGCTAGCAAGATCGCCCATCCGCGAACAACATCTTGCTGATTCTGACATATATCCTCACCTGCCGCAGAGTTAAGCTCTTCCGGGTTCAGATAACACCACCCAACACCAAAACGCTCCTCAATATGGCCATTTTCAGAAGCTCTTAAAGTCCACTCCCAGGCTTGCTCAGGCTTCTCTTGCTTTTCCAGCACACCCGCGAGATCACTCATCGCAGGCACATAGCCCTGTTCTGCAGCCTTACGAAACCACTCCTCAGCGGCTTCCAGACGCCTGGATTCCAAGAAGTACCAGCCCTGGCCGCCACGAATATTCATCCCCAGCCGCGTCTGGGCTTCAGGATTTCCCGCTTCCGCCGCTTTTTCCAGCCATTCAACGCCCTCTCCGCCTTCATCCATCAGGCGATAAATATGATAGAGCGCCAACATGGCATCGGTATCACCGGCCTCGGCCTTGGGCAAAGTCTCGGCCAGGGCCTTCTCGCGCCAGCCCTCGGCGTCTTCTGGGCACTCGTCTCCAGCGACGCAGGCACCACCCTGAAACAGGCGCAGCATGGCATAGGGATCACCATGCTCTGCAGCTTTTAAATACCAGACCAAAGCTTCACGAGTCATGCTTCCCATACGCTGACGTCGCTCTGCCTCTCCCATGTAATACATCGCCTCTACATCACCAGCCTCTGCGGCTCGTTCGAGATAGGGCAGCGCCGCCGTTGAGTGATGAATATTGTAGAGGCGCATTCCCTCATCCTTGGCGGACTGAACATCAGTCTCATTAGCCAAAGCAAAACAGGGGAGAAGCAGCAACATAACCATAAAAAAACATTTAACAAAGCTCATTTTTAAGATTCCCGGTATCTGACTTTTTCCCCGCCTGGAGTCTGTACCACTTGGCAGTACATATCGGCATCTATGCCTAAGCGATCAACGAAGCCTTTATAGTCTAGGCGTGCTTGTATAGCTGGCTGACTATTTTCACCTTCTAGCTCCATAAACTGATCCAACTCATAACGATTCTGGCAGTAAGCTTGTCCAAGAGACACGCCCTCGTCTCGCCTGCCATCCTGAGCCATCCGAGCCACCGCCTTTTCGAAAAGCCGCTGAGCGGCAGAGCGAGGATATT
>NZ_JARWAK010000031.1:0-3262 GCF_031451675.1 Halomonas koreensis | reverse complement strand
TAAGTGCCTGACGATGACCTACTCTCGCATGGGAACTCCCACACTACCATCGGCGCTGAGCGGTTTCACTGCTGAGTTCGGCAAGGGATCAGGTGGTTCCCGCACGCTATGGTCGTCAGGCGAAAAAGGAATGCGAATCATGCTGGCGAGTTACGTCTCGCGTATCCGCTGTCGTCCGTCATCGACAGACCACTTGGGTGTTATATGGTCAAGCCTCACGGACAATTAGTATCGGTTAGCTCAACGCCTTGCAGCGCTTCCACACCCGACCTATCAACCAGCTGGTCTTGCTGGGTCCTTCAGGAGGCTCGAGGCCTCGGGGAGATCTCATCTTGAAGGGGGCTTCCCGCTTAGATGCTTTCAGCGGTTATCCCGTCCGTACATAGCTACCCGGCAATGCCACTGGCGTGACAACCGGAACACCAGAGGTACGTCCACTCCGGTCCTCTCGTACTAGGAGCAGCGCTTCTCAAATCTCCAACGCCCACGGCAGATAGGGACCGAACTGTCTCACGACGTTCTAAACCCAGCTCGCGTACCACTTTAAATGGCGAACAGCCATACCCTTGGGACCGACTTCAGCCCCAGGATGTGATGAGCCGACATCGAGGTGCCAAACACCGCCGTCGATGTGAACTCTTGGGCGGTATCAGCCTGTTATCCCCGGAGTACCTTTTATCCGTTGAGCGATGGCCCTTCCATACAGAACCACCGGATCACTAGAACCTACTTTCGTACCTGCTCGACGTGTCTGTCTCGCAGTTAAGCACCCTTATGCTCTTGCACTCATTGCACGATTTCCAACCGTGCTGAGGGTACCTTCGTGCTCCTCCGTTACGCTTTGGGAGGAGACCGCCCCAGTCAAACTACCCACCACACACGGTCCTCGATCCGGATCACGGACCTGAGTTAGAACGCCAATGATGCCAGGCTGGTATTTCAAGGTTGGCTCCACCGTAGCTGGCGCTACGGTTTCCAAGCCTCCCAGCTATCCTACACAAGCAACATCAGCGTCCAGTGTGAAGCTGTAGTAAAGGTTCACGGGGTCTTTCCGTCTAGCCGCGGGTACACAGCATCTTCACTGCGATTTCAATTTCACTGAGTCTCGGGTGGAGACAGCGTGGCCATCATTACGCCATTCGTGCAGGTCGGAACTTACCCGACAAGGAATTTCGCTACCTTAGGACCGTTATAGTTACGGCCGCCGTTTACCGGGGCTTCGATCAGGAGCTTCGCTTGCGCTAACACCATCAATTAACCTTCCGGCACCGGGCAGGCGTCATACCCTATACGTCCGCTTACGCGTTTGCAGAGTACTGTGTTTTTAGTAAACAGTTGCAGCCACCTGGTATCTTCGACCGGCGTCAGCTCCACCCGCGAGGGGTTTCACCTAATACCGGCGTGCCTTCTCCCGAAGTTACGGCACCATTTTGCCTAGTTCCTTCACCCGAGTTCTCTCAAGCGCCTTGGGATTCTCACCCTGACCACCTGTGTCGGTTTGGGGTACGGTCCCACTGTATCTGAAGCTTAGAGGCTTTTCCTGGAAGCGTGGCATCGATGACTTCCAGACCGTAGTCTGTTCGTCTCGTCTCTCGGCCTTGGGGCACCGGATTTGCCTGATTCCCCAGCCTACTGACTTTCACCAGGACAACCAACGCCTGGCTCACCTAGCCTTCTTCGTCCCCCCATCGCAATACAGTGAGGTACGGGAATATTGACCCGTTTCCCATCGACTACGCCTTTCGGCCTCGCCTTAGGGGCCGACTCACTCTGCTCCGATTAGCGTCGAACAGAAACCCTTGGTCTTCCGGCGGGGGAGTTTTTCACTCCCCTTATCGTTACTCATGTCAGCATTCGCACTCGTGATACCTCCAGCCAACCTCTCGATTGACCTTCGTCGGCGTACACGACGCTCCTCTACCGCTCATCATTCGATGAACCCGTAGCTTCGGTACCTGGTTTGAGCCCCGTTACATCTTCCGCGCAGGCCGACTCGACTAGTGAGCTATTACGCTTTCTTTAAAGGATGGCTGCTTCTAAGCCAACCTCCTAGCTGTCTAAGCCTTCCCACATCGTTTCCCACTTAACCAGGATTTCGGGACCTTAGCTGACGGTCTGGGTTGTTTCCCTTTTCACAACGGACGTTAGCACCCGCTGTGTGTCTCCCACGCTGCACTCACCGGTATTCGGAGTTTGCCTCGGTTTGGTAAGTCGGGATGACCCCCTAGCCGAAACAGTGCTCTACCCCCGGCGGTGATACGTGAGGCGCTACCTAAATAGCTTTCGAGGAGAACCAGCTATCTCCGGGCTTGATTAGCCTTTCACTCCGATCCACAAGTCATCCAAATCTTTTTCAACAGATCCTGGTTCGGTCCTCCAGTTGATGTTACTCAACCTTCAACCTGCTCATGGATAGATCGCCCGGTTTCGGGTCTATTTCCAGCGACTGGTCGCCCAGTTAAGACTCGGTTTCCCTACGCCTCCCCTATACGGTTAAGCTCGCCACTGAAAATAAGTCGCTGACCCATTATACAAAAGGTACGCGGTCACAGAACGAGTCTGCTCCCACTGCTTGTACGCACACGGTTTCAGGGTCTATTTCACTCCCCTCTCCGGGGTTCTTTTCGCCTTTCCCTCACGGTACTGGTTCACTATCGGTCAGCCAGGAGTATTTAGCCTTGGAGGATGGTCCCCCCGTCTTCAGTCAAGGTTTCACGTGCCCCGACCTACTCGATTTCACATGATCAGGTTTTCGACTACGGGACTATCACCCTGTGTCGTTGAGCTTCCCAGCTCATTCGCCTAACCGGTCACATGCTTAAGGGCTGGTCCCCGTTCGCTCGCCGCTACTGGGGGAATCTCGGTTGATTTCTTTTCCTCGGGGTACTTAGATGTTTCAGTTCCCCCGGTTCGCCTCCTGCACCTATAGATTCAGTGCAGGATACTCAGGTTGCCCTGAGTGGGTTTCCCCATTCGGAAATGCCCGGGTCGCAGGTTGTTTGCCACCTCGCCGAGCCTTATCGCAGGCTTCCACGTCCTTCATCGCCTCTGGCTGCCAAGGCATCCACCGTGTGCGCTTCATCGCTTGACCATATAACCCCAAGGGGTCTGATCCGCGATGACGTCACGACAATTGCCGGATACGCTTGAGACGTATCTCATGTCCTTTCTTTCGAAAGGAACTTTGTCAGCATGATTCACATTGTTAAAGAGCGACTGTTCGAAGAACAGTCGGAAGTCATAAGAGCGAAGAAGGAAGAAA
>NZ_JARWAK010000030.1:0-4259 GCF_031451675.1 Halomonas koreensis | reverse complement strand
TCGAACCTCGAACCTCGAACCTCGAACCTCGAACCTCGAACCTCGAACCTCGAACCTCGAACCTCGAACCTCGAACCTCGAACCTCGAACCTCGAACCTCGAACCTCGAACCTCGAACCTCGAACCTCGAACCTCACCTTACTGCCGGTAGGCCGCTTCCTTGAGGGCGCGGATGCGCTCGTCCAGCGGCGGGTGGCTGGCGAACAGCCGCTCCATCAGCTTGCGGGTCTGGCCGGTGGTGATGGCGAAGGCCGTGAGGGTGTCCGGCATCTGGTCGGGCATCTGGGTCTCGGCCTTGAGCCGGGCCAGGGCGTTGATCATGGCGCCGCTGCCGGCGAGCCTGGCCCCGGCGGCATCGGCCCGATACTCGCGGAAGCGCGAGAACCAGGCGACGATGGCCGAGGCGATCAGCCCGAAGACGATCTCGGCGACGATCACCACCGCGAAGTAGCCGAAGAAGCCCAGCCCCTCGCTGTCGTCGCGGCGCAGGAAGCTGTCCACCAGCTGCGCCACCACCCGCGCGAAGAACATCACGAAGGTGTTGAGCACGCCCTGGATCAGCGCCAGGGTGACCATGTCGCCATTGGCCACGTGGCCGATCTCGTGGGCCAGCACCGCACGGATCTCCTCGGGGCGCATGCGGTTGAGCAGCCCCGCGGAGACCGCCACCAGGGCATCGTCCTTGTTCCAGCCGGTGGCGAAGGCGTTGGACTGCTGGGCGGGGAAGATGCCCACCTCGGGCGTCTTGATGCCGGCATCCCGGGCCAGCTCGGCCACGGTGTCCAGCAGCCACTGCTCGCTGCCGTTGGAGGGCTGCTCGATGATCACCGTGCCGGTGGTCTTCTTGGCCATCCACTTGGAGATGAACAGCGACACCAGCGAGCCGGCCATGCCGAACACGAAGCAGAAGATCAGCAGGGCATTGAAGTTGATGCCCTGCGCGCTGAGGTAGGGTTCCACGCCGAGCAGGCGCAGGGTGATGCTGGCCACCAGGATCACCGCCAGGTTGGTGCCCAGGAACAGCAGGATTCTCATCATTGCCGGAAGTCTCCGTCGGGGGTGTCACGCCAGGCCGCCCCCTCGGGGCGGCGCCTAGAAGCAAATGCTTAGATACGGTCTCGGGGCCAGGGTTTCAAGTCCGACGCGCGTCATTGGCGGTAGCGGGACAGGAAGCGGGCGAAGCGGTCGAGGGCGTCCTCGAGCTGGTCGGCCCAGGGCAGGGTGACGATGCGCACATGGTCGGGCTCGGGCCAGTTGAAGGCGGTGCCCTGGACCAGCAGGATCTTCTCCTGCAGCAGCAGGTCCAGCACCAGCTGCTGGTCGTCCTGGATGTTGTAGACCTTGGGGTCCAGCCGGGGGAAGGCGTAGAGCGCCCCCTTGGGCTTGACGCAGGAGACGCCGGGGATGGCGTTGAGCTTGTCGTAGGTGATGTCGCGCTGGGCGAGCAGCCGCCCCCCGGGCAGGATCAGGTCGTTGATCGACTGGTAGCCGCCCAGGGCCGTCTGGATGGCGTGCTGGGCCGGCACGTTGGCGCACAGGCGCATCGAGGCCAGCATGTTGATGCCCTGGATGAAGTCCTCGGCGCGCTGCTTGGCGATGCCGCCGGAGAGCGTCATCCAGCCGCTGCGAAAGCCGGCGCAGCGGTAGCTCTTGGACAGGCCGTTGAGGGTCACCACCAGCTGGTCGTCGGCGGCCAGGGAGCCGGTGGCCACGTGCTCGGTGCCGTCGTAGAGGATCTTGTCGTAGATCTCGTCGGAGAACACCACCAGGTCGTGCTCGTGGGCGATCGCCAGCAGCTCGCGCACCACCTCCGGCGGGTAGACGGCGCCGGTGGGGTTGTTGGGGTTGATGATGACGATGGCCCGGGTGTGGCCGGTGACCTTCTGGCGGATGTCGGCCAGGTCCGGCGCCCAGTCGGCCTGCTCGTCGCAGCGGTAGTGCACCGCGCGGCCGCCGGAGAGGTTGGCGGCGGCGGTCCACAGCGGGTAGTCCGGCGCCGGGATCAGCACCTCGTCGCCGTCGTTGAGCAGCGCCTGCAGGGCCATCACGATCAGCTCGGAGACCCCGTTGCCGATGAAGATGTCCTCGATGCCGACCCCGGGGATGGCCTTGCGCTGGCATTCCTGCATGATCGCCTTGCGCGCCGAGTAGAGCCCCTTGGAGTCGCAGTAGCCCTGGGCGGTGGGCAGGTTGCGCATCACGTCCTGGAGGATCTCCTCCGGCGCCTCGAAGCCGAACGGCGCGGGGTTGCCGATGTTCAGCTTGAGGATGCGCTGGCCTTCCTCTTCCAGGCGCTTGGCGTGGTCGAGCACCGGGCCGCGGATGTCGTAGCAGACGTTGTCGAGCTTGTGCGATTTCCTGAGCGGGGCAGTGTCCATGGGATGGGTGTCCAGTGGTCTCCAGGGGCCGCAGGGCGGCGAGTGTGCATGATCGTGACGAGGCGTCAGGGGGCCGGATCGGCGGGGGCGTCGACCTCGTCCGCTTCCGGGGACGCCTCGTCGGGGATGTCGGCCGGCGTCTCCAGGGTCAGGCGGCCGAGCTTGCCGTCGCGCAGCTCGTGCAGCAGCACCTCGGCGCCGCGGTGCAGGTCCACCTCGCCACCGGGGCGCAGGCCGCCGCGCTTGGCCGCGATCTCTCTCAGGATGGCATGGCCGTCGAACCCGGTGAGCGCCAGCAGGTCGAGGGGGGCGTCGCCGTCGGCGTCGACCCGCTCGGCGCCGGGCGTCGGGCGGTAGGGGGGCAGCGCCTTGAGCTTGTAGCGTCCGGTCAGCGCCTCGGGGTAGCGGCGCGCCAGCTCCGCGGCGGCCACCACGGCCACGTCCACGTAGTCGATGGCGGTGTCGCGGATGGCGCCGCTGGCCGCCAGGCGATAGGCGCTGGCCTGATCCTCGATCTTCGGCCACAGCACCCCGGGGGTGTCGATCAGCGCCACCTGGCCGCCGATGCGCACCTTCTGCTGGCGCTTGGTGACCGCCGGCTCGTTGCCGGTCTTGGCGATGGTGCGTCGGGCCAGGCCATTGATCAGCGTCGACTTGCCCACGTTGGGAATGCCCATGACCATCACCCGTACGTCACGATCGGCGCGCACCTGGCCGGCCAGCTCGTGGCAAAGCTTGGGGATGCGCTTGAGTTCCCGGGCCTGGGTGGTGGTCACCGCCAGGGCGCGCGTATCGGCCTGGGCGTCGAAGTGGGCCGTCCACTCCCGGGTGCGCGCCGGGTCGGCCAGGTCGGCGCGGGACAGGATCTTGAGCACCGGCTTGTGGCGGGTGAGCTCCGCCAGCATGGGGTTGGCGCTGGAGTAGGGGAGACGGGCGTCGAGCACCTCGATCACCACGTCGATCTCCGGCAGCGCCTCTAGGATCTGGCGGCGCGCCTTGTTCATGTGTCCCGGGTACCAGCCGAGCATCCCACTTCTCCTGCTTGCCAAATGAAACGGCCGACCATCATAGCAGATGGCCGGCCGCCTCAGGCGGGGCGTGCCACTATTCCCCGGCGTGGAAGTCGATGGCCACGGAGTTGATGCAGTAGCGCTGGCCGGTGGTCTCCGGCGGGCCGTCCGGGAAGACGTGGCCGAGATGGGCGTCGCAGCGGGCGCACAGCACCTCGATGCGCTGCATGCCGTGGCTGTCGTCGGGCTGCTGTGCCACGCAGCCGCTGGTGAGGGGACGGTCGAAGCTGGGCCAGCCGCAGCCGGCATCGAACTTGTGTTCGTTCTCGAACAGCGGTGCGTGGCAGCACACGCAGTGATAGATGCCGTGCTCGTCGCTGACCCCGTAGTCGCCCGTGAAGGGGCGTTCGGTGCCCTTCTCCCGGGTCACTCGGTACTGCTCGGGGCTGAGCTGCTCCCGCCACTCGGCATCGCTCTTGTGGATCTTCTTGCGCATGGCCTCTCTCCTTCTTCGGTGGCGCCTGCCTCCATTGTGACATCCGGGGTCGGTGATTTTTCCAGCCCGCCCGCCAACGTTTGGTCGCCGGTCCCGCCTTCGGCGACAGGCGCTTGACACTCCCCAAGTCCCTGAGTAATATACGCGCCATCTCGACGAGGCGAGACGCAGCGTCCCATTCGTCTAGTGGTCTAGGACACCGCCCTTTCACGGCGGTAACAGGGGTTCGAACCCCCTATGGGACGCCACTTTCTCTCGACGAGATGCCGGAGTGCGGGAATAGCTCAGTGGTAGAGCATCGCCTTGCCAAGGCGAGGGTCGCGAGTTCGAATCTCGTTTCCCGCTCCATTCAGTCTTCGGGCTGATGGGTTTAGA
>NZ_JARWAK010000029.1:0-8843 GCF_031451675.1 Halomonas koreensis | reverse complement strand
CCGCACCGAGGAGATCCGCCGCGACAGCCACCTCAAGGTGAAGCGCGATCGCATCGAAGAGCTCGACCGCGACGACCACCTCACCGTGCACGGCGAGCGGCGCACCCGGATCGACGGCGACGACCACCTCAGCGTGGGCCAGACCCGCCACGAGAAGATCGGCCGCGCCCAGCTCGTCGAGGCCGGCAGCGAGGTGCACCACAAGGCCGGCATGAAGGTGGTCATCGAGGCCGGCGCCGAGATCACCCTCAAGGCCGGCGGCAGCTTCGTGAAGCTCGACCCCAGCGGGGTGACCATCGTCGGCCCCAGCGTGAAGATCAACTCCGGTGGCAGCCCCGGCAGCGGCACCGGGCAGAGCGCTCAGGCGCCGATCCTGCCGGGGGAGGCGACGGAGGAGACGCATGAGGATGTCACCATGGGGCCAGTATTTCCTAGCAAGCCTGAACGCTTAAGACAAGTTGCTTCAGCAGGGTTGCTGCTTAGTCCTCAGTGTCATCAGCAAACTGATGGTAGCTGCCCGCTGGCTTCGTGCCCGTGCAAATAGGGGAGGGGTTCGACACATGGATGTTTCGTCTACCTTGAAGAAGCTGACTGAAGAAAGGTCGGATCAAGAATCGGTATTCGTTCTATTTGATGGTGCGCTGTTTCCAGCCATGCAAAAAGCCTATGAGTACGAGGGATCACCACAGATATGTCCTGTCTATTATGGGACGCGTCATGAAGAGGCCTCTGAAGCTAGTCCATGCCTATATGCTCCGGGAAATGAAAGTAAGGTATGGAGTCTATCGGAGGCATGGCGCGATAATGGTATTGTTTTCACCAGTCAGGCCACATTTTCTGATGTGTTAAAGCATTTGCAAAGCCTGATAAGTGTAACTCTTCCTTCAGGTCAAATGGCCTATTGGCGCTTTTATTCCCCGGAGTGGCTGTCATTGGTAATGGAGGTCTTTGAGCTAAATGACCTGAAAGCCTTTTCTGGTCCCATTACGCAATGGGGTGCGTATTCGGGAAATGAGTGGGTGGTGTATCGGGGAAATGCCCCGGCTTATGCTGTTCAAGAAAAAGAGGATGGCTGGCTAAGTATAACTGATGCTTATCAAGCCTGCTGGAAGAAGATAATGAATGAGCGCTTTGTCCAGAGAGTTGCTAGTGAAGCGCATGACAGGATGAGTGCCCCCCCAGAAGGAGCGTCATGGGAATCCGAGATATCCAGGCTTTTCGAAATAGCAAAAAACGCAGGCTATAAAAAGACCGCGGACTTAGAGCGGTTTATATGGATGTTTTTGAAGCACCCTCATGCACTTGAATCGACGGAATGCCGTGAAGTGATAGGTGATGGCAGCTGTCCACCCGTAAGACGACTCGATAAAGTTGAGGCGATGCTGCATGGGGTTCAAGAAAACGGGGAACCATAATGGAATATACTGTAAAGCATGGGCAGTCCTTAGCGGGTATTGCCAGTGAGAAAGGGGTGTCAATCTCTTCCATCATGGAGAGGAATCCAGCCCTAAATAATCCTAATCGCCTCCAAGCCGGTGACGTGCTGGATCTCCCGGAAACCAGTGAGGTCCGGGACAATCGCTGCCCGGACGATATCATGGGCGATAGCCCATGCGCCGACGTCGACGAAGTGGAGCCTGGGTTTCATATTGTCAAAAGCCCCCAGACGATGGAGGAGCTCAAGGATCATCTATTTGCTGGTCAAGCTGGCAGTGAAGTCGATGCCATGCTGGAGAGGCTGAACCCAGCGCTGATGGATGGTGTTAGCCCAGGTCAAGTCGTTGTACTGAGTGACCCCCGGAGCATGCAGTGTACGGAAGAAGAGAACCTGTTGATGCAGATTGCACAAGAGGTGAATGAAATAAATGCTGAGTTGACTTACGAGGAAGCTCAGAGAACAGTTGATTATTATGATCTCTTAGGGGCCGCTACAGGAGGTGCTGGGGCAGCCATCGGTAATACGGCATCAGGCATGAACCAGCATGCCCAGCTAGTCGAATCAAAATTAAGAGAGATAGAGGCCCTATATCAACGTGTCTATGAGCGGACAGGGAAGATTGGAGGGGAAGAGTTCTACGCCAGGCGCCGAGTGCTTTTTGAAGAGTTGGATGCTATGCTCGACCGGGTGACCCGAATGGGCCTGGGAATTCCAGAGCATCCAGATCTTCGCCATGCATTAGGGCTCTCTACAAAAAGTACAGTCCATCACTGGCGTCAAGCAGGATCGAGCGCCTCAGGCATACCAGGCTATGCGGATAATTATGGAAATATTGCCAACGCGAGCAAGTGGCTTGGGAGAGCTGGATATGTAGGTCTTGGGTTAAGTGCCGTTTCCACCCACGTGAGTATACGCGAAGCCTGTGCTTCAGGGCGCGAAGAAGAATGCCAGATTGCCCGAGTGAGAGAATGGGCGGGATTTGGAGGGGGAATAGCAGGAGGGGCAGCTGGAGGTGCCGCAGCTGGTGCTGTGGCCGGCGGAATTTGTTTAGCGCTAGGGGTGCCGACGGGGGGGCTAGCGACGCTTGCTTGTGGTGTTGTACTGGTAGGTGCTGGGGGCTATGTAGGGGGGGAGATAGGCGGTGAGGCGATGAAGCAAGGTGGTGAGTGGGTAGGTGAGGCTATATATGGGGCGTCACAATGATTGATCTTGAGCTTGTACTGGGTGTGTTTATATTATCAATTGGGATTATAAGCCTGTTGTCGCTTGTGGTGTGGTGGGTTATTTTATTTGTTTATTTGGAAGAGATAGATGGCTATTTTGATAGTCCTGACTTTCCAAATAGAGGGTATAAAGGTGTGTGGCCATGGGGGATGGGAAGAGGAATGGCTTATGGGGTTTTCTTGCTTTTTCCTGGCTCACGGTTCGTGAAAAAAAAATTCCCGCGCGCTCTTGAGGAAATTGATGTCGAGGTATTGCCGAAACGGATAAAGCTTCTAGTGGCTTTTCCGATGTATACTTATATACCAGCTATTTCTTTTTTGCTGGTCGGCGGCGTTTTTCTTAAGATGAAAGATTGGTTCTTATAGGGTTGGGATAAGTTGCTGCCGGCGGCGGAGGTGAGCACCACAGTGAGTGCCGAGTGTCTCGCCCAGGGACTCTCTCAGACCATGCAGGCGGCCTTCGTGCATCCCGACAATGCCACCAAGAGCACTCAACTGGTCCGCGATGACGACTTCGAGGCCCGCCACCGTCGCTGGCGGCGTGAGGTCGTGCGCCGCCAGAGTCGACTTCGTGGACTGCGTGGGGCGCTGGCGCGCCCGGCCGCGCCGCATGATCGAGCCGCCCAGTTGCAGGATCTCAACGGTCAGCAGCGAGCGCTCGATGAGCTGATGACCCGCGAGCCCAAACGCATCGTCGCCCGTCAGGCAGGAAGTTCCGGTGGGCCAGCCGAGACCCTGGGCTACGATGAGCTGCGCGAGCAGAACCGCCTCAAGCTCGAGCAGGGGGCCGCCGCTGCCCAGGCCCGCATGCGGGGCTGGATGAATCGCTACGGCGGCGGCTTGCCGCTGCTGATCGCCGGGCTCAACCTGCTGAACGTCGGCGCAACCCTCATGAGCATCGAGCGTGAAGGCATGGACGGCAACGCCCGGCAATCTCTTATCAGTGGGATGGGATATACGACCAGTGCGGTGATCGCGCTATGGGTGATGCCGTACTGGAATAAGCATGCATTATCACAAACGGCTGAAATATTTGGTAAGCCCAGGGCGGTAGCCAGAGCTGGAGTTCGTCAATGGCGTGGGGTTGCGCAGAATGTGGCCTTCGCCCGCACGGCAGCCAAACTGACCACCCGTGTGGCGGGCATGGCGGTCTTTGGGGCGATAGGAGCGGGCATAGAGACGTTGCAGATTATTGATCAGTTTGGTTCTGCAACCAGCACCGAAGAGCGTGTGGCATTATTCGCAAAAGGTAGTGCTACTTCCGTAATGGCTTTGGTTGCCGGTTTCCAGCTTGGCGGCGCTATTGCAGGGTACTTCGTGACCTTTGCGTGGATCTTGGCACCTTGGACCGCATGGGTCTTGGCCATTGCCGGTATGGTGTACCTTTTTGCCTCGTTCTTCGCGGGCCACTATCACCGCGAGGGCATCCGCCTATGGCTCTATCGTAGCGGGTGGGGAGAAGCTGACGAGTCTTCCAAGTGGAGCGATGACGATGAGGGGCAGGCGGCCGAGTGGCGGGCCCTCCTGGAAACGCTTTATCAGCCATCGGCTCGCCTGGAGCCGGTGACCACGCTTGGCTATAAGGGGCGGGCACCGGTTCAGGTCCATCGAGGGTATTGGCTAAAGATTGCGCTGCCCTCGATGCTGGCGGGGGAAACGCTCAAGCTGTCTCGTAACGCGAGCCGGGGGTTCTGGGCGCCGGCGTCGAGTTTTGCAGAACGTGCCGATCAGTCATCCGGCGAACTTCCTGCCTCGGAAGACTATGAGTCACAGGAGTCCCGCGTCTGGCAAGCCTGGTTACCGGCCGAGGTCCAAGCCCCGGATGCGCCTTTTGCACTGTTGGTCGATTATCCGGCGACGCTATTGAGCTCACCTCATAGTGCTGACTTCGTCTTCCATAAGCCTAAAGCAGATGACGGTGGTTTCAATCTGGAGCCTGTAGGAAACTCTTCAGCCTGCCAGGCGATAATTAATTCTATTGATCTAATGGTGCCAAGCTGACTCGGTGAAGTCTGCCGAATCGTCAGGTGGTATTTTTGCCTGTTTTGATATCAAGGTGCGAATATATGTGGTTTATCCAGCCAAAGAGGAATTATGTTCCCGAACTACCTTGGGAGCGTGTAGACGAAGACGAGGTCATGAGCTGGCAGATCAGGGTGAGGGACTATAATACCTTTGTGGCTAACATGGTTTTTGTTTTCCATGTGTGCTTTATGGTTTCTTTTTTTTACATTGTATTGTTTTGGGGGAGGGAGTTTGTTTTTGATATGTTGACAAAAGGGTTTTGTGTTTTATTTTTCCTTCTTATCCCGGTCAGCATGAGTATGACCCACCAAACCTCTATAATCGCATACCGCTTGACGGAGAGAGGATATGAAAAAATTTCATGGAAGCCGCAGATAGATTCGGTTAAGCCGGTGATGAAGTGGTCGGCCATTATCTCTGGTGTCGCCGTTCTGGTCACCTCCTTTTTTAATCCCTATTTCCTTCTTGGGGCGGTGGGGCCAGCGGGGTTTGGCCTGATGGCCTTGGCGATGGGGAACTCCAGTAGCTACCAGAAACTTGTGAGGGGTGAAGAGCATTTTAGTGCTTCTTGGGATGATGTGGAGGAGGTGGCGCTATGGAGAAAGCGTCGACTCATTGGGCTTAGGTTTACCTTTTATACGAGTGAAGGCACTACGCAGAACGGTTATCGCACCTTGTACTGTAAAAAGGGTGAAGAGGATGAACGCGTTTCCTTTATAAGAAGCAAGGTGAAAGAAGCCCCTTATGTGGAAAAGAAGCTAGAGGTTTTCGAGGGAGGCATGGCGATCTAGACGCATCCCTATACAACCTCAGGTCATTAGCGTTATCGCGGCAAGGATGCCGTGCCACATATTCTCGCCAGGGAAGGCGCTCTGTCGTCTGCCCCGGCGGTAGCGTGTCTGGCAGTGGCGACTCTTCTGCCCTTTTAAGTTTGTCTATCTGACCTGGCTATAATCTGTACCTGTCCCTGATGGTTCACTGGCGGGTGATGTGGCCATTGCTGGTGGTACCTTGCCGATTGGCATTGCTGGGCTGATGGGGAAAATTCGGGGCACGTCTGCTGTATTGTTGCGTTTACGCCTGTTATGCCTGGCCGTACCACTTAACTGGGTCGCCTTCGTCGGCGTGGTCCTGATCGTCGTGGGAGAGCTGCTTTATGAGTACTATTCCCTCTCGCCGCTGCAGCAGTGGTGCCAGAACAGCGTTTGGGGAGACGAGCCGGAGGGCTGGGATCTCGAGGCGCACCACCAGCATCTCGCCGAGGTGCATGGCCAGCCGGTGCTCTGGCGACGCGGCGAACAGCCGCCGCGTATCAGCGCCATGCCGGTGGGGCCGGAACCACCGGCAAGCTCCCTGAACCTGCGTCTCAACCTGCCGGGAGTGGAGCCCCCCAATGCAGACAACCTCCAGGTGGGCCTCTGGGGCGTAACGCGCGGTAGCCAGCAGGAGCTTCACGAGGATCTGATGGCCCACGCCGGTCTGACCCAGGAAGAGGGCAACTGCCGGTTGGATTATGCCCTGGACCCCGAGCGTGTTGGTGACTGGCATACCCTGGTACTGGTGGTGCGTATCACCTCCCAGGGGGCATCGTCGCCGACGGCCACTGCGGCTTTCCAAGTCTTCAGCCGCCTGGATGCCGTATCGCCCAGGGAAGACTGGAGACCCGTCGAGCCTTTGGAAGGTCGCGAGGCCAGCGCCTGGCAGGCCATGCCGCTTGCGCCCTGGACGGCCTGATAGAGTTCGCCTCGACAATGCTTGCCACGAATACAGGAAGGACCATGACGACCCAAGCCAAGGAACAGGACGCCGCCGCCATGGCGCTTCGCGTCGGCGAGCATCTGACGCGCGGTGCCAATGAGCTTTATGCACTAAGCCCGAGGCCGATTCCCTTGGGGCCCACGGCGGGGGCCGGAGCGGACGTGGGGCGATTGGTCTATCGTCGCGACGCGGCGACACTGGATCTGCTGCATAATGTCAGCCGTAACGGCATGCTGGCCTGGGGGGGGCGGCAGTCTGGATGATGCTTGCCTTTGTAGGGGTGTTCCTCTTTGTCGCTTTCGGTGCTGTTACAGGTGCTTCAAGCTGGTTGGAAGCCTGGGGGATATGGGGGGGGGGCGCCTACGGAGCATTTCTGTTTTTTATGGCCTTACTCGTCATCCCCGATCTCTGGATTCGTGGCACCGCGCCGGTGCGTTTCCATCGCCAGCGCCGAGAAGTGGCTTTCGTGGTGGAACATCCAGGACGGAGGGTCTTCTTGCCGTCCCCCAGCGCTCACTTGATGTATGGCTTCTGGTTTGCGCTTTTTTCCATAAGTGGAGGCTTCGTTGTGTTCAGCCTTGGCTTCTTGGGAGGGGAAGAAGAATTGCTGGGGACAACGGGTATTGTCTGGATGGCGATCACCCATCTGGTTATCTCTCCCGCCTTGGCTATTGGCTATGTGGCGTTGTATCGAGGGGTCCGTCGCCTGGCCGGCTGGCGCAAGGAGACCGTCTTCGTGCCCTGGGAAGATGTGGTGGCGGTGGCCACGCGCAATATGGCGGTGACCGTCGGCGGCCCGGCGGGTATCGGTTGGCAGCTGCATATCCTGCCGCCGGACCCCGAGCGGCCGGGCTATAGCCTGGCTGGGGCGGGCATCGAGGTCAGCGTGACCAGCCTGCAGATGGCGATGATGCAGTGGGAGTTGATCCGCCGCTACATGGAGGAGGGCGCCGAAGCGGTGCCTGAGCGCGCCGACGATTACAGCGTGGCCTGGTACAAGGACGAGATGGCGCGGCAAAGGCGGCGCCACGAGCGGGAGGGCAAGCCGTTCTGGCGTTACCGCCTGGGCCGCTGGATGGAGCTCGCCTACTTCGCCAGCTGGTACACCGAGTATCGGGTCAATCATGTGCTGCCCAAGGCCATTCCCAAGGGCTGGGTGCAGGAGTGGTCCCGGCCGCTTCCCGAAGCCGAGTGGGCCCAGCCCTCGGCCGGACTCACCGAGCTGAGCCGCCAGGTGACAGCCGCCTACGAGCGCGGCGAGACCTTCCTCGATCTGGGCCCGGTGGAGGAGCGCTTCGGGCAGTCAAACGCCGGCGAGGTGCCGAAAGCGGCCTATCGCAGCGTACCCTTTTCGGCCAATGTCGGGTGAAAAGTATGCGGTATCATGACAGCCAATAAAGCCCAGACGCCGCGGCCCGATATGGCCCAGCCCCACCGGGCCGGAGATATCGAGTCATTTCCAGGCGGCAAGGTCAGCTACCTGTCGCCTGGTCCCTTGCCCACGGGGGCGGCGCCCGTGGATTTCAACCAGGCCATCGGTGGGGTCAACGATGCCTATCTAGACTTCGGAGGAAGCCTACCAACGCCTTTTACTTGGCAACTTACTCTAGGAGGTCCTTTTACAAGTTTCTTGATGTTGGCGTTGTTAATGCCACTTATTCTAGCGATGATGACATTTGGAGAAGAATTCTCTTTTGCCAGTGAGTTTATGGCTTTCTTCGACATTGCTCTTGGGATGGGGCTGTGGGGGGGGGGGCTATCTCTTGCCTTGGCCCTGTTTATCAAAGCCCAATACCACTTCAAGTTCCGCAACGACGTGCCCACCCGCTTCCATCGCCAGCGCCGCGAGGTGGCCTTTGCACCGGGCGGGGGCAAGCCGCCGATCATCGTGCCCTGGGAGAGCGTAGCGGCCTGGGTGACTCAGGCACAGGGCGCGACCCAGTACGGCGTGCAGCGCCAGTATGGCCTGGGGCTCGGTTTCATCGACCCCGAGACGGGGCAGCAGCATTTCCTGGAACTGCCGCAGCCCGGCCTGCCGTTGGCGATGGGGCTCTGGGAGTCGGTGCGCGCCTATATGGAATACGAGGTGCATACCCGCGAGGAGATTCAGGATCCGAACGGCCTGCAGCGCCCCGGCGATCCGCCCTATGAGGGCGTGCATACCTTCCACAACGCCCGCCGCCGGCTGCATCGCCGCCATCGCGACGGCGAGATCGGCCTGTTCAAGGTATCCATGTGGTACCTGTGGCACATCCTCGTCCTGTGGACGCTTCCCTTTCACCTCGCCGAGTGGGAGATCCGCGCCATCCAGAAGGCCGAGCGCAAGACCCTGCCGGCGAGCCTCGAGGAATGGTCGCAGCCGCTCCCCAGAGAGCAGTGGGCCCAGCCCAGTGAAGCGC
>NZ_JARWAK010000028.1:0-12508 GCF_031451675.1 Halomonas koreensis | reverse complement strand
ATCCGCGCCATCCAGAAGGCCGAGCGCAAGACCCTGCCGGCGAGCCTCGAGGAATGGTCGCAGCCGCTCCCCAGAGAGCAGTGGGCCCAGCCCAGTGAAGCGCTCGAGCGCCTCTCGGCGGAGGTGCGCCGGCGCCAGGCCCAGCAGCCCAACCGGCCCATTACCGCCATCTTCGCCGAGGTCTATGGAGAGAAGGAGTGGCTGACTGCCTGATCGGCAGCGTTTCATTTGAGTCATGTGATGCCATCGCCGTGACAGGAACGGTGAATGGGATGGGGGCTGCGTACCGCCGAAGGCCGCCTATCGCAGCGAGCCCTTCGATGCTCATCAAGGCTGACGGAATCGTCACTGTCGGCTGCTATTTCAAGGAGGAAAACACCATGGAATCCCTGCAACAATCCAACGAGATCGGTGAGCGTTTCACCATGTCATGGACGGCTTATGTGCGTCCCATCATCGTCTTTTTGGTCATGGTAGTGGTTGGCTTGGCTTTGACCGGTATCCGCGATTGGCTGGGGGCCATCTTCATCCTGTTCTGGTTGGCCTTCTGTGTCGTCCAGATACTGACGATTCGTAGCATCGTTCTCTATACAGACGCCGAGGGCGTTTGGGTCTATCGCGGTATCTTTCCTTGGTCGAAGGGCATGTTCGGCATCAAGTGGCGCGACATCGAGGATGCCACTTTCACCCAGAACTTCCTGAGCTGGCTGTTCAAGTCCTATACCGTGCGGGTGGGCCACCGCTTCACCAAGGCCAGTGAGATCGTGTTGCCCCATATCCGTCGCGGGCACGATGCGGCCATGCACATCAACGAACTGCATCGGCATACCTATACCGCAGGGCCTACCGAGAGCATGGCCTGAGTAGGTAGATACTTTTCCGTGGACTGCGGCGGCGTGCTGATCGGCAGCGCCAGCGGGGAAGGCGGCTGAGATGGCTGACCAGACCGGACTGCAGTTCACCCTGAGCCTGACGGGGGCCGAGGACGCCGACCTGGCGGTGATCGACTTCACCCATGAGGAGGCGCTGTCGGCGCCCTTCCACCTGCGGGTGCGCTTCGCCAGCCGCGCCGGTGACCTCGCGCCGGCGGCGCCGCTCGACCGCCCGGCGAGCCTCACCGTCTGGCAGGACGGCGTGGCCCAGCGCCGGGTCCACGGCATCGTCGCCGAGTTCGGCCGCGGCGACCGCGGCCATCGCCGCAGCCACTACGAGGCGGTGATCCGCCCGTCGCTGTGGCGGCTCTCGCTGCGCCAGAACTCGCGGATCTTCCAGCGCGTCTCGCCGCTGACGATTCTCAACACCCTGTGCGAGGAGCGCGGCCTGACCGACGTGGCCTTCGCGGTGACCCGCGAGCCGGAGGAGCGCGAGTACTGCGTGCAGTACCGCGAGACCGATCTCGAATTTCTCGAGCGCCTGGCCGCCGAGGAGGGGCTGTTCTACTTCCATGAGTTCGAGGACGCCGACCTCGGCGCCCACCGGCTGGTGTTCGCCGACGATCCCCAGGTGCTCGCCGCCCTCGGCGAGCGGACCTATCACCACCGTGCCGGCGGCAGCGCGCCCCAGCGTCACCTGCGCCGGCTGACCCAGACCGCCCGGGTGCGCCCGGCCCGCGCCCAGCTCAAGGACTATTCGTTCAAGCAGCCGGCGTACGCTCAGCTCCACGATCATCAAGGCCAGGGGCTGGAGCAGCATAGCCAGCGGGCGGACTACGAGCACTACGACTACCCGGGGCGCTACAAGGCCGACGCCTCGGGCCAGGCCTTCACTCGCCACCGCCTGGAGCACCTGAGAAGCGACGCCCTGACGATTAACGGCGAGAGCGACCTGCCGGAGCTCGCCCCGGGCACCCGTTTCACCCTGGCCGACCACGACGTGGCCGAGTTCAACCGCGGCTGGCAGGTGGTCGAGGTGATCCACGAGGGCGAGCAGCCCCAGGCGCTGCAGGAAGACGCCGTAGGCGTGACCGCCGGGGATCGTGACGGCATGACCCGCTATCACAACACTCTCACGCTGACCCCGGACGACGCCGCCTGGCGCCCCGTACCGCAGCCCAAGCCGCGGGTCGACGGCCCCCAGGTGGCCTTCGTGGTGGGCCCCGAGGGCGAGGAGATCCACTGCGACGCCCACGGCCGGGTGCGCTGCCAGTTCCCCTGGGACCGCTACGCGGCACCGGATGAAACCGCCAGCGCCTGGATTCGCGTCAGCCAGGGCTGGGCCGGGGGCGGCTACGGCATGATGGCGATCCCGCGCATCGGCCACGAGGTGATCGTCTCCTTCCTGGAGGGCGACCCGGACCAGCCGCTGATCACCGGGCGCACCTATCATGCGGTGAACACCCCGCCGTACCCGCTGCCCGAGCACAAGACGCGCACCGTGCTGCGCACCCAGACCCACCAGGGCGAGGGCTTCAACGAGCTGCGCTTCGAGGACCAGCGCGACCAGGAGCAGATCTGGGTCCATGCCCAGAAGGACCTGGAGCTGCTGACCGAGAACGACCGCACCGAGGAGATTCGCCGCGACAGCCACCTGACGGTGAAACGCGATCGCATCGAAGAGCTCGACCGCGACGACCACCGCACCGTGCACGGCGAGCGGCGCACCCGGATCGACGGCGACGACCACTTGAGCGTGGGCCAAACCCGCCACGAGAAGATCGGCCGCGCCCAGCTCGTCGAGGCCGGCAGCGAGGTGCACCACAAGGCCGGCATGAAGGTGGTCATCGAGGCCGGCGCCGAGATCACCTTGAAGGCCGGCGGCAGCTTCGTGAAGCTCGATCCATCCGGGGTGACCATCGTCGGCCCCAGCGTGAAGATCAACTCCGGCGGCAGCCCCGGCAGCGGCACCGGGCAGAGCGCCCAGGCGCCGATCCTGCCGGGGGAGGACGAGCCCGCTCCGCAGTTCACGCCGGTCAAGGCGCCGCAGCATGCTGCCCTGTTGCAGCAGCAGGCGCTGTGCCCGGTCTGCGAATCCGGCAGCGATGGATGATCGGCCATGAGTGAGCCTTGGTCAGCGGACGGATCGACGTGGGAACTTGAACTCGACTGGCCTGAGGCAGGGGAGGTGTTCCTGCTGCTCGACGGTGTTCGCGTGAAGGAACTGGCCCGGTGCCTTTACGAGTGGTCGGAAGGCGATCTGGATGCCGACCTGCTTTACGCTGGCACGCCCTGGGCCGAGGTGGCCGAGGTGTCGCCATGGCTGGTGCGGCTCCAGGGGCCAGGCGATCCCGTGCTCGAGCGGTTTCTCCGGCAGGGAGCCGAGGCGGAGTGGGGCTATCTGATCCTCGGCTCATGCGATCTGCTGGACGTGGCCGATCATCTGCGCGACCTGATCCAGGTGCGGCATCCTGCGGGTCTTCCCATGCTGCTGCGCCTGGCCGATCCGGCGGTCATCTCGTCGCTGTTCACGGATGGTAGTTCGCCGGAGCAGGTGCCCTGGGGGCCCATCGAGCGGCTGATAATGCCGGATGCGGTGCAGGAAGCCTGGCACAGGCATGCGCCGCTGGAGAAGGAGGCGACTGGCCGGCCCAGAAGCGCTGTGGATTATCGGCTCTCGGAGTCGCAGCTGGCGCGCCTCGAGGAATGCGATCGGCGCCGAGACATTCGTCAGCTGATGACCTTCGTCGACCGGCACTGCGATGGCTGGCTGATGGCGGCAGATCGTCCCCAGCGCCACGCGCAGCTGGCCGTCATCGTGCAGGAGGCGTGTGAGCTAGGATTAACCACCCCCCGGGAATGGGCCCTGCTCTGCACCCTGATGCAGCGCCTCGGGATCACCTCCTGGCAGCAGGGCGAGGGACTTGATGCGTGGACGGACTTGTTAGGCGATCCCGGGCAGGGCAAGGGGATGGCACGCCTCGAGGCCGCCCTGGCGGCGGCTCCTACATCATCACGGACTGACGTTACGACATAGGGAGAATGTCACATGGCTGCGTTCGAGCGACCCGCCGATGATCGCAACGATGCCTCGCTGGCGGCGTATGAAATGTCGAGTCGCGGCAGCGAGGAGGGCGCCACCTGTCCGCTGCTGGGCGGCAGGGTGCAGTTGCTGCCCTTGCGCTACGGCCTGGTCGAGGAGCTCGAACCGGGGGTGGAAACACCCTATTCGCTGACGGCGCGGCCGCTGGGCATCCGACTGTTGCGCAACGGCTACCTCTATATCCTCGATAGTGAAACCCACCAGCTCGACGAGTACGAGTTTCGCGACTTCGGCGACACCATCACCGGCGGCAAGCTGGAGTACGAGACCGATCGCACCCTCTACGTGTGTTTCTCCGAGGTAGAGTGGACCGCGGCCAAGCGCGCCCAGGTGACGGAGAGTGAAGAGGATCGGGATGCCTTCATGCAGGCGGTCGATCTCTCCGGCGCCAACCCCGTCAGCGGGGGAGGCCAGCATCTGATCACCACGGCCCAGGCCGAGGAGTGGGTGGCGGAGTTCGCCGAGGACGCTCAGCTGGAGGTCCCGGAAGAAGGCTACGAGCACGAAGCCCGGCCCTACCTCTGGGAGAACGAGCCCTACTACCACAAGTCGCGGCTCGGCAAGCTGCTCAAGCAGCATGGCGTGGAGGATCGCGACGAGGCCCTGTGCCTGGTGGTGCGTGACGACATCGGCGTGATGCGTGATCTGGCCCAGTTTCAGGACGAGGTTGTGGGCTGGGTAGAGGATTGGGCCACGGAAAATGAAGGGCGTACTGAGCGGGATTACCTGCTGGCCTGCTACATCGAGTCGCTGTCCCAGTTGCAGGGCGCCTCGCTGGACGACCTGCGCCAAGTCTCGGAGGACCCGGCCGTCCAGGCCATGTGGGACGAGGCCGCCGCGATGGAGGAGCCTCGTCAGAGCGAGGTGCGGCAGAGCCTGCTCGATTTCCTCAATCGGGATAGCAACACGGGTGAGTTACCACAGCCCTACGACCCGGACCTGCCCGTGGAGCTCAAAGAGCGCCTGCAAGAGATACGCGGTGAGGCGAACCGCAGTAATGCCTATGAAATCGCCGACCGCTTGCAGGGAGCGGTGCGCCGTTACTACGTCGAGGAGAGCCTGAGCGACAGCCTGGGGCGTGACTTCGTGGAGCGGCATGGTGATGCCCTGCTCGCCATGAAACAGCAGCACAACGAGCGGCTCAGGGCCCTGCTGGAAGGCAGCAGCATCGGTGAGCGGGGCATCAATGAACTGATCGACCGCGAGCGAATGGACACCTTTCTCGCCGAGCAGCGCCCGCGGCTGCAGCGCTGGAATGCTACGCTGGATGCCCTGTCCGCTGATCGCGCCGAGATGCTGTGCAGCAACCGCTTCCACACCGCCGCCTGGTACTTCGATGCGCAGAACGCGGATCAGGTCCACGAGGGCTTCAAGGCCCAGTATGGGTGCCTGAAGGATATCTGCCGCAGCGATGAGTCGATCGAACGGGTCGCCAACTGGCTGGAAGAGGTCCCGCACTACGATCGGCCGTTGTTCCATACCCTGCCACTCGCTGACCAGAGCGACTTCATCGGCCAGTATTCAACGATTGCCAATGCCGGTTACGGGGCCGTGCTCAAGACTAAGGACCTGTGGGATGAGCTCAACGCGATCGAGTCCGGGCAACTGCCGGCGGTCGATCAGCTACCCGAGGATACCCAGGTCATCGCCGAGAGCGCCCATCAGCCCTTGGCGCCGGCGATCTCGCGGGGCATCGCCCAGGTCATGGACGAGTTCACCAGGGCATCAACCGTGACACGATCCCCGACCTGGAGGATCTGTTCCGTCGCCTGCCCAAGGCGCTGCCCGCGAGGATCCTCGATGCCGCCCATCGCACGGGCGCCAGCTTCGTCGTGGCCTCGCGAGAGGAGTTGGCGAGTTTCCAGCGAACCATGCAGCGTGTCCTGGCGCTGCGAGAAGAACTCAGTGCGATCCGAAAGCGTCGAAATGCCGTCAAGGCGACCGCCGGGCACCGCTCCCTCGAGGCACAAACCCTGCTTGAGGAGTTCAAGCGCCTGCGCCAGGAACTGCAGACGGTGCATGAGCCGGAACTCGCCCGTGCCCTAAGCCCGATCGAAGAGCTTCCCGAAGACGGTGTGCGTATCGCTGGTTCGGCGCCAGGACGCGCCGGCCTGACGCTGGTGCTGCCAGCGGCCCAGCAGGCCGAGGTCAGCGGCCTGATGCGCAACCTGCGACAGGGCATTGCCTCGACGCCGTCGGCGAGCCTGGCCGGGGACGGCATGGGGCTGCTGATTTTTGCCACGCAACTATCTACTCTTGCCCAAGCTTGGAACGATTTTTGGGGGCAAGTTGGCTCTGATGAAAATGTTGAAGTTTGGCCTCTTGTTAATAGTGTGGTTTCAACGGGGAGTGTCGGTTTCTCCGCTGCTCAAGGCGTGATGGACACTGCACTTTCATCCAGGTTGAACGCGTTGAATAACGCTTTGCAGGTCTCGGGGGCTAAAAGCGTCAGTGCATCTCTTGGGCGCCTTCATATGTTCCTCGGCGGCTTCACCTATGCTTTTGGATTTGTGGCCAGCTATGTGAGTCTGACTAGTCGACATGACGCTTGGCAAGAAGCCGTTCGTAGCGGTGATCGTAGTGCCCAAAGTGCTGCCATGGCCAGTATGGTGGGTGCGGGGGGCATGCTGGGCTCCAATGCCTATGGATTGGCTAACACCCTTCATGCAGGATATTCGGTGGCGTTTCGTGGTGTCTCCTGGGCCGCTGCCGGCGCTCGTCTGGGATCGGTATTCTGGCGCTTCAACCTTGCCGGGGCGCTGTTTACCGTGCTCGAACTGGGCGGGAGTTGGCTCTATAACCGTTACAGTACCAGTCGCCATGATGACTGGTTACTTACCACCCCTTGGAGTCAGGATGCGGATCAAGTCCGTGATGATGATGTTGAAACGTATCAGTCTCGGCTACAGGCAATCGCGCAAGCACCCAGAATCAAGGTCAGTATCGAGGAGTTCGATGGATGGTGGAAGAGCTGGACGCAAGGACCGAAATCGGTCGACTTTGCCCTTTCGCTGTCGTCGGTTAGCCTGCAGGACCTCTCGGCGCCTTTCGGGGGTAAAGCACCGGTGCGCCTGTTTCTTGGTGGCTATCAGGTACAGCCCGAATACCGTGGGCGTGATTACTGCCCGGAGAGGTGGGTGACGGCCACCGAGAAGGTCTTAGCAAACCTGACACTAGAGGAACAGTCACCGCTTTCGCTCGGCTTTCCTCGTCCCGAACCACTTGATTCGATATCGGGCCGCAGAACCGACAATGTCATAGCTATTCGACTGGAAGAGCTAGGGGACGATGGCCAATATCGAGTCCATAATTATCATATCCGGATTTCTGCCTCGGGCGGTGAGGGAGATTACACCCCATCAAGCGTTGCCGTTAGTGGTGAAACGGCGCCCTGGAAGGAAATCGACACGCTTCTTCTTAATTAATTCAAGGCTTGTTTATGTCCGCCAAGGAAAATCAGACACCACGGCCCGATATGGCCCAGCCCCACCAGGCCGGAGACATCGAGCCCTTCCCGGCAGGCAAGGTCTGCTACCTTTCCCCAGCCCCCTTGCCCACGGGCTCCGCGCCTGTGGACTTCAATCAAGCCATCGGTGAGGTCAACGATGCCTATCTGGACTTCGGAGGCAGTCTGCCCACGCCCTTTACCTGGCAGTTTACCCTGGGCATTCCTTTTATCAGTTATTTTATTTTGGCTTTCTTGATGCCTTTAGCGTTAGGAGTTGCTGGGTGGATATATGGTGAAAGTGTTGATATGTTTTTTTTGGTTTCAGGGATTGTTTTTGAAGAGGTTTTTTTTACGATCTCTGTGATATGTTTTTTTTTCTTGATTATGGCATTGCTTATAAAGTGCCAATACCACTTCAAGTTCCGCAATGACGTCCCCACCCGTTTCCACCGCCAGCGCCGCGAGGTGGCCTTCGCGCCGGGCGGGGGCAAGCCGCCGATCATCGTGCCCTGGGAAAGCGTGGCGGCCTGGGTGACTCAGGCGCAGGGGGCGACCCAGTACGGCGTGCAGCGCCAGTATGGCCTGGGGCTCGGTTTCATCGATCCCGAGACGGGGCAGCAGCATTTCCTGGAACTGCCGCAGCCCGGCCTGCCGCTGGCGATGGGGCTGTGGGAGTCGGTGCGCGCCTATATGGAATACGAGGTGCATACCCGCGAGGAGATTCAGGACCCGAACGGCCTGCAGCGCCCCGGCGACCCGCCTTACGAGGGCGTGCATACCTTCCACAACGCCCGCCGCCGGCTGCATCGCCGCCATCGCGACGGCGAGATCGGCCTGTTCAAGGTGGCCATGTGGTACCTGTGGCACATCCTCGTCCTGTGGACGATTCCTTATCACCTCGCCGAGTGGGAAATCCGCGCCATCCAGAAGGCCGAGCGCAAGACCCTGCCGGCGAGCCTCGAGGAATGGTCGCAGCCGCTCCCCAGAGAGCAGTGGGCCCAGCCCAGTGAAGCGCTCGAGCGCCTCTCGGCGGAGGTGCGCCGACGCCAGGCGGAACAATCTAGCCGGCCCATCACCGCCATCTTCGCCGAGGTCTACGCCGAGGAAGCGACGCTCTCGGCCTGATGGTCGGGGGACTGCCCATCTTGTGAAGGAGGGCGCAGAGAAAGGCCGTTGCACTGGAACGATGGAAGGCGGGGCTCGCACAGGGCCCACTCCGGTGAGTGGGCCCTGTGCGATGGCGGGTCAGAGGGTGGGGACGCGTCGCCTCAGCCGAACTCGCCGAGTCGCTCGCCCATCCGCACCTTGCGTTCCGTGTCCTGGGCGTCGAACTCCACCGGTTCGGCGAAGGCCATCACCACGGTGGAGCCGAGCTTGAAGCGGCCCATTTCCTCGCCTTTCTCGAGATGCACCGGGGTGTCGAAGCGGATGCGCTGCACGCCGCCGCGGGGCAGGGGGGTGATCTGTCCGGCCCACACCGTCTCGATGGCGGCGACGATCATGGCACCGACCAGCACCAGGGCCATGGGACCGTGCTCGGTGTCGAAGTGGCAGACCAGGCGCTCGTTACGGGCGAAGAGGTTGGGCACATGGTGGGTGGTGGCGGCGTTGACCGAGAACAGCCGGCCCGGCACGTAGACCATCTCCCTGAGCGTGCCCGCCACCGGCATGTGCACCCGGTGGTAGTCCCGCGGCGACAGGTAGACGGTGGCGAAGCTGCCGTCGTGGAAGCGCCCGGCGGCCTCCAGGTCGCCGCCCAGCAGGTCGGCGGCGGTGAAGTCGTGGCCCTTGGCCTGGATCAGCCGGCCGCGGCCGATGGAACCGAACTGCGAGAGGGTGCCGTCGGCCGGCGAGACCAGCCCCTCGCCGATGGGGCGGGCGCCGTCCTTCAGCGGCCGGGTGAAGAAGTCGTTGAAGCTCGGATAGGCGCGCGGATCCGGCTCGTGGGCCTCGCGCATGTCCACCTTGAACTGGCGGATGAAGGCGCGAATCAGGGCGTCCTTCAGCCAGCCGACGCGGCAGTCGGCCAGCCGGCCGATCAGCCGCGACAGCAGGTGGTGGGGCAGGGGGTACTGGATCAGGGCGAACAGCTTGGCTGGGGTCACGAAGGAGTCATTCCTCAAGAGGGAAGTAGGAAGAATGAAGAGGGAAGAAAGATGAGGGAAGACAGCCTAAGCGGTTTGCTTCCCTCTTCCAGGCGCGAAGCGCCGGTCTTCCGTCTTCGAGCGGCGCAGCCGCGTTCTTGCCGTCAGGGCTTTTCGATCGGCGTGTCGTCGCGGTTGCCCCACTCCTTCCAGGAGCCGGCGTAGCCGCGCATCTTCTCGAAGCCCAGCGCCTTGCCCACCAGCCAGGTGAAGCCGCTGCGGTGGTGGCTCTGGCAGTGAGTGACCACTTCCATGTCCGGGGTCAGGCCCAGGGCCTCGAGCTCGGTGACCAGCTCCGCGTAGTCGCGGATGCGCAGGTCGCGCGCCTTGTCCATGGCGTCGGTCCATTCCAGGTTCACCGCGCCGGGGATATGGCCGAGCCGCTTGTTGTCGCCCTTCTCGCCGTCGTACTCGGCCCGGGAGCGCGCGTCCCAGATCGCGAAGCCCTTCTCGCCCAGGCGCTCGGCCAGCTCGGCACGATCGATGGCCACCTCGGGGTGCAGGATCTCGGCCTCGTAGTCGCTGGGCGTCGGGGCGGTCGGCTCGGTGGCGACCGGCAGGCCGGCAGCGCGCCAGGCGTGGATGCCGCCATTGAGGTAGGAGTAGCGGGTGTGGCCGATCAGCTCCAGGGTCCACAGCAGCCGGCCGGCCCAGCCGCCGCCCTCGTCGTCGTAGGCCACCACGTGGGTGTCCCGGGTCAGCCCCAGCGACGAGAACAGCGCCGACAGGGCGGCGGGGTCCGGTACCTCGTTGGGCACCGCGCCGTCGCCGCGCATCAATTGCCGGAAGTCCAGGTAGACGGCGCCGGGCACATGGCCCTGCGCGTGGCTCTCGGCCTTGAGCGGCACGTCGACGATCAGCAGCGAGGGGGCGTCCAGCCGTTCGGCGAGCTGTTCGGGCTCGACGATCAGCGGCAGCAGGTTGGCTTCGGAACTCATGGCGCTCTCCTGGCTCGGGGATTCCGTCTCTCTCAACGCTCTTCGAGACTATCGACGATACGGCGGTAGCTGGCAAAGCGGTCGGCGTGGACGCGGCCGTCTTCCACGGCCTCGAGCAGCGCGCAGCCGGGCTCCTGGCGGTGCCGGCAGTCGCGGAAGCGGCAGCGCCCCAGCAGCTCGCGGAACTCGATGAAGCCCTCGGCCACCTGGGGCTCGTCCAGGTGGGTCAGGCCGAACTCGCGGATGCCGGGGGAGTCGATCAGCTCGCCGCCGCTGGGCATGTGGTAGAGCCGGGCCGTGGTGGTGGTATGGCGGCCCTTGCGGGAGTCCTCGGACAGCGCGCCGATGCGCAGCTCCTCGTCGGGCAGCAGGCGGTCGATGAGTGAGGACTTGCCCACCCCGCTCTGGCCGACGAACACCGAGGTGCGATCGGCCAGCCGCCGGTGCAGCGCATCCAGGCCGCCGTCGCGGGCGGTGCTGGTGGTCACCACCGGATAGCCCAGCGCCTCGTAGCGGCTCAGCAGCCGGCGCAGCTCGCCGCCCGTCTCGGGCAGCAGGTCGACCTTGTTGAGCACCAGCACCGGGGCGATGCCGGTGGCCTCGGCGGCCACCAGGTAGCGGTCGATGAGGTTGGCGTGGGGCTCGGGTTCCACGGCGAAGACGATCAGGATCTGGTCGATGTTGGCCGCCACCGGCTTGAGCTGGCCGCGGGCATCGGGGCGCTCGAGCACGCTGTCCCGCTCGCTGCGGGCCACCACCACGCCGCTGCCGTCCTGGCCGGCCCGCCAGACGACCCGGTCGCCGGTCACCAGCCCCTCCAGGTTGGCGCGCAGGTGGCAGCGCACCGGGGCCTCGCCGCCCTCGGCGAGCACGTCCAGGGTGCGGCCGAAGTGAGCGATCACTCGCCCGGGCTGCTCGGGGCCGTATTCCCCGGCGGCGAGCTTGTCGGCGTCCTGGCTGCCGCGCTTCTCGGCCCGCTTGGCGCGTTCGGCCTGGATCTTCTCGATGCGCCAGCGCTGCTGGCGGCTCAGCTTGCGTTTGCTCATGATGGCCCGAAGGTCGGTACAATGGCGGCATTGTACTCATCAACCGGGCCGGCTGTCGTCAGCCCCCGACAAGGAAGCTCCCATGGCCGCGAACCGAGACGCCCAAGACCCCCGCACCCAGCGCCTGGTGTGGATCGACCTGGAGATGACCGGGCTCGACCCGAACCGCGAACGGATCATCGAGGTGGCCACCCTGGTCACCGACGCCGACCTCAACGTCGTCGCCGAGGGGCCGGTGATCGCCGTCCATCAGCCCGACAGCCTGCTCGAGGCCATGGACGACTGGAACCAGAAGACCCACGGCGCCTCGGGGCTGGTCGAGCGGGTCAAGGCCAGCGCCGTTGATACCGCCGAGGCCGAGCGCCTCACCCTCGAGTTCCTGAACGCCCACGTGGCCCCGGGCAGCTCGCCGATGTGCGGCAACAGCGTCCACCAGGACCGCCGCTTCCTGGAGCGGGAGATGCCCGAGCTGCTGGCCTTCTTCCACTACCGCAACCTGGACGTCTCGACCCTCAAGGAGCTGGCCAAGCGCTGGAACCCCGGGGCGCTGGTCGGCTTCGGCAAGCGCAACGTCCACCTGGCCATGGACGACATCAAGGAGTCCATCGCCGAGCTGGCGCACTACCGCCAGACCTTCCTGCGGCTGGAGGACGAGGACAGCGACGAGGAAGAATAGGCCCGGCTGCGCCGGACTCAAGCTTGAAGAGCGGCGCTTCGCGCCTGGAAGCTCGAAGCTGGAAGAAAACCCTTGACCCCGCAGCCGTCGGGATCACGCTGCCTTCGAGCTTCGAGCTTCGAGCTTCGAGCTTCGAGCTTCGAGCTTCGAGCTTCGAGCTTCGAGCTTCGAGCTTCGAGCTTCGAGCTTCGAGCTTCGAGCTTCGAGCTTCGAGCTTCGAGCTTCGAGCTTCGAGCTTCGAGCTTCGAGCTTCGAGCTTCGAGCTTCGAGCTTCGAGCTTC
>NZ_JARWAK010000027.1:0-17467 GCF_031451675.1 Halomonas koreensis | reverse complement strand
GCGAAACCTTCGAAAAACCTCAAGCAAAACAAGCGCTTCTGCCACTCATCACCGCCTGCAACGTTGCCCGTCGCCGGCAGCGGATGCGTACTTTACGGATTCTTCGGGGCGCACGCAAGGCCTCGCACCAGAAAAATATAGCCCAGCCGCAACGGCATCGCCACACCGGTCGCGAGGGCTGCCCTGCTCAGATCACGAAGAGGTCGACGAAATGGTCCACCGGCGTCTGCGCCAGGCCCTGCGGATCGCGGCACAGCGCCTGGATTCGCTCGCAGCGGGCCGGCGGAAAACGCGTCGCCAGGTGACGCCGGAACTTGGCCTCGAGCAGCGGTATGCCCTCGTCGCGGCGCCGACGGTGCCCGAGGGGATATTCGACCTCGACCTTCTCGGTCGAGGTCCCGTCGGCGAAGAACACCTGGATGGCGTTGGCGATGGAGCGCTTGCCGGGATCGAGGTAGTCCCGGGAATACCGTGGATCCTCGATCACCTCCATCTTCGCGCGCAGCGCGTCGATCCGCGGATGGGCGGCGTGGAAGTCGTCCTCGTAATGCTCGGCGGCGAGCTCGCCGAAGGCCAGCGGCACGGCGACCATGTACTGCAGGCAGTGATCCCGGTCGGCGGGGTTGGCCAGTTCGCCCTCCTTGGAGATGATGCGAATGGCCGACTCCTGGGTGCTCAGCACGATGCGCTCGACCTCGCCCAGGCGATCCTTGACCTCGGGATGCAGGCGCACCGCGGCCTCGCAGGCGGTCTGGGCGTGGAACTCGGCGGGAAAGGCGATCTTGAACAGCACGTTCTCCATCACGTAGCTGCCGAACGGGCGCGAAAGGCGCAGGCGACGCTCGCCCTCCGGCTTGAGGGCCAGGTCCCGGCTGGTGTGGCTGAACGCGACGTCGTGAAAGCCCCACTGGGGCGCCGACAGGGCGCCGGGGATGCCCATCTCGCCGCGCAGGGCGATATCGGCCAGGCGCACGCCGCGGGATGTCGCGTCTCCCGCCGCCCAGCTCTTGCGCGAGCCGGCGTTGGGCGCGTGACGGTAAGTCCGCAGGCTCTGACCGTCCACCCAGGCATGGGACAGCGCGGACAGCAGCTGTTCGCGATCGGCGCCCATCAGCTTCGCCGCCACGGCGGTGGTGGCGACCTTCACCAGCACCACATGGTCGAGCCCGACCCGGTTGAAGGCGTTCTCGAGCGCCAGCACGCCCTGGATCTCGTGGGCCATGACCATGGCCTCGAGCACCTCGCGCATCGCCAGCGGCGACTCGCCCCGGGCCCGGCGCACCTGGCCGAGGTGATCGGCCACGGCCAGGATGCCGCCGAGATTGTCGGAGGGATGGCCCCACTCCGCGGCCAGCCAGGTGTCGTTGTAGTCCAGCCAGCGGACCATGGCGCCGATGTCCCAGGCCGCCTTGACCGGATCCAGTCGGAAGGCGGTGCCCGGCACCCGGGCTCCGTGGGGCACGATGGTCCCTTCCACCAGGGGCCCCAGATGCTTGGTGCACTCGGGGAAGCGCAGCGCCAGCAGCCCGCACCCCAGGGTATCCATCAGGCAATGACGCGCGGTGGCGAGCGCCTCCTCGCCGTCGACGCGATAGCTCAGGACATAGTCGGCGATCGCCTGCAGGGCGTCGTCGTAGTCGGGGCGGACGTTGGCTTCCACGGTAGCGCTCATGCTGTCCTCCTGCCGCGATGTCGGATGACCACCCTTACTATAGAAAGGCGCCCCGGGGAAAACCGGGGCGCCACAGGAGGGAGCATCCCACGGCGGACGGGATCATTGTTCGACGTCCGCGGGAGCGTTCAGAAGCTGTCGCCGGGCACGTGGACCCAGCCGTCCATCAGCACCCGGGCGCTGCGGCCCATGGTCGCCTTGACCGCCGTCCAGCCGCCCGGCTGCTGGCGGGTCTCGGCACCCACCCGCAGGCTGCCGGAGGGGTGGCCGAAGCATACCGAGGTGCGTTCGCCGCCGCCGGCCGCCTGGTTGACCAGGCTGCCGGGCACCGCGGCCGCGGTGGCGATGGCCACGGCGGCCGTGCCCATCATGGCGTGATGCAGCTTGCCCATGGACAGCGCGCGCACCAGCAGGTCGATGTCCGCGGCGGCCACCGGCTTGCCGCTGGAGGCGACGTAGTCCCGGGGTGGCGCCACGAAGGCCACCTTGGGGGTGTGCTGGCGGTCGGCCGCCTCCTCGAGGCGCTCGATCAACCCCATGCGCAGGGCGCCATGGGCGCGGATCGCCTCGAAGCGGGCCAGCGCCTCGGGATCGCCGTTGATGGCCTCCTGCAGCTCGGCCCCGGTATAGCCGATGGCCTCGGCCTCGACGAAGACGGTGGGAATGCCGGCGTTGATCAGCGTCGCCCGCAGGGTCCCGACCCCGGGCACCTCCAGGTCGTCGACCACCTTGCCGGTGGGGAACATCGCCCCCTCGCCGTCGGCGGGATCCATGAAGTCCACCGCCACCTCGGCGGCGGGAAAGGTCACGCCGTCGAGCTCGAAGTCGCCGGTCTCCTGGACCTCGCCGTCGACGATCGGCACGTGACCGACGATGGTCTTGCCGATGTTGGCCTGCCAGATGCGTACCTCGGCGGTGCCGTTGCGAGGCACGCGTTCGGGGTCGACCAGGCCGTGGCGGATCGCGAACGGCCCGACCGCCGCCGAGAGGTTGCCGCAGTTGCCGCTCCAGTCGACGAAGGGCTTGTCGATGGAGACCTGGCCGAACAGGTAGTCGACGTCGTGATCAGGGCGCTCGCTCCTCGACAGGATCACCGTCTTGCTGGTGCTGGAGGTGGCGCCGCCCATGCCGTCGATCTGCTTGCCGTAGGGGTCGGGGCTGCCGATCACCCGCAGCAGCAGGGCATCCCGGGCCGGGCCCGGCTCGCGGGCCGCCTCGGGCAGGTCGTCGAGGCGGAAGAACACGCCCTTGCTGGTGCCGCCACGCATGTAGGTGGCGGGAACGCGAATCTGTGGCATCCGGCTCATGCGCTGGCCCCCTCCTCGGATTGCAGGAAGTCCTCGGCGAAGCGCTGCAGCACCCCGCCCGCCTTGTAGATCGAGACCTCCTCGGCGGTATCCAGGCGGCAGGTCACCGGCACCCGCTCGCTGTCGCCGTTCCGGCGGTGGATCACCAGGGTCAAGGTCGCGCCCGGCGCGGGCTCGCCCTCCACGTCATAGGTCTCGGTGCCGTCGAGGCCCAGGGTGTGGCGGGTGGTGCCTGCCTCGAACTGCAGCGGCATCACGCCCATGCCGATCAGGTTGGTGCGATGGATGCGCTCGAAGCCCTCGGCGACGATCGCCTCCACCCCGGCCAGCGCCACGCCCTTGGCCGCCCAGTCCCGGGACGAGCCCTGGCCGTAGTCGGCCCCGGCGATGATGATCAAGGGCTGGCGGCGCTCCATGTAGGTCTCGATGGCCTCCCACATGCGGGTGACCGCGCCTTCCGGCTCGATGCGCGCCAGCGAGCCCTGGATCACCTCGCCGGCCTCGTCGCGGACCATCTCGTTGAACAGCTTGGGGTTGGCCAGGGTCGCCCGCTGGGCGGTCAGGTGATCGCCGCGGTGGGTGGCGTAGGAGTTGAAGTCCTCCTCCGGCAGGCCCATCTTGGCCAGGTATTCGCCGGCGGCGCTGTCGGCCATGATGGCGTTGGACGGCGACAGGTGGTCGGTGGTGATGTTGTCCGGCAGGATAGCCAGGGGCCGCATCCCCTTGAGCGCTCGCTCGCCGGCCATGGTGCCCTCCCAGTAGGGCGGCCGGCGGATGTAGGTGCTCTGCGCTCGCCAGTCGTAGAGCGGGCTCTCGGCGGCCTCCACGGCATCCAGGTCGAACATCGGGATGTAGACCCGCTGGAACTGCTCGGGCTTGACGTACTCGCCGACGATGGCGTCGATCTCCTCGTCGGAGGGCCACAGGTCCTGGAGGGTGATCGGATTGCCGTCCGGGTCGGTGCCCAGGGCGTCCTGCTCGATGTCGAAGCGCACGGTGCCGGCGATGGCGTAGGCGACCACCAGCGGCGGCGAGGCCAGGAAGGCCTGCTTGGCGTAGGGGTGGATGCGCCCGTCGAAGTTGCGGTTGCCGGAGAGCACCGCCGTGGAATAGAGGTCGCGGTCGATGATTTCCTGCTGGATCGCCGGATCCAGGGCGCCGGACATGCCGTTGCAGGTGGTGCAGGCGTAGGCGACGATGCCGAAGCCGAGCGCCTCCAGCTCGGGCAGCAGGCCGGCTTCCTCCAGGTAGAGGCGCGCCACCTTGGAGCCCGGCGCGAAGGACGACTTCACCCAAGGCTTGCGCGTGAGCCCCAGCGCGTTGGCCTTCTTGGCCAGCAGGCCGGCGGCCACCACGTTGCGCGGGTTGGAGGTGTTGGTGCAGCTGGTGATGGCGGCGATGATCACCGCGCCATCGGGCATCCTGCCCTCGCGCTCCTCCTCACGGGCCTTGTCGTAATCGACGGCGATGCCGCGGTCGTGCAGCGCACTGGTGGGCAGGCGACGATGCGGGTTGGACGGCCCGGCCAGGTTGCGCTCCACGGTGGAGAGGTCGAACTCCAGCACCCGCTCGTACCGGGCGCCGGCCAGGTCGTCCGCCCACAGGCCGTTGGCCTTGGCGTACCGCTCGACCAGCGCCACCTGCTCCGGCTCGCGGCCGGTCAGCTTGAGGTAGTCGAGGGTCTGGTCGTCGATGTAGAACATCGCCGCCGTGGCGCCGTACTCCGGGGTCATGTTGGAGATGGTGGCGCGGTCGCCGATGGTCAGGCTCGCCGCCCCCTCGCCGAAGAACTCCAGATAGGCGCCGACCACCCGCTCCTGGCGCAGGAACTCGGTGATCGCCAGCACGATGTCGGTAGCGGTGATGCCGGGCTGGCGCTCGCCGGTGAGCTTGACGCCGACGATGTCGGGCAGGCGCATCATCGACGGGCGACCCAGCATCACGGTCTCGGCCTCGAGGCCGCCCACGCCGATGGCGATCACCCCCAGGCAGTCGATGTGCGGGGTGTGGCTGTCGGTGCCCACGCAGGTGTCGGGGAAGGCCACGCCCTCGCGGGCCTGCACCACCGGCGACATCTTCTCCAGGTTGATCTGGTGCATGATGCCGTTGCCGGCGGGGATGACGTCGACGTTCTCGAAGGCGGTGCGCGTCCAGTCGATGAAGTGGAAGCGATCCTCGTTGCGGCGATCCTCCACCGCCCGGTTCTGCTCGAAGGCGTCCTTCTCGTAGCCGGCGTGCTCCACGGCCAGGGAGTGGTCGACGATCAGCTGGGTGGGCACCACCGGGTTGACCTTGGCCGGGTCGCCGCCGCGCTCGGCGATGGCGTCGCGCAGGCCGGCCAGGTCGACGAGCGCCGTCTGGCCGAGGATGTCGTGGCAGACCACCCGGGCCGGGTACCAGGGGAAGTCCAGGTCGCGCTTGCCGTCGATGATCTGCTCGAGGGCGGCGTCGCGCAGGCCCGGTTCGCAGCGGCGCACCAGCTGCTCGGCCAGCACCCGGGCGGTGTAGGTCAGGGTATCGAAGGCGCCGGGGCGAATCGCCTCGACCGCCTCGCGGGTATCGAAGTAGTCCAGCCCGGTGCCGGGCAGGGGCTTGCGGTAATCGGTATTCATGGCTTGGCCACCCTCGGATCGGGTCGTGGACATGGAAAGCGGCAACAGCGGAGGTGAGCCCGCCGACGGCTCCCACGGGGCCTGCCGGCGGCAGGCTCCGGGGATCCTGAACCCGGCGGGGCGCCGCGGCGCCCCGCGTCGTCTTGCCGCCGGCACCCGTCATGACGGGTGAGCATCGGGCAGGCGGGTCAGGGGCGTTCCTCGATCGGCACCCACTCGCTGTGCTCCGGGCCGGTGTAGTCGGCGCTCGGGCGGATGATGCGGTTGTTCTCGCGCTGCTCGAAGACATGGGCGCACCAGCCGGTGACCCGCGAACAGACGAAGATCGGGGTGAACAGCTTGGTGGGGATGCCCATGAAGTGATAGGCGCTGGCGTGGAAGAAGTCGGCGTTGCAGAACAGCTTCTTCTCGCGCCACATCACCGCCTCGACGCGCTCGGACACCGGGTAGAGCACGCTGTCGCCGACGTCCTCGGCGAGCTGCTTGGACCACTTCTTGATGATGGCGTTGCGCGGATCGGACTCGCGATAGATGGCGTGGCCGAAGCCCATGATCTTGTCCTTGCGCTCGAGCATGCCGAGGATCTCGCGCTCGGCCTCGTCCGCGGACTGCCAGTTCTCGATCATCGCCATGGCCGCCTCGTTGGCGCCGCCGTGCAGCGGCCCGCGCAGCGAGCCGATGGCGCCGGTCACGCAGGAGTGCATGTCGGAGAGGGTCGAGGCGCAGACGCGGGCGGTGAAGGTCGAGGCGTTGAACTCGTGCTCGGCGTAGAGGATCAACGAGACGTTCATCACCCGGGCATGCAGCTCGGAGGCCGGCGCGCCGCGCAGCAGGTGCAGGAAGTGCCCGCCCACGGAGTCGTCGTCGGTCTCGGTATCGATGCGCACGCCGTCGTGGCTGAAGCGGTACCAGTAGCAGATGATGGACGGCAGCGCCGCCAGCAGGCGGTCGGAGACGTCCTGCTGCTGGTCGAAGCTCTCCTCGGTCTCCAGGTTGCCGAGCATCGAGGCGCCGGTACGCATCACGTCCATGGGGTGGGCGTCGGCGGGGATCTGCTCGAGCACGGTCTTGAGCGCCTGGGGCAGGCCGCGCAGGCCCTTGAGCTTGGTCACGTAGGCGTCCAGCTCGGCCTGGTTGGGCAGCTTGCCCTTGAGCAGCAGGTGGGCCACCTCCTCGAAGCGCGCCTTGTCGGCCAGCTCCTGGATGTCGTAGCCGCGATAGGTCAGGCCGGCACCGCTCTTGCCGACGGTGCACAGGGCGGTGGAGCCGGCGCTCTGGCCCCGCAGGCCGGCGCCGCCGATCGGTTTATCTGCCATGGTCGTGTCTCCTGTGAGTGCTTGTTATGGGGAACGCTTAGCTGTCGCCATCCTGCTCGGCGAACAGGGCGTCGAGCTTGCGCTCGAAGTCGTGGTAGTTCAGGAAGTCGTAGAGCTCCTCGCGGGTCTGCATCAGCTCCACCACGTCGCGCTGATGGCCCTGATCGTGGATGCTCTGGTAGACCTTGAGCGCCGCGGCGTTCATGGCGCGGAAGGCGGACAGCGGGTAGAGCACCATCCGGCAGCCCGCCTCGGCGAGTTCGTCCTGGCCGAACAGCGGCGTGGCGCCGAACTCGGTGATGTTGGCGAGGATCGGGGCATCGAGCCGCTCGCAGAAGGCCCGGTAGTCGTCCAGGGTATGCACCGCCTCGGCGAAGATGGCGTCGGCGCCGGCCTCCAGGCAGGCGTTAGCGCGCTCGATGGCGGCCTCCAGGCCCTCCTTCTGGAAGGCGTCGGTGCGGGCGATCAGGTAGAAGTCCGGGTCGAGCCGGGCGTCGGCGGCGGCCTTGATGCGGTCGACCATCTCCTGCTGGGAGACGATCGCCTTGTTGGGCCGGTGGCCGCAGCGCTTCTGGGCCACCTGATCCTCCAGGTGCACGGCGGCCACGCCGGCCCGCTGCATCTCCTTGACGGTGCGAGCGATGTTGAAGGCGCCGCCCCAGCCGGTGTCGATGTCCACCAGCAGCGGCAGGTCGGTGGCGCCGCAGATGCGGTGGGCGTCCTCGACCACGTCGTTCATGGTGGTCATGCCCAGGTCCGGCAGGCCGAAGGAGGCATTGGCCACGCCGCCGCCGGACAGGTAGATCGCCCGGTGGCCGACCCGCTCGGCCATCATGGCGGTGTAGGCATTGATGGTGCCGACGATGGGCAGCGGCCGGTTGGCCTCGAGGGCGGCACGGAAGCGGGCGCCGGGGGTGGATCGGGTCATGGGATCTCTCCGTTGGGTCGACGGGGCGTCCTCAGCGGGACGCTTCCGGTTCCTGGTTGAGGGAGGCGGCATAGCGTTCGACGACGTTCTCCCGGGAAGCGCTGACATGGCGGCGCATCAGCAGCTCGGCGAGCTCGGCGTCGCCGGCCTCGATGGCGTCGACGATGCGGTGGTGCTCGACGAAGGCGCGCTGGGGGCGCGAGCCGCTGGCGCTGAACTGGGTGCGGTACAGCCGCACCAGGTAGTAGAGGTCGTCGCACAGCATGCCCATCAGCATCCGGTTGTGGCTGCCCTGGACGATGCGGTAGTGGAAGTCCAGGTCGCCCTCGCGCTGGTAGTAGGCCTCGCCGCGGCTGAGATCGGTCTGGCGCTCGTGCACCGCCAGCACCTCGCGCAGCCCGGCGATCTCCTCGGCGGTCATGCGCTCGGCGGCGATCCGCGCCGCCATGCTCTCCAACGCCTCGCGGACGTCGAACAGCTCGAGCAGCTCCTCGATGGACAGCTTGACCACCCGAGCCCCCACATGGGGGACGCGCTCGATCAGCCGGTGCGCCTCGAGGCGGCGCATGGCCTCGCGCAGCGGGCCGCGGGAGATACCGTAGGTCCGCGACAGGCCGGGTTCGGTGATCTTGCTGCCGGGGGCCAGCTCGCCGCGCACGATGGCATCCTGAAGCTGCTGGAAGACTCGCTCCGCCAGGGTGCGAACCTCGGGGGCATGGGCCGATGGATTCAGGGCGTTGGTCATGATGATTGTCGACAATTAAGTGGTAAGGGCACTGTAGTCAGTGCCGACATCCGGGTCAATATGCCATCGCCCCGCGGACGATCCCCCTTTGGTTGTAAACAACCAAGCGATCGATAGGCCCGCGGGGCGGGCCCCTCCCGGCTGCGTTGACACCCCGTTCCTCCCGGCGGCGCCCTCGACGGGGACAAAGCCGGACGTGGCGCCTAGAATGTGCGGCCTGTTGAGGAAAGCGCCATTGATGACATCACCACTCGAGATCACCCCCCTGCCCTACCGGGAGTCGCCGCTGGCGGCCTTCTCGGCCCTGCGACGGCGTCCGGACGCGGTGCTGCTGGACAGCGGCCGCCCCGTGGCCCCCGGAGGACGCTACGACATCCTCTCCAGCGACCCCCTGAGCATGCTGGAGATCGACACGCTCGGCCGCCTGCACGGCGATCCGGCGCTGGAGGGCCTGACGCCCTTCGCCGCCCAGCAGGCCCTGCTCGACCGGCTACCCGCGTCGGTGCCCGACAGCGACCTGCCCTTCCTGGGCGGGCTGATCGGCTACTGGAGCTATGACCTGGGCCACTGCCTGGAGCCGGTGGCCGGCCATGCCCGCCCCGCGGCGCGACTGCCGGCCAGCCGCGTCGGCCTCTACGACTGGGCGCTGATCCAGGATCACGAGCGCCGCGAGGCCTGGCTGGTCGCCACCCCGGAGCGTCGCGCCCAGGTGCTCGGCTGGCTGGCGGCCCCCGCCGACGACGCCGACGATTTCCGGCTGCGCGGCGACTTCGTCGCCGAGCTGAGCCGCGATGCCTACCTGGCGCGCTTCGAGGCGGTGCAGCGCTACATCCGCGCCGGCGACTGCTACCAGATCAACCTCGCCCAGCGCTTCAGCGCGCCCTTTCAGGGCGACCTCTGGGCGGCCTACCGCCGCCTGCGACGGGCCACCCCCACGCCCTTCTCCGGGTTCCTGGCCTGGGACGACCGGGCCATCCTCTCGCTGTCGCCGGAGCGCTTCCTGCAGTGTGCCGGGGGGCGGGTGGAAACCCGGCCGATCAAGGGCACCCGGCCGCGTGGCGCCACGCCGGACGAGGACCGGCGGCTGGCCGAGGCGCTCACCGCGAGCGTCAAGGACCGCGCCGAGAACGTGATGATCGTCGACCTGCTGCGCAACGATCTGGGACGGGTGTGCCGCCCCGGCACGGTGCGCGTGCCGCAGCTGTGCGGCCTGGAGAGCTACGCCAACGTCCATCACCTGGTCAGCGTGGTCACCGGCGAACTAGACGCCCGCCACACGCCGCTGGACCTGCTGGCCGCGGCCTTCCCCGGGGGCTCCATCACCGGCGCGCCCAAGGTGCGGGCCATGCAGATCATCGACGAGCTGGAGCCCTCGATGCGCAGCGCCTACTGCGGCAGCCTCGGCTACGTGGACGTGCGCGGCCACATGGACACCTCCATCGCCATCCGCACGGCGGTGGCGGACCGGGGCCGGCTGCACCTGTGGGGCGGCGGCGGCCTGGTCGCCGACTCCCGGGGCGCGGCGGAATACACCGAGACCCTGGACAAGATCCGCCACCTGATGGCGGCCCTGCGGGGGAGCGGCGAACAGGACATCGAGGAATAAGGAAAAGGCGCTTTTAAGCCTTACTGAAATATCAATCCAATGAAACGGTATTGGGGCGGCCGATCGCGGCTCTGCTAGGGTAGCCGGTCTGAAAACCCCCTTGCTGGAGCCTTCCATGGAAGCGCAACTCGACGCCGTCAACCGCGAGCTGGGCCAGGATCCCGAGGCCCTGATCCGCTGGGCCCTGGAGCAGGGCAGCCGACCGATCTGCACCACCAACTTCCGCCCCTTCGAGGCGGTGATACTGCACATGGTGACCCGCCAGCGGCCGGACATCCCGGTGGTCTGGATGGACCACGGCTACAATACCGAGGCCACCTACCGCTATGCGGATGACCTGGCCAGGCGCCTCGACCTCAACCTGATCACCTACCTGCCGCGCCGCACCCGGGCGCATCGCGAGGCGGTCGACGGCCCCATGCCGGGCATCGAGGATCCGCGCCACGCGGCCTTCACCGAGGAGGTGAAGCTCGAGCCCTTCGCCCGGGCGCTGCGCGAGATGGCGCCGGACGTCTGGTTCACCGCCCTGCGCGCCGAGGACACCCCGGAACGGGCCCGCATGGACGCCGTCTCGCGCAATGCCGACGGCCTGCTCAAGGTGGCGCCCCTGCTGCACTGGACGGCACGCGACCTCTATCGCTACCTGCAGGAGCACGACCTGCCCAACGAGTTCGACTACTTCGATCCCACCAAGGTGGAGGAGAAGCGGGAGTGCGGGCTGCACCTCCAGCATTGAGGACGACCGGGGCGAGCGCCCCGGCCGGCCCTGCGGGCGGCGACCGGCGGCGCGGCGCTCAGCGAACCGGCAGCTCGAGGTCGCGGAACAGCCCCTCCTCGTGGCGGGGGCCGGCGGTGAGGGCGGCGTCCACCAGGTCGCGATCCAGGTGGTCGGCGAAGCCCTGCAGGAAGTCGTACATGAAGCCGCGCATGAAGGTGCCGCGACGGATGCCGATCTTGGTGGTGGAGCTCTCGAAGAGGTGGCCGGCATCCAGCGCCACCAGGTCGGTGTCCTGCTCCGGATCCACCGCCATGTGGGCGACGATGCCGACCCCCATGCCGAGGCGCACGTAGGTCTTGATGACGTCGGCGTCGGCGGCGGTCAGCACCACGTTGGGGCTGAGCCCGCGGGCGCGGAAGGCGTCGTCGAGCTGGGAGCGGCCGGTGAAGCCGAACACATAGGTGACCAGCGGATACTCGGCCAGCGCCTCCAGGGTCAGCGTCTTCAGGCCGGCCAGCGGGTGGTCCCGGGGCACCAGCACGCAGCGGTTCCAGCGGTAGCAGGGCAGCAGCACCAGGTCGTTGAACAGCTCCAGGGACTCGGTGGCGATGGCGAAGTCCGCCTGGCCGTCGCTGACCATCTGCGCGATCTGGCGCGGGGTGCCCTGCTGCATGTGCAGCGCCACGTCGGGATACTTGCGGGTGAACTCGCGGATCACCGGCGGCAGCGCATAGCGCGCCTGGGTGTGGGTGGTGGCGATGGACAGGCTGCCGCGCCGCTCGTCGCTGTGCTCCTGGGCGACGTGCTTGATGTTCTCGGTGAGCCTGAGCACCTGGCCGGCCAGCTCGATGATCGCCTGCCCCGCCGGGGTGACCCGGGTCAGGTGCTTGCCGCTGCGGGCGAAGATCTCCACCCCCAGCTCGTCCTCGAGCAGGCGGATCTGCTTGGAGATGCCCGGCTGGGAGGTATAGAGGCTCTGCGCGGTCGCCGAGACATTGAGGTTGTGACGCGAGACTTCCCAGATGTACCGCAGCTGCTGGAGCTTCATGGGCGCCCCCTCCTCCTGGCGAACCTGGCGTCAAAAGTCCATAGTGAAATAAGAATATCGTTCATCATTACTTTATAGCATAGCCGGACAGGCGACACACACCCCCTCCGGGGCGCGTCCCGGACCCCGGCATGATTTGCCACCACCCTGACCGACCGCTAACATCGTCCGATCAAGCATGCTTCCCATGCTCGACCATCCGCTCGATGCAGCGCAACGTAGTAACTGGAGAATCCCATGGCCAATAACGTCGATGTCACCAATGCCAACTTCGAGCAGGAAGTTCTCAACGCCGATACCCCGGTGCTGCTGAAGTTCTGGGCCCCGTGGTGCGGCCCCTGCAAGGTCATGGCACCGGTGGTCGACGAGGTCGCCGAAGAGCGCGAAGGCAACCTCAAGATCGTCAGCATCAACGTGGACGACGCCCCGGAGATCGCCGCCGAGCAGGGCGTGCGCGGGGTCCCCACCGTGATGCTGTTCAAGTCCGGCGCCAAGGTCGCCTCCCTGGTCGGCGCCCAGTCCAAGTCCCAGCTGACCCAGTTCATCGACCAGAACGCCTGATCGATCGACGCCGACGCCGCGACGCCCCGGTTCACTCAGGACCGGGGCGTCGTCGTTCGGGGGCGTCGTCGGTCTCGCCCCCGGGCTGGCGCTGGGAGGGCGGCCGGTCGGCGGTTTCCAGGGGCGCGGTGCCGGGCCCCAGCAGGTGGGCGATCCAGCGGGTCTGGGGATGGCTGTCCAGGGCGATCTTCAGCGTCATGGTCAGCACCACCGACAGCAGCATGCCGACCACGCCGAAGATCCAGCCCCACACCACCAGCGACAGGAAGGCCACGAAGGTGGACAGCCCCAGGGCCCGGCCCATGACCCGCGGCTCGACCAGGTTGCCGAGCACGAAGTTCACCCCCAGGTAGGCACCGGAGAGCGCTACCGCCTTGACCAGGCCGCCGTCCGGGGACACCAGCAGCAACAGTACCGGGGGCACCGCGGCGATCGCCGAGCCGATGTTGGGGATGTAGTTCAGGGCGAAGGCCAGCACCGCCCAGAGCAGCGGAAACTCCACCCCGACGAGCTTGCAGGCTCCCCAGATCAGGGCCCCGGTGGCCAGGCTGATCAGCGTCTTCACGGCCAGGTAGCGCTTCAGGGTCAGGCTGAACTCACTGAAGCGCCGCAGGCTGGGCGCCGGATTGGCCAGCGCCCGGGAGATCTTGTCCCGGAAGTTGAGCGTCTCGAACAGCAGGAACATCACCAGCAGGGCCACCACCACGCTCTGCATCATCAGGTTGCCGACCTGACCGATGAGCGCCGGAATCCAGCCGCCGAACTGCTCGGCGTCGAGCAGCTCGGCCAGGCGATCGGTATCGATGGCCAGCCCCAGGGCGGCCAGCCGATCGAGCAGGTCCAGGTAGTACTGGTAGAGCTTCTGCTCGATCCCCGGCAGGGCATCGACGAAGGTGCCGAAGCTGTTGACCAGCAGCAGGCCGAGCAGCGACAGCAGCCCGCCGATCACGATCAGCGTCAGCCAAACCGACAGCCGCAGGCTCACCCCCAGCCGGTGCAGCCAGTGCACGGGGGCGGTGCAGACCACGGCGATGAACAGCGACAGCAGCAGAGGCACCAGCAGGCTCGAGCCGGCGCGCATGCCGGCGATGATCACCACCAGGGCGGCCATCGCCAGGGTCAGATTGAGGGGGATGCTGCTCTGACTGTCGTCCTCGGGTCGCGCCATGCCGCCCACTCCGCGATATTGGGGTCGTCATCATGCAGCCTGACGGCTCCGCGTACAACGCGCCACCCCTTACCGGGGCGGCGAGACGGTGCAAGCTTCGTGAAAGCGCCCGGGACCGGGAACCCGATCCGGGGGCGGCGGCTCCAAGCCGACGTCGACTCCGCGAAAAGGACAACGCCATGACACCACGCCCGCTCACCGCCCTGCTGCTTCCCCTGCTGATCGCCACCCCCCTCGTCGCCTCGGCGGCGCCGTCGGCGACGCCCCGTCACCTGGATGTCCAGGCCCGCGCCGAGCTCGAGGTGGTGCCCGACCAGGCCACGCTCAGCGCCCGACTCTGGGAGCGCACCCCCGCCATCGCCCGGGAGGGCGACGGTCGCCACGACTCCCGGGCCCTGGCCGAGGCGCGACAGCGCCTGGAGGAGCGCGCCGCCGCCCTGATCCGCACCCTGGAGGCGGCCGGCGTCGAGCGCGAGGCCATCCGGGCGGGATCACTGCGCGTCCAGCCCGAGACGCTCCACCGGCCCCGCGACGGGGACGATGAGGCCACGCCCATGACGCGGACCCGGCTGGAGCGTCCCTTCCGGGTCACCCTCGACGCCCTCGATCGCCTGCCGACTACCCTGGACGCCCTGACCGAGGCCGGCGTCGACGCCCTGGACGGCGTCACCTACGACCTGGCCGACCGCGACGCGGCCACCGACGAGGCCCTGACCCGGGCCCTGCAGCGCGCCCGTCACAAGGCCGAACTGATGGCCGAAGGCCTGGACGTCGAGCTGGGCGGGGTGATCTCGGTGACCGAGCAGCAGGCCCCGGTCTTCCAGCCGCGGATGATGGCGATGAGCGCCGACGCCCGGGAAAGCGGCGGCGCCGCCGAGTACCGCCCCGGCACCATCGGCATCGACGCCGCGGTCAATGTCAGCTGGGAGATCGAAGACGCGAAGAGTGAAGAGTGAAGAGTGAAGAACAGCTTTTCACCGGCTCATAACGACGCGCCCCCCACCTGAGCGGGGGTTGCGTCGTGTCTTCCCTCTTCCAGGCGCGAAGCGCCGTACTTCCGTCTTATAGCGGCGTAGCCGCGCGTCCTCTGGCGCGAAGCGCCGCTCTTACAGCTTACCGCTACCGTTAACGCCTCAAGCGTTAACGGTGTCGAGCCCGCCCAGATAGGGGCGCAGCACCTCGGGCACCGTGATCGAGCCGTCGGCGTTCTGGTGATTCTCCATCACGGCGATCAGGCAGCGGCCCACGGCCAGCCCGGAGCCGTTGAGGGTGTGCAGCAGCCGCGGCTTCTTCTCGTCGGGGTGGCGGAAGCGCGCCTGCATGCGCCGGGCCTGGAAGTCCTCGCAGTTGGAGACCGAGGAGATCTCCCGGTAGGTGTCCTGGCTCGGCAGCCAGACTTCCAGGTCGTAGGTCTTGGCGGCGCCGAAGCCCATGTCGCCGGTGCACAGGGTCACCACCCGGTAGGGGAGTTCGAGCGCCTGGAGGATCGCCTCGGCGTGGCCGCGCATCTCCTCCAAGGCATCGTAGCTGGTGTCCGGATCGACGAGCTGCACCATCTCGACCTTGTCGAACTGGTGCTGGCGAATCATGCCCCGGGTGTCGCGCCCGTGGGAGCCGGCCTCGCTGCGGAAGCAGGGGGTGTGGGCGGTGAGGCGCAGCGGCAGCTGCCCGTGCTCGAGGATCTCGTCGCGGGCGAAGTTGGTTAGCGGCACCTCGGCGGTGGGGATCAGGCGATAGCCGCGCTCATCCTCCAGGCGGAAGAGATCCTCGCCGAACTTGGGCAACTGGCCGGTGCCGTACAGGGAATCATCGTTGACCATGTAGGGCACGTAGCACTCCTCGTAGCCATGCTCGAGGGTCTGCTTGTCGAGCATGAACTGGGTCAGCGCGCGGTGCAGCCGGGCGACGCCGCCGCGCATCACCGCGAAGCGGGCACCGGTCAGCTTGGCGGCCAGGTCGAAGTCGAGCTGGCCGGTCAGCGCGCCCAGGTCGACGTGGTCGCGCACCGCAAAATCGAAGCTGCGCGGCGCGCCCCAGCGATGCAGCTCGACGTTGTCGTCCTCGCTCTGGCCCTGGGGCACGTCGGCATGGGGCAGGTTGGGCAGGCCATCGACCTGCTCGTCCCACTCCGCCTGCACCTCGGCGAGGCGGGCCTTGGCGGCGTCGAGGCGCTCGCCCAGGTCGCTGACCTCGTCGAGCAGCGGCTGGATGTCCTCGCCGGCGGCCTTGGCCTTGCCGATGGCCTTGGACCGGGTATTGCGCTCGTTCTGCAGGCGCTCGGTCTCGGCCTGCAGCTCCCGACGCCGGGACTCCAGGGCGGCGAGCCGCTCGGTGTCGAGGTCGAAGCCTCGGGTGGCCAATCGTTGGGCGACCGTCTCGAGGTCGCTGCGCAGCAGTTTGGGATCGAGCATGGAATCCTGTCCGTCGCGGTCGGTGATAACGGGAAATCAAGGCAAGCATTGTAGGCAAAACCCCCTCCCGGCGCCACGCGCCCGGATGCGCCAGGCGGCGTCTCGGGGTACAGTAGGGGCCTTCTTTTCCCTCTGCCCTGCGGCAGCGAACGCGACGAACCCGACGCCATGATCGCCAGACTGGACACCGCACACGCCAGCCCCCCCGGCCGCGACGATGCCCGCTACCTGAACTTCCTCGAGGCCCTGCGTGACGCCGGCTTCGAGGGCGACATCGCCCCCGACTACGCCAACCGCACGGTGCTGGCCACCGACAACTCCCTCTACCAGCGCCTGCCCCAGGCGGTGCTCTACCCCCGCGGCACCGACGACCTGGAACGCATCGCCCGCCTCGCCGCGCGCGACGACTTCCGCCGCGTGGTGCTGGCGCCCCGCGGCGGCGGCACCGGCACCAACGGCCAGTCGCTCACCGACGGCCTGGTGGTCGACGTCTCCAAGCACATGAACGCCATCCTCGACATCGACGTCGCCGCCCGCCGGGTCCGCGTCCAGGCCGGGGTGGTCAAGGACCAGTTGAACGCCGCCTTGAAGCCCCACGGGCTGTTCTTCGCCCCGGAACTCTCCACCTCCAACCGGGCGACGATCGGCGGCATGATCGCCACCGACGCCAGCGGCCAGGGCAGCTGCGAGTACGGCAAGACCCGCGATCACGTCCTCGAGCTCGACAGCGTGCTGCTCGGCGGCGAGCGCCTCACCACCCGGCCGGTGGACGAGGCCGAGCTCGACGCCCTGTGCGCCCGCGACGACGCCGTGGGCCGGGTGCACCGCACGGCCCGCGCGATCATCGACGCCGAGCGCGAGCGCATCCGCGACACCTTCCCGCCGCTCAACCGCTGCCTGACCGGCTACGACCTGGCGCACCTGCGCACCGAGGACGGCCGCTTCGACCTCAACAGCGTGCTGTGCGGCGCCGAGGGCTCGCTGGCCTTCACCGGCGAGGCGGTGCTGGGCGTGCTGCCGATCCCGAAGCATTCGACCCTGGTCAACGTGCGCTACGCGGGCTTCATGGATGCCCTGCGCGACGCCAAGGCGCTGATGGCCAGTGACGCCGCCCCGACCTCCATCGAGACGGTGGACGACAAGGTGCTGGGCCTGGCGCAGCAGGACTTCGTGTGGGACAGCGTCGGCGAGTTCTTCCCGGACGGCGACACCCCGACCCACGGCATCAACCTGGTGGAATTCAACGACGACGATCCCGAGCGCCTGGCCGAACGGGTCGCCGCCTTCTGCCGCCACCTCGAGGACGACCGCAGCGTCGACCGCCTCGGCTACACCCTCGCCGAGGGGCGCGAGCAGATCCAGCGCGTCTACGGCA
>NZ_JARWAK010000026.1:0-20455 GCF_031451675.1 Halomonas koreensis | reverse complement strand
TCTCCGCCTGAACCCCGCCGGCCGGGCATGCAGCCCGGCTGCACTTGCGCTCCGTACCGGCCTCAACCAGGCCGAGCCGACCCTCAAGGTGCTGGACAATATCCGCGCCTGAGCCCTGGCCAGGCGATGCAACAGGAAGGGCCCCGCCACTGGCGGGGCCCTTGTCGTTGGGTCGGCGTCGGCGCCTCGGCGGTCGTGGCTCAGCCAGAGGTCACCGACTGGGCTCCGCCGCCGTTGCGGCCGCGCTGCATCAGCAGCAGGGCGGCGCCGATGGCCAGGCCGGCCACGTCGGTGACGACGCCGCCATAGATCATGCACAGCGCGCCGATCAGCATCGCCAGCCGCTGCCAGGCCTTCACCGGGCCGAAGAACCAGGCCTGGACGGTGGCGGCCAGCAGCACGATGCCCAGGGTGGCGGTCACCCCGACCCGCAGGATCTGCAGCCAGGAGCCTTCCATCAGCATCGCCGGGCTGTAGAAGAACATGAAGGGCACGATGAAGGCGGCCAGGCCGATCTTGAAGGAGGCCACCGAGGTACCCATGGCGTTGTCGCCGGAGATGCCCGCCGCCGCGTAGGAGGCCAGGGCCACCGGCGGGGTGATCGCCGAGACCACCGCGAAGTAGAACACGAAGAAGTGCGCCACCAGCGGCTGGATGCCGATCTCGATCAGGCCTGGGGCGACCACCGAGGCGGCCACCGCATAGGCGGCGGTGGTCGGCATGCCCATGCCCAGCAGGATCGAGATGCACATGGCGAAGAACAGTGCCAGCAGCTGGCTGACCCCGGCCAGGCCCAGCAGCAGCGAGGAGAAGCGCGCGCCCACCCCGGTCAGGGCGATGACGCCGACGATCAGGCCGGCGCAGGCGCACACGGCGATGATCTGGATCGACATGGTGCCGGCCAGTTGCAGGGCCTTGAGGATGGCGCGCAGGCCCATCTTGTGGGGCGACAGCCAGCTCACCACGGCGGCCGAGGCGGTGGCCAGGGTGCCGGCGCGGATCACCGAGTAGCCCATGAACAGCGCCACGATCAGGATGACGATCGGGGCGAACAGGTAGACCTGCTTGACCAGCTTCGAGAACAGCGGGATCTCGTCCTTGCGCATGCCGCGCATGCCCTTGCGGGCCGCCTCGAAGTCGACCATGCAGTAGATCGACAGGAAGTAGAGAACCGCCGGGATCAGCGCCGCCACGGCGATCTCGGTGTAGGGGATGCCGGTGATCTCGGCCATGATGAAGGCGCCGGCGCCCATGATCGGCGGCATGATCTGCCCGCCGGTGGAGGCGGCGGCCTCGATGGCCCCGGCGCTGCGAGCCGGATAACCCACCTTGCGCATCAACGGGATGGTCAACGAGCCGGTGGACACCACGTTGCCGGCGCTGGTGCCGTTGATCATGCCCATCAGCCCGGAGGCGAAGATCGACACCTTGGCGGGGCCCCCGCGGGCGCGGCCGGCGGCGGCGAAGGCGAAGTTGACGAAGTAGTCGCCGACCTTGGAGGCCTGCAGGAAGGCGGCGAAGATGATGAACAGGATGATGTAGGTCGAGGACACCGCGGTGGTCGGGCCGAGCACGCCGGCGTCGGTGTAGACCTGGCTGAAGAAGCGCCCCACCGAGAGGCCCGGATAGCCCAGGAAGCCCGGCAGGTAGGGGCCGGCGAACACGTAGATCAGGAATATCGCGGCGATGATCACCAGCGCCAGGCCGGCGACGCGGCGAGTCAGCTCGAGGATCAGCGCCGCCCCGGCGATGGCCGCGTAGGAGATGCCGATGGGCGCGAAGGGGGTGCCGGTGGAGGCGCGCAGCGGGCTGTTGAACATCACCAGCAGGTAGCCGGCGCTGGCCAGGGCGCAGACCATCAGCACCAGGTCCGCCGGGGACAGGCGATGCCGGTACTGGCGATAGCTCCAGGACAGCAGGATGCCCGCGGCGGTGGCCAGCATCAGCGGATAGCCGAAGTGGAAGGTCTCGATGTGCGGCTCGATGCGCATGGCGCCGTCGCTCATCGCCTGGTGCATCAGGAACACCTGGACCAGGGCATAGCCCGCCGGGATCAGCAGGGCGTAGCTCAGCCAGGCCAGCCAGGTCGGCGAGGCCTGGCGGCCGTCGTCGGCGAAGCGGGTGCCGGCGTAGAGGCCATAGCCGAGGATCAGCGCTCCGCAGATGTGCACGATGCGAAACGACCAGGTCTCCATCGGATAGAGGTTGAGCGAGACCAGGTGGAAGCTGGTGTAGGCCACGGCCAGGGCGCCGAACAGCAGCCACTGCCAGCCCGAGTAGAGGCGGCGATTGGATTCCACGGCCTCGTCGTCGACGCCCTGGACGACGACGGTATCGTCGTCACCGGAGGCGGGACGGGGATCGTTGTGCTGGGACATGGGAGTCACCCTTGGGTGAGGGACGAACGAGCAGGGCAGACCCCGCGCCGGGGCGGCGCGGGATCGGGGGACGGACGAGGGCTTACAGCTTCAGGTCGTCGGGAATCTCGTAGCCGTTTTCCTCGTACCAGCGCACGGCGCCCGGGTGGAACGGCAGCACGGTGTTGTACTCGAGGTTCTCCGGCACGCTGAAGGCGGCGCTGCGGTGGATGTCGCGCATCTTGTCGTTGTTCTCCATGCTCAGCTTGGTGATCTCGTAGACGAAGTCTTCGGGCAGATCGCAGCCGGCGATGGTGAAGTTCCACATGGAGACGGCGCGGGCATCCTCCTCGAGGGTCTGGTAGGTGCTGGCCGGGATCTGGAAGGCCGAGACCGGGAAGGCGTCGATGACCTGCTGCTGCTGCGCCTCGGTGAACTCGATGATGTTGACGTCGGTCTGCACCTCGAGCTGGCTGACGGCCGGCACCGGGATGCCCGCGGCGAAGGCGATGACGTCGATCAGGCCGTCCTGCAGCTGGCCGCCCAGGTCGTTCCAGCCGCCGTTGCGGCCCTCGAAGTCCACGCCCAGCTCCACGAGGATCTGCGGGAAGTAGGTGTCCGAGGTGGAAGCCGCCGGGCCGAAGCCGATGGTGGCGCCGTCGGGGATGTCCTCGATCGACTCGATGCCGCTGCTGGCCAGGGTGGTGATGGAGAAGGGCGTCTCGTACATCGGGAAGAGCGCGCAGACGTTATCCATCTTCACGCCCGGGGCCAGCGGGCTGTTGCCGGCCACGGCCTCGGCGGCCGGGCCCATGGTGGTCAGGCCCAGGGCCAGGTCGCCGGTGTGCACCAGCGCCAGGTTCTGGTTGGGGCCGCCGGTGACCTCGCCGCCGCCGGAGACGCCCAGCTCGTCGGCGATCAGGTTGGCCCAGCCGGAGCCGTAGACGAAGTAGGTGCCGCCCTGGCTGGCGGTGCCGACGGTGAAGCTCTCGGGCCACTCGCTGCGGTCGGCCTGGGCGCCGCCGGCGACCAGCAGGGACGCGGCCAGGGTGCCGGTGAGGATCCGGGTAGTGGTGGACATGGCGTTTCTCCCGTTGCGGTTATGGTTGTGGTCGGCCGACCGGCGGGTTGTCCGGCCGGCCGTCTCGCGACACCTTCCTAGCAGCAAGGGGCGTTCCATATTCTGAAAAGTTGCTTGCATTCAGTAAGTTAGCGTCATGCGCTTCGACCTTGGTCGAAGCGCCGGTCGGCGCCTCCTTCCGGGAAGCCGCACAGGGTCGGGCCAAGGGTGTGCGGAAAACCGCACAGTCGGCTCAGGCGGCGCCCTCCGCGGGCGCCAGGGCGGCCAGCAGGCGGCCGGCCTGGTGGAAGTCGTTCATCAGCGAGGAGGCCGGCCAGGCGTCGAGCCGCCGGGCGCGCAGCCGCTCGGCCAGCTCGTGCTGCCAGTGGTGACGGGTCTCCTCCAGCGCCGTGCCGATGCCCGGGGTATCCGGGGCGTTGGCCAGGCGGTTGAGCCCCTCGGCCACCGCCATGCGCAGCGCGTCGTGGGCCTCGCGCAGCGGGCTGTCGGGGGCGGCATGGCGGAGCAGGCTGCGTTGCAGCACCTCGCCGAAGCGTACCGCCTCGACCAGCCGCAGGCAGTGCTCGTTCAGGGCGGCCAGGTGTCGCCGCTGATCCTCGGTCAGGGGCACGTCGATGCGCGCATGGAAGGCCAGGATCTCGGCCAGCAGCGGCTTGATGCGCTCGTGGTAGCGGGCGTTGACCGAGGGCCAGTCGTCGGGGGCGATGGGCGCCCGGGCCACGGCCCGATCGGGGGGATGGCCGATCACCTCGGCGCTGGGCATCAGGATGGCCGCGCACAGCAGGTGGTAGGCCCGCCGTTCCAGTCGGCGGGCCTCCTGCGCCATGGCCGTCACCGCGGTGTCGGCGTGGGCCAGGGCGGTGTCGTCCAGGTAGCGGGCCTGGGCCGGATCCCGGCGCACCGGGTCGGGCAGCCAGCGCTCCAGCCGCGAGGCCAGGCGCGGGATCCAGGGCAGCATCAGCAGGATCCCCAGGCCGTTGAACAGGGTATGGAAGAGCGCCAGCTTGAGCGTCCAGGCGTCCGGCGCCAGCCCGACCAGCCCGGCCAGGGCGTCCACCAGCGAGGCCAGCGGCAGCAGCAGGGCCAGGGCCACGCAGGCGGTGACCAGGTTGAAGACCAGGTGGGCGCCGGCCAGGCGGCGTCCGGCGGTGCCGGCGCCCAGCGCGCCCATCAGCGCGGTCACGGTGGTGCCGACGTTGGCGCCGATGGCGATGGCCAGCGCCGGCAGGTAGGGCAGCTGGCCGGAGGCCAGGGCGGCGAGGATGATCAGCAGGGTGGCGTGGCTCGACTGCATGACCACGGTGGCGGCCACGCCGAACAGCACGAACAGCGGCCAGTGCCAGAAGCGCTCGCCGGCCAGGCCATCCAGGGACAGGCCGTCCTGCCAGCTCTCGAAGCCCAGCTTCATGAAGTCGATGCCCAGGAACAGCAGCCCCACGCCGAGCAGCACCCCGGCCACCCCGGCGCGGCTGCCCTGCAGCAGGCGCCCGCCGATCAGTCCCAGGGCCAGAAGCGGCATGGCGTAGCGGGCCAGATCGACCTCGAGGCCCGGTCCGGCGATCAGCCAGGCGCCGGTGGTGGTGCCGAGGTTGGCGCCGAAGATCAGCGCGATGGCTCCGGGCAGGGCCACCAGCCCCGCGCCGACGAAGGACATCGCCAGCAGGGTGATCAGGGAACTGGACTGGACCAGGGCGGTGGACAGGGCGCCGACGCCGATGGCGCGCAGCGGGCCGCGGGTGGCGGCGTGCAGCCAGCGGTCGAGGGTGCCGCCGGAGAGGCGCTTGATGGCGTCCTCCAGGTGGGACATGCCCCACAGGAAGAGCCCCAGGCCCGCGGCCAGGGTCGCCAGGTCGAGCCGGGCCGCCAGCAGGGCGGCCGCGGCCGCCAGCCCCAGGCCCTCGAGCGCGCCCCGGGACGGCATGGGCGGCGAGGCGAGGCGGGGCACCTCAGCCCTTGGGGTCGAGGATCTTGACGGTCTGCAGGTCGTCGGCCTGCGGCTCCGGGGGCTCGCGATTGATCCGGGTCTCGAGCTCGGGGGGCGCCTCGTCCTCGATCGGCAGCTGCTCGAAGAAGTCGCAGCTCACGCACTCGCGGTAGCGAATGCCGTGCTGCTCCCAGCTGCGGATCCGGTCCATCTCGGCGCAGCGCGGGCAGATGGCGCCGGCGATAAAGCGTTTCTGGGTGGCCATGCGGCCTCCTGACGGATGCGAAATGGGGCGTCGGGCAACAACGCGATGCGTTGCCATTCTACCTGGATGCCGCGGGGAAGGCGCAGCGGCTTCGCGCCCGTCCCGCGGTGCATGGCGGCGTGCGCCGGGGCGCGCCGGTTGGCCCCCGGCGATCACCGGCCGCTCAGGCGGCGCGGATGCCGCTGTGGCGCAGCAGCGGCTCGACGCTGGGCTCGCGGCCGCGGAAGGCGCGGAACAGCTCCGCGGCGTCCCGGGAACCGCCGCGCTCGAGGATCTCGGTGCGGAAACGGCGCCCGGTCTCGGGATCGAAGATACCGGCCTCCTCGAAGGCGCTCCAGGCGTCGGCCGAGAGCACCTCGGCCCATTTGTAGCTGTAGTACCCCGCGGCGTAGCCGCCGGCGAAGATGTGGCCGAAGCCGTTCTGGAAGCGGTTGAAGTCGGCCCTGGGCACCACCGAGACGGCGTCGCGCACCTCGTCGAGCAGCGCCTGGATGTCGGCGCGGGACGGCGCCTCGGCCTCCAGGTGGAGGCGGAAGTCGAACAGCGAGAATTCCAGCTGGCGCACCATGCCCATGGCGGACTGGAAGTTCTTGGCCGCCAGCAGCTTGTCGAACAGCTCGTCGGGCAGCGGCTCGCCGGTGTCGACGTGGCCGGCGATCAGGTCCAGGCCCTCGCGCTCCCAGCAGTAGTTCTCCATGAACTGGCTGGGCAGCTCCACGGCGTCCCAGGCCACGCCGTTGATGCCGGAGATGTCGGCGACGGTCTGGCGGGTCAGCATGTGGTGCAGGCCGTGGCCGAACTCGTGGAACAGGGTGGTGACCTCGTCGTGGGTCAGCAGCGCCGGGGCGTCGCCCACCGGGCGGGTGAAGTTGCAGGTCAGGTAGGCCACCGGCAGCTGCAGCTCGCCGGCCTCCCGGCGGCGCACCCGGCACTCGTCCATCCAGGCCCCGCCGCGCTTGCCCTCCCGGGCATAGAGGTCCAGGTAGAAGCCGGCGATCGGCGCGCCGTCGTCGAGGATGCGGAAGTAGCGCACGTCGGGGTGGTAGCGGGGCGCGTCCTCGTCTTCCTCGAAGCTGACCCCGTACAGCCGCCCGACCACCTGGAACAGGCCGTCGACCACTCGGGGCGCCGGGAAGTAGGGCCGCAGCTGCTCCTGGGAGATGGCGAAGCGCGCCTCGCGCAGCTTCTCGCTGGCGTAGCCCACGTCCCAGGGCTCGAGCTCGGCCAGGCCCAGTTCGTCCCGGGCGTAGGCGGCGAGCTCGGCGAACTCCTCGCGGGCCTGGGGTACGGCGCGCGCGGCCAGGTCCTCGAGGAAGCCGATGACCTGCTCGGGCGACTCGGCCATCTTGGTGGCCAGGGAGTAGTCGGCATAGGTGGCGAAGCCCAGCAGCTCGGCGAGCTCGCGGCGCAGCGCCAGGGTCTCCTCCATCACCGGGGCGTTGTCGAACTCGCCGGCATTGGGGCCCGTCTCGGAGGCGCGGGTGACGAAGGCGGTGTAGACCTCGCGGCGCAGCTCGCGATCGTCGGCGTGGGTCATCACCGGCAGGAAGCTGGGGAAGTCCAGGGTGATGCGGTAGCCCGACTGCCCCTTGGCCTCGGCGTTGGCCTGGAGCGTGGCCAGGGCGCTGTCCGGCAGGCCGGCCAGGCGCTCGGCGTCGGGCAGGTCCAGGTGCCAGGCCTGGGTGGCGTCCAGCAGCTGGTTGGAGAAGGTGTTGGCCAGGCTCGACAGCCGGGCCTGGATCTCGCCGTAGCGGCGCTTGTGCTCGGGCGGCAGGTCGACGCCGGCCAGCCGGAAGTCGCGCAGGGCGTTGTCCACCGTGCGGCGCTGGGCCTCGTCGAGCGCGTCCCAGGCCGGACCCTCCTTGAGCGCCTGCCAGGCGCGGAACAGCCCCTCGTGCTGGCCCAGCCAGGTGCTGTAGTCGGAGAGCAGGCCGAGGCTGGTCTCGTAGGCCTGGCGCAGGGCCTCGTTGTTCATGGTGCCGTTGAGGTGCGAGACCGGCGACCAGGCCCGCGACAGGCGGTCGTTCAGCGCCTCCAGGGGCGCGGCGAGGGTCTCCCAGGTGGGCGTCTCGCGCTCGGCCCGGGCCACCAGGGACTCGATGGCCTCGCGGTTCTCCGCCAGCAGGGTCTCGATGGCCGGCACCACGTGCTCGGGCTGGATCTCGGCGAAGGGCGGCAACGCGTGGGCGTCGAGCAGCGGGTTCGTGGACATGCACACCTCGGGTCGAAAATGGGAAATCACCGCTTAGATGCGGGCGGCCCGGGCGGGTTTCAATGTGCTAGGCTTGCGCCCTTTGCAAACGACAGGCCGGAGACGAGGCGATGAACGAGACCCTGGAGCGCTGGAGCAGCCGCCGCGCCTTCATCCTGGCGGTGACCGGGGCCGCGGTGGGGCTGGGCAACATCTGGCGGTTCCCCTATATCACCGGCGAGAACGGCGGCGCCGCCTTCCTGCTGCTCTATGTGGCCTTCGTGGCCCTGCTGGGGCTGCCGGTGATGATGGCCGAGATCCTGATCGGCCGCGCCGGGCGGCGCAGTCCCATGCAGTCGCTGGGCCACCTGGCCGCCCAGGCCGGCCATGGCCGCCAGTGGCGGTGGCTGGGCCTGTTCGGCGCCTTCACGGTGTTCTGCATCCTGTCGTTCTACTCGGTGGTGTCCGGCTGGTCCATCGAGTTCCTGGTGTCGGCGATCAACGGCGACTTCGTGGGCAAGGGCGCGGCGGAGATCGGCGCCGGCTTCGACGCCTTCCTCGCCGACCCGGGGCGCATGACCTTCAACCACACCCTGTTCCTGGCGATGACCATGATGGTGGTCGCCGCCGGCGTCACCAAGGGCCTGGAGCGGCTCAACAACCTGCTGATGCCGCTGCTGTACCTGCTGCTGCTGGTGCTGGCCGGCCATGCCGCCACCACCAGCGGCTTCGGGCCGACCCTGACCTGGCTGTTCACGCCGGACCTGTCGGCGGTGACGCCGACGGTGTTGATCGCCGCCATGGGCCACGCCTTCTTCACCCTGGCGGTGGGCGCCTGCGCGCTGATGGCCTACGGCGCCTACATGCCGGACCACCAGAGCCTGCCCCGGGCGGCCGCCGGGGTGGCGGTGCTCGACATCACCGTGGCGCTGCTGGCCGGCATCGCGATCTTCTCGGTGGTCTTCGCCCAGGGCATGGATCCCGCCGAGGGGCCGGGGCTGATGTTCGTCACCCTGCCGGTGGCCTTCGCCGACCTGCCCTTCGGCGCCTTCTGGCTATCGCTGTTCTTCCTGCTGCTGCTGCTGGCCACCTGGACCTCGTCGATCAACCTGGCCGAGCCGATGGTCGCCACCCTCCAGGGCTGGGGGCTGGGTCGCGGCCAGGCCGCCGCCGCGGTCGGGGTGACCGTATGGCTGGTGGGCCTGCTCTCGGTGCTGTCCTTCTCGACCCTGGCCGAGTTCAAGGTACTGTTCGGGATGAACGTCTTCGAGCTGGTGACCACGGTGCCGCCGGAGATCTTCCTGCCCGTGGGCGGGGCGCTGATCGCGGTGTTCGCCGCCTGGGTGATGCCCGAGCCGGTGGCCCTGCGGGCCCTCGACGCCGGGCCCAACGGCTTCCGCATCTGGCGGGGCGTGGTGCGCTGGGTGTCGATCCCGCTGACGCTGGTAGTATTGGCATCGGGACTGATCTGACCACCGGAGGTAGGCGATGAGCGAGACGACGACGCTGCGGCCCTGGAAGGGGACCCGCCCGCGACTGGGCGAACGGGTCTATATCGACCCGAGCTGCGTGGTGCTGGGCGACGTGGTGCTGGGCGACGACTGCTCGGTATGGCCGATGGCGGTGATCCGCGGCGACATGCACCGCATCCGCATCGGCGACCGGGTGAGCGTCCAGGACGGCAGCGTGCTGCACATCACCCACGCCAGCGACTTCAACCCCGACGGCTTTCCGCTGAGCGTCGGCGATGACGTGACCATCGGCCACAAGGCCATCCTGCATGGCGCCACCCTGGGCAGCCGCATCCTGGTGGGCATGGGCGCCATCGTCATGGACGGCGCCGTGGTCGAGGACGAGGTGATCATCGCCGCCGGCGCCGTGGTGCCCCCGGGCAAGCGCCTGGAGGGCGGCCACGTCTATGCCGGCAATCCGGCCCGGGCGCTGCGGCCGATCAAGGACTCGGAGCGGGCCTTCTTCCCCTACACCGCCGGCAACTACGTGAAGCTCAAGGACGAGTACCTGGCCGCCCGGGACTGAGACCTCCTTGCCAGACGCCAGGTGAGATGAGCGCCGGGGACAAGGTGAAGCGGGGGGCCTGTGACCATGGGGGAGGGCCCCTCGCCGAACGGGCGGGCCATGGATGGCCAGCACCGGTCCTGCAAGCGGAGCAGGGCGCGATAGCGACGCAGGGAAGAGTAGCGCCCAAGGATGGGGCTACAGCGCCCTCGCGATGGTCCCGCACTCCGGGACGTGTCGCCGGAGAGGCTCATCCCCTCTTCGGGCTTGGAAAGAAGTTCCAAACCGTCAATCGATTGTTTTCCTTGGCCATGTCGGGCGCTAAACTGATGTTTTATCCAGTTAGCGAGGCGCCGCGGGCATGGCCGACTTCCGAACCCACCTCGGCGTGGCCGCGACCCTGGGCGCGGTGGTCGCCCATGGCGGCTGGCAGGCCGGGCTGTGGGGGCTGGCCGAGGGGCTGCCGGTTCTGGCCCTGGTGACCTTCGGCGGCATCCTGCCCGACATCGACGCCGACCGCTCCCGGGCGATCCGTCTGATCTTCAACCTGCTGGCGATCCCGGCCGTGGTGGCCGGGGCGCTGTGGCTGCAGCGCCGCCTCGAGCCCGGCCCCCTGCTGGTGGCCTGCGGCGGCATCTACCTGGGCGTGCGCTACCTCGCCGGGGCGCTGTTCGGGCGCTTCACCGTGCACCGGGGCATCTGGCACTCGCTGCTGGCCGCGGTGCTGTGCGGCCTGACCGTCACCGTCCTCGGCCATCGCCTCTTCATGCTCCCCGACCGGCTCGCCTGGGCGCATGGCGCGGCGCTGACGCTGGGCTTCGTGATTCACCTGCTGCTCGACGAACTCTACAGCGTCGACCTCACCGGCGCGCGCCTCAAGCGCTCCTTCGGCACCGCCCTGAAGCCCTTCGACTGGCGCGAGCCGGGCAACTCCCTGGCCATGCTGGCGGTGATCGCCAGCCTCTCGCCCTGGCTGCCCCCCTGGCGGCCGCTGGCCGAGCTGGTGGCTCAGGGCTCGGCGCTCTGGCGGTAGTCCTCGGCCTTGAGGCCGTGCTTGCGCAGCTTGTCGTAGAGGGTCTTGCGGGGCACGTCCAGGGCCGCGCAGACCTCGCTGACCCGGCCCTGATGGCGGGCCAGGGCCTGGCTGATCAGGCTCTTCTCGAACAGCTCCACCTGGCGCGGCAGGGGCAGGTCGCCGCCCTCGTTCTCGACGCCCGCCAGCAGGGTGTCCAGGCGGTAGTCGCAGGTGACGCCCAGCAGCACATAGCGCTCCGCCAGGTTGCGCAGCTCGCGCACGTTGCCCGGCCAGTCGTGGGCCAGCAGGGCCGAGGTGCCGGCGGCGTCCAGGGGCGGGGCCTCCAGGCCGCTGCGGTTGGCGGCGACCACCGCGAAGTGCTGGAACAGCAGCGGGATGTCCTCGCGGCGCTCGCGCAGCGGCGGGATCGGCAGGGTCACCACGTTGAGCCGGTAGTAGAGGTCCTCGCGGAAGTCGCCGGCCTCGGCGGCGGCCTTGAGGTCGACCTTGGTGGCGGCGATGACCCGGATGTCCAGGCTCACCGCCTGGTTGGAGCCCAGCCGCTCGATGCTGCGCTCCTGCAGCACCCGCAGCAGCTTGACCTGCAGCGCCGGCGGCATGGACTCGATCTCGTCGAGGAACACCGTGCCGCCCTGGGCGTGCTCGAACTTGCCGATGCGCCGCTCCACCGCGCCGGTGAAGGCGCCCTTCTCGTGGCCGAACAGCTCCGACTCGATGGTGCTCTCGGGCACCGCGCCGCAGTTGATGGCCACGAAGGGCCTGCCGCCCCGGGCGCTGCGCTCGTGGATGGCCCGGGCGACCAGGTCCTTGCCGGCGCCGGTCTCGCCGAACAGCAGCACGTCGGCTTCCACCTGGCTGATGCGCTGGACCATGGCGGCCAGCCGCTGGATGGCCGGGGTGCGTCCCACCAGGCGGGGCCCCGGGGCCGACTGTTGGGCCTCCAGCTCGGCCTTGAGGTCGCGGTTCTCGAGGCTCAGCCGGCGCTTGTCGATGCCGCGGCGGACCACCTCCACCAGGCGCTCCCCGGCGAAGGGCTTCTCCAGGAAGTCCCAGGCGCCGTCGCGCATCGCCTCCACGGCGGTGGAGATGTCGCCGTGGCCGGTGATCAGCACCACCGGCAGGTCCGGGTCGCGGGCCCGGACCTCGCGCAGCAGCGTCATGCCGTCCATGCCGGGCATGCGGATATCGCTGACCAGCACGCCGGGGAAGTCCGGCTCCAGCGCCGCCAGGGCGGCCTCGGCGCTCTCGTAGGCCTGGGGGGCATAGCCGGCCAGCTCCAGGGTCTGGCCGGCGGTGATGCGCAGGTGGGCCTCGTCGTCGATGATCATCACCGGGGTGGCCGGGGCGTCATGCATGTCGGGACGGCTCCTCGTGGTGCGAATGGCGGGGCGGGGCCTCCGGGCCCTCGGCCCGGGGCAGGACGATGGTGAAGCGGGCGCCACCCTCGGGCGCGTTGGTGGCCTCGAGCCGGCCGCCCAGGTCGTCGATGATGCGCGCCGAGATCGACAGCCCCAGGCCCAGGCCGCTGCCGGTGGACTTGGTGGTGAAGAAGGGCTCGAAGATCCGCGTCAGCTGGTCCTCGGCGATGCCGGGCCCGGTGTCGGTCACGGCGATGCGCACCCGCTCCTCCTCCGGGGCGATGGTCAGCGTCAGCCGCGGGGAGGGGACGTCGCCCATGGCCTGCAGGGAGTTGCCGATCAGGTTGACCAGCACCTGCTCGAGGCGCACCGGGTCGGCGCGGACCCAGGTCTCGGCGGCGGGCCAGTCGCGGATCACCTCGACGGCTCCCTCGCCCAGGCGCGCCTGGAAGAGGCGCAGGGCATAGTCGAAGCAGGCCGGCACCGAGACCGCCGTGAGGCTGTCGCCGCTCTTGCGCGAGAACTGGCGCAGCTGGGCGCTGATCTCGGCCATGCGCTCGGTCAGCTCGACGATCTGCCCCAGGTTGGCGTCGGCGGCCTCGGCGCGGCTGCGGGCGATGAAGGCGCGGGCGTTCTCGGCGTAGGCGCGGATCGCCGCCAGGGGCTGGTTGAGCTCGTGGTTGATGCCGGCGGCCAGCTGGCCGAGGACCGCCAGCTTGGCGGCCTGGACCAGCTCGTCGCGGGTCTCGCGCAGGCTGGCCTCGGCCCGGCGACGCTCCTCGATTTCGTCGGACAGCCGCCGATTGGTGGCCGTCAGGTCCCGGGTGCGCGCCTCGACGTGACGCTCCAGCTCGTCCCGGGCCCGGGCCAGGGTGTGGCGCTCGCGCTCGGCGAAGCGCTCGCGCTCGCGACGCAGCCGGTGACGCTGCCAGCCGACGCCGCCGCCCAGCGCCACCAGGCCGTAGAGACCTCCGGCCAGCAGGGCCGCCAGCCACTGGGCGTCGATCACCGGGGTCAGCGGCTTGAGGATATGCATCTGCCAGTCGAAGGCCGGCATCGGGCGGCGCAGGCTCAGGTAGTGGCGGCCGGCCAGCGGGCCGTCGTCGAAGGCCACCAGCCGGCTGCGCGGCCCCAGGCGCTCGAGCTCGCGGATGCCGGTGGGCGGCAGCGGCTCGTCGGCATAGCGCCGCGAGGCATGCAGGGCCCGGCGCTGGGCCTCGCTGAGCGGCGCCAGGGCCGTCAGCCGCAGCTCGGGGCGGCTGGCCATGAAGACGATGGCGTCGCGATCTGTGACCAGCAGCTCGGCGTCCTGCTCGGCCCAGCTGGTCTCCACGGCGTCGAGCAGCACCTTGAGCACCATGACCCCGTCGGGGCGGGCGTCCGGGGCCGTGTCGTCCAGCCACACCGGGGCCGAGAAGTAGTAGCCGCGCTCCCGGGACTGCACGCCCAGGCCGAAGAAGCGGCCCTGCCGGCCCTGCATGGCCTCCTGGTAGTAGCGACGGAAGCGGTAGTTCTGGCCGATGAAGGTGTCCGGCCGGTGCCAGTTGCTGGCCGCCAGGGTGTCGGCGTGGCGGTCCAGCAGGTAGATATCGGAGACGTCGGCGGTGGCCCGGAAGCGGTCCAGCAGCCGGTTGAGCGGCATCGGGTCCTGCCGGTGGGGGGCGGTCAGGAAGCGCTTGACCGCCTCCCGGGAGGCGAGCAGTTCCGGGAGGTAGTCATGGCGCGACAGGTGGCCGGTCAGGCCCGCCGCCGAGAGGCGCAGCTCGTTCTCGGCGTCGTCGTGCAGCGCCTGGAGGGCCTGCTCGCGGGCGACCTGGGCGGTCTGCCACATGCACAGCGCCAGGCCGGCCAGGCCCAGGGCCAGCAGCCCCCCGCGCAGCAGGCGACGACGACGCGGCGCTTCGGTGCCGGGCATGGCTCAGGCGTCCGGGGCGGGCATGGCCTGGGCGCGGCGCAGCGAGCGCTGGGCGCGGGTCTCGGCCCGGGCCGCCTCGAGCAGCCCTTCCTCGACGTAGACCAGGTGGTCGTGGGCCCGGGTGCGGGCCTCCTCGGCCTTGCCCTGGAGGATGGCGTCGAGCAGGGCCCGGTGCTGGGCCATCAGGCGCTCGCGGGCGTCGGGCTTGCCGAACAGGTGCTCGAGGTTCTCGACGATGCTCTTCTCCAGCAGGTGGAAGATGCCGCGAATGGTGTGCAGCAGCATGACGTTGTGGGCGGCCTCGGCGATGGCCAGGTGGAAGGCGGCATCCGCCTTGGCCTCCTCGACCGGGTCCCGGGCGGCGAAACGGGCCTCGAGCTCTTCGAAGCGCTGCAGCAGCACCGCCTTGTCGGTGGGCGTGGCGCGCAGGGCGGCGTAATAGGCGGAGAGCCCTTCCATGGCGTCGCGGAACTCCAGCAGGTCGAGGTGGAACTCGCCGTGCCGGGACAGCATCTCCAGCAACGGGTCGCTGTAGCCGCTGTGCAGGTCCTCGGTGATGTAGGTGCCGCCGCCCTGGCGGCTGATCAGCAGGCCCCGGGCGGCGAGCTTCTGGATCGCCTCGCGCAGCGAGGGGCGCGAGACGCCGAAGCGCTCGGCCAGTTCGCGCTCCGGGGGCAGCCGCTGGCCGGGCTTGAGGCTGCCCTCGAGGATCAGCGCCTCCAGGCGCTCGGTGATGACATCGGCCAGGCGGGGCTGGCGCAGGGCGTGATAGGACATGACGGGATTTCCTGGGCCGGGGACTGCCGGCCATGGTAACGCGACACAATTGGTATTACCAATGATCGAGGATCGGAAGCCCCCTCGCGCCTCGCCGGCCGGGGCGGCTTTTTCCGCCGCATCAGCGAGTTGCAAGCCACCTCTTGGCGGCCTATACCAAGGTCTAGCCGCCTGGGGGCGCGGGAATTTGACAGCCTTCGCCCCGCCCCCTAATGTGCGATGACATCGCGGTGTCAATTGGTTTTACCAATTGCCCGAGAGGCGTCCGGCGCCTCGTCACTCGCCCCCCGGCGTCGAGGACCTGTCCATGACCCCCGTCAGACTCTATCCCGCCAAGCCCGACAAGGTGTACTTCTACGGCACCTGCCTGGTCGACATCTTCTATCCCGAGGCCGGTCTCGACGGCATCCGGCTGCTCGAGCGGGAGGGCATCGAGGTGATCTTCCCCGAGGACCAGACCTGCTGCGGCCAGCCGGCCTACACCTCGGGCTACCAGGACGAGGCTCGCGCGGTGGCCGAGGCTCAGTTGGATCTCTTCCCCGAGCCCTGGCCGATCATCGTGCCGTCCGGCTCCTGCGGCGGCATGATGCGGGTGCACTACCCCGACCTCTTCGCGGGCACCGAGCGGGAGGACCGAGCCCGGGAGGTGGCCGGCCGGGTCTTCGAGCTCACCGAGTTCCTGGTGCACGTCTGCCACCTGCGGCTGGATGACGGGGGGCGCGCCGAGAAGGTGGCCATGCACACCTCCTGCAGCGCCCGCCGCGAGATGGGCCTGGCCGACACCGGTCCCGCCCTGCTGAGCCGTCTCGCGGGCGTGGAGCTGGTGGAGCAGGCGCGGGCGACGGAGTGTTGCGGTTTCGGCGGCACCTTCGCGGTCCGCCACCCCGAGGTCTCCGCCGCCATGGTCGAGGACAAGACGCGGGCCATCGAGGCGGCCGGCGCCGAGCACCTGGTGACCTCCGACTGCGGCTGCCTGATGAACATCGCGGGGCGCCTCGAGCAGCGGGGCTCGGCGGTCAAGGGCGAGCATATCGCCAGCTACCTGTGGCGGAGGACCTCATGACGGTGCAGACCTTCACCCCGCGCGACTTTCATCGCCAGGCCCACGAGGCCCTGGAGAATCCGCAGATCCGCGCCAACTTCCGCAGCGCCATGGACGGGCTGATGGCCAAGCGGCGCGACAGCTTCGGCGACTGGGACCTGGAGACCCTGCGCGAGCTCGGCGCCAACATCCGGCTGCGCGCCCTGGCCGGGCTGCCGGACCTGCTGGAACGCCTGGAGGCGCGCTGCGAGGCCAACGGCATCCGGGTGCACTGGGCCGAGGACGGCGAGCATGCCTGTCGGCTGATCCGCGAGCTGTGCGAGGCGCGCGGGGCGCGGTCGGTGATCAAGGGCAAGTCCATGGTCACCGAGGAGATGCACCTCAACGCCCATCTCGAGGACGCGGGCATCCAGGCACTGGAGTCGGACCTGGGCGAGTACCTGGTGCAGCTCAACGAGCAGACGCCCTCGCACATCATCATGCCGGCGATCCACCTCAACACCGACGAGATCGCCGATGTCATGCACGACAAAACCGGCATCGAGCGCACCCGGGACGTGGACGCCATGACCGCGGCGGCCCGGGCTCAGCTTCGCGAGCGCTTCATGGCTGCCGATGTGGGCATCTCGGGGGTGAACTTCGCCGTCGCCGAGACCGGCACCCTCTGCCTGGTGGAGAACGAGGGCAACGGGCGCATGACCACCACAGTGCCGCCGGTGCATATCGCCGTGACCGGCATCGAGAAGGTGGTCGAGCACCTGCGCGACGTGGCGCCCCTCTACTCGCTGCTGACTCGCTCGGCCACCGGCCAGCATGCCACCACCTACCTCAATATGATCTCGGGCCCCCGCCGGCCGGAGGAGCACGACGGGCCCGAGGAGGTACACCTGGTGCTGGTGGACAACGGGCGCTCCAGTATCTACCAGGACGACGAGCTGCTCGACACCCTGCGCTGCATACGCTGCGGGGCCTGCATGAACCACTGCCCGGTCTATACCCGCGTCGGCGGCCATACCTACGGCACCACCTATCCCGGGCCCATCGGCAGCATCCTCTCGCCGCACCTGATGGGGCTCGAGGACACCCAGGACCTGCCCACCGCCTCCAGCCTGTGCGGCGCCTGCGGCGAGGTCTGCCCGGTGAAGATCCCGATCCCCGACCTGCTGGTGCGGCTGCGCCGCGAGGCCGTGGGCGAGGGGCGGGGCAACGTGCGGGGTGCCGGCACCAAGCGCTCGCGCACCGAGCTGGCCGCCTGGAAAAGCTGGCAGTGGCTGGCCACCCACCCCGGCGCCTGGCGAGGCGGCACGGCCCTGGCCGGCAAGCTGCGTGCCCTGACGCCGTCGCGGCTGGGGGCCTGGACCGAGTATCGCGTCGCCCCCCGCCCGGCGAAGACGACTCTGCATGCCCTGCTCCGGCAGCGCCGATCCGAGGAGAAGGACGCATGAGTGTTCGAGACCGCATCCTGCAGCGCCTGCGCGAGCGGGCCGACGGCGCCCTGTCGGCGCCGGAGAGCGATTTCTCCGTGGTCACCGGCCGCGGCTGGGACGCCGAGGAGCGCCTGATGCGCTTCGAGCGCTGGATCGCCTCGGTGCATGGCGAGGTGATCCATGCCAGCCGCGCCGACTGGACCGAGCACCTCGCCCGGGTGCTGCGGGACAAGGGCGTGCGCCGGTTGGCCCTGGGGCGCGCGCATCCGGTACCGGCCGAGGCGCGCGGCGCCCTGGCGGATGGCGAGGTGGAACTGGTGGACGCCGATCGCGACATCGCGACCTGGCGCCGGGAGCTGTTCGATCGGGTAGAGGCCGGGCTGACCTCGACCGGCGGGGGGATCGCCGAAACCGGCAGCCTCTGGCTGTGGCCGACCGCCGACGAGCCCCGTCAGCTCAGCCTGGTCCCGCCGATCCATATCGCCGTGCTCGACGCCGAGGCCATCGAGGACACCCTCTTCGATGTCATGGAGCGACACGACTGGGCCGCGGGCATGCCCACCAATGCGCTGATGATCTCCGGGCCCAGCAAGACGGCCGACATCGAGCAGACCCTCGCCTACGGCGTGCACGGCCCTCGCGAGCTGATCGTGCTGGTGCGTCACCCCTGAGCCCATCCCGTGATGCGATGTTTTTCGCTATAGTGCCCCTGCCCCGTCGCCCGGTGGCGACGGAAGGAACCATCTGTAGGGAGACATCGAGTGGCAACTCAAGGACATCGTAACGCGACCGGCCAGCCGGTCCTGCACCCCCGCCGCCTGCTGATCGGCGTGGCCGGCCTGGCCTTCCTGGCCGGCTGCGTCGACGAGGAGCAGCGCTTCGTCTCGGCCCCCGAGGCCGATCTCGGCAGCGAGATCGCCGGCGAGCTCACCTCGTCCAGTGACGTCAACCTCAACGACGGCACCCGCCATGCCGCCCACTGGCTGTGCGGCACCACGGAGGACGTGGCGGTTCGCTACGTGCTCGACACCCCCTTCGCCGCCCGGCTGTCGGCCTTCGACGAGCAGGGCCGCTGGCTGGGCAGCGCCTCGGGGTCTCCCGACGGCGAGCCGGCGACGCTGCTGGCCTCGCCCCGGTCCGAGGCCTGCACCCTGGTGGTGGTCAATGGCCAGGACGGCGGCGCCTTCGGCCCCTACCGCCTGACGCCGGCCCCGGCGTCGTCGGCGGAGGCGCTGGACGCCGGCCAGCCCCTGGTCGGCCGGCTGGAGGACGGGCGGAGCGAGTACCCGCTGACCCTGGACGCCCCGGCCCGGGTGGATCTGTCGCTGTCCGGCAATCCCGACCTGGCCATGCGCCTGGTCGGCGAGGACGAGACGCGCCAGGCGCGCTCCTGCGCGGACGGCGAACTGCGCCTGGAGGCCTACCTGGAGGCCGGCGACTATCGCGTGCAGGTCGAGCGGGGCGAGTCGCCGGCCGCGGACGTGGCCGAGCGTTGCCAGCACGACCTGCTGAGTACCGCCGGCGCCTTCCGCCTGCAGGCCGAACAGCATGACCTGTCGGACGGCTGGCGCAACGCCGGTCCGCTGCGCGACGGCGACCACATCAGTGGCCGGCTCGAGGCCGGCTCTCCCAACGTCTATCGCCTGGACATCGACGAGCCCACCAGCGTGACCCTGTCGCTGCGCTCCTCGGCCTTCGATACCCTGCTGCGGGTCAGTGGCCCGGGCAGCGAGCTGTCCGACGACGACGGCGGCAGTGGCACCGACTCGCGGCTGCAGAGCGTGTTCATGCCCGGCGAATATCGCGTCGAGGTGAGCAGCTATGGCGCAGGGGTCGGCGAGTACGCGCTGGATGTCTCCCGCAGTGCCTTCGACGGCGAGTTTCGCAACGACGGTGAGCTCACGCTGGGCGAGAGCCTGCGTGGCACCCTGGGCATGGCGGGGACTAACGCCTATCGCTTCGAGGTCGAGGAGACCAGCGAGGTCGAGCTCGCCCTGGACTCCGGTGCCTTCGATCCGATGCTCAGGCTCCACGGCAACGGCATCGAGCTGAGTGACGACGACGGCGGCGGCAATCGCAACTCCCTGATCACCACCGTGCTGGAGCCCGGCGAGTATGTGGTGGCGGTGGAGAGCTACAGCGGCACCGGCCTCTACAACCTGCGGACCGAGGCGCGGGCCTTCGATGGCGAGTTCCGCAACGACGGCGAGCTGACGCCGGGTGAGAGCCTGCGTGGCCAGCTGGGCATGGGGCGCAATGCCTATCGCTTCGAGGTCGAGGAGACCAGCGAGGTCGAGCTCGCCCTGGACTCCGGTGCCTTCGATCCGGTGCTCAGGCTCCACGGCAACGGCGTCGATCGGCGTGACGACGACGGCGGCGGCAATCGCAACTCCCTGATCACCACCGTGCTGGAGCCCGGCGAGTATGTGGTGGAAGTGGAGAGCTACAGCGGCACCGGCCCCTACAGCCTGCGGGCCGAGGCGAGCGCCTTCGAGGGGCGCATTGTCGATGGGGGCGAGGTGGCCCTCGGCGAGACGGTCTACGGGCAGCTCTCCACCGTCGGCAGCCTGAACTACCGGCTGGATCTCGAGACCGCCCGTGACGTGGTGATCGAGAGCACCTCGAGCGCGGTGGACACGGTCCTGCGCCTGTCGGGGGCCGGGGTCAGCGCCCAGAACGACGATGCCGGCGACCTGGGGCTCGGTTCGCGGATCCGTCGCCGCCTCGAGCCCGGCAGCTACGACATCGAGGTCAGCGCCTTCGGCAGCAGCACCGGCATGGTGCGCCTGTCCATCGGCGAGTGATGACGCCGGGCGCCTCCTTCCGGGAGGCGCCCGCCTCGCCCGAGCGTCGTCGTCTTCGCTTGCCGAACGACTTGTCCACACCCGGTGCGCGACGAAAGCGGCTGTGGATGACGCGCGCCGGGGGCGAGGAAAATCTTTTCGCAAAGTCCTTGCGTGCGTCCGGGAGAATCCGTAAAGTACGCATCCGCTGCCGGCGACGGGCAACGTTGCAGGCGGTGATGAGTGGCAGAAGCGCTTGTTTTGCTTGAGGTTTTTCGAAGGT
>NZ_JARWAK010000025.1:0-27939 GCF_031451675.1 Halomonas koreensis | reverse complement strand
GCCACGGGGCCGAGCCTGTCGCTGGAGGTCATGGACGGCAGCGTCTCGGCCGAGGCGGGTAGTAACCTCGAGGCCGAGGCCAAGGATATCGGTCAGCGGGTCGCAGAGCGGGAGCTCACCAATCGCGGTTCTGATAGTGCCTCCACCGCATCAATGGCCGGGGAAAGCGCGTCGACCTCGGTCGAGGATTCGGAGGGTTGGCAAAACCAGCGTGATCGCGGCGTCGGTGCCAAGGCCAGCCTGTCGGCCAAGGCGGAGGCCAAGTTCCACCTGGTGGCCGGCGAACTCTCCTTCGGGACCTTCTCGCTGCCTGAAGAAACTAGTGCCGAGCCCATCGAGGTGACGCTACACAACAAGGGCGATGAGCGCCGCAGCCTGGGCTGCTATGCGCTGCGCCTCGAGCCGGTGGCCAAGGGCTTCGCGGGCGCCAGCGCGGTACTCGCCGCCGAGACCGGCCTCAGCGTCGACCAGAACGGGGTTTCCCTCGTCGGCCTCGACCATGCCACCCAGGCTGGCGCCGCCGCCTCCTTCAAGGCCTTCGCCGGCGTCGGCATCACGGTGCAATGCAGCGTGGCGCTGCGCTGGAAACCGCCGCGGGACATCCTGCAGCGCCTGCCCAAGTATGCCGCCCTGGACGAGCTCGGCATGCTCAGCGAGCCGCTCGACGACTGGGGCGAGCTGTCCAAGGCGACCCTGGCCGCCGAGGCCCTGGCAGGCATCGGCGCCGAGGCGGACTTCCAGATCGGCCTGATCGACGGCAAGTTCGTGCTGACCCTCAAGGCCCGGCTGGTGCTCAAGGGCGGCGTCGGCGGCAAGTTCAGCGTCGAGCTCGATCCCGACCGGTTGGACCCCTGGATGGGCATGTTGCACCAGGCCTTGGTGGACAACGACTACGAGGTGGTCGACTGGATCACCCCCGCCGCCTTCCAGGGTTTCAGCAAGCTGTTCTTCATGCAGACGATGCTGTTGGTGGACGTCGGCATGCTGGCCCTGCGGGGTTTGGACTACGTGGACAGCCTGTACGACGACTTCACCCGCTCGGAGCGGGCCGGACCGATTGCCTATGCCATCGTCGACACGGCATCTAACCCCGAGAGGGAGAAGCAGTTGAAGGCCTGGGTGCAGCAGTTGCCGCCTGAGGCCTTGGGTCCCCTGCTTCATGTGTTAAGGGCCGACCCGGGCTTTTTCGGATATGAAGTCGCAGAGCAAAGCTTCGATCACGATCAAGCCATCGATCTACAGCAGATTGCTATCGCCCAATGCCTCGAGTGGATTGAGCGGGGGTACATGAGTGGGCAATATCCTCGCTCTGCCGCTCAGCGGCTTTTCGAAAAGGCGGTGGCTCGGATGGCTCAGGATGGCAGGCGAGACGAGGGCGTGTCTCTTGGACAAGCTTACTGTCAGAATCGGTATGAGCTAGATCAGTTTATGTCTAAGATCGGTACAATGGAGATTCCAGCTGTTAGGGCTAGGAATGGCTATGTCTCTGTTGCTAATAGGTTGGGGGTTGATATGGACTCTAGCTGCCAATTGGTTAACCCTCCCAGTGGTGCAAGGATGGTTTATGAAAAAAGTTAGCCTCTGCTCATTTTTTTGTTTTCTTTGTGGAACAGTTTTTTTAGCTATTTCTGTGCCTGTGAGTGCTCTTGATTCTGAGGGTCAGGAGGCTAAAGATGAAGGCATGCGTCTCTACAATATTCATCACTCAACAGCAGCCTTGGCTTATTTAGAGCAAGCCGCCGAGGGTGGCGATGTGGAGGCTATGTATTATATGGGAGAGGCCGAACGACGTCAGCGTATGGGCAGTATGACGCGTGCAGCCTTAAACTGGTATTTGAAAGCCGCAGACCATGGCGATCCCTACGCCATGCTGCGCCTTTTTCAGGGTGGTGCCTGCGTCGCTGGAGACGAGTGTCCAGAGGGCGCCGAGGGCTGGCGCGAGAAGGCCCTGGCCGAGACTTTGCCCAAGGCTGAGACCGGTGATACCGATGCCATGTTGGCGCTCTACCATATCTATCGCCTGTTGGACGATAGTGGAGAGGGCGTTGAATGGCTGGAGAAAGCGGCGGAAGCGGGAAACCCCGAAGCCCAAACTCGTCTGGCTAAGAATATTATTAATGGACAGGGTTGGTATTTTTTTGATTCGAGTCGCCAGAATGCAGCTTTAGAGTGGTTGCAGGCAGCTGCTAAACAGAATTATGTTCCTGCGATTGTCGAGTTGAGCGAGATTTTTGTTGAGCAAGGTGATTTTGACAATGCTTGGGAGTGGGGGAGATTGGGTAGTGAGCTTGGTTATGTTAATTTGAGAAACCGAGTGGGATGGTGTTATTTGAATCCTGAAGAGCTGGAGGAAATGTCGGTGGAAGGGCTCTGCCCAGTCGAGCAAGATAAAGTTAAGGGATGGGCGATTTTGCGTGCAGTTGTTGAAGAGGTTGGTGATAGAGATGCAAAAGGGATTCTTGAGGATAATCAAGGGGTTTTGACATCAGATCAAATGCGTGAGGCTGAAAGGCTATCTGATGAATTGGTCGGTAGACAACCAGAGCTTTCGGACTTTATTCCTCGATTTGGGTATTGATTTTTCGCAGATATACAAGAGTGAAAGCTTGAGATCTAGATGCCTCGGCTCAGGTACAGTACCTGCGCATGGTCGGGATGAGCTATGGCGATCTCAAGGATCGGGTCGCGCCGGACAGCCCCCAGGAGATACAGGCCACAGGGCCGAGCCTGTCGCTGGAGGTCATGGACGGCAGCGTCTCGGCCGAGGCGGGTAGTAACCTCGAGGCCGAGGCCAAGGATATCGGTCAGCGGGTCGACGAGCGCGAGTTAACCACCAGACCCGCAGCTGGCTCGCCAGCGGCGGGAGGCCTGCAGAACCGACCGGATCGCGCTGCTGGCGCCAAGGCCAGCTATTCGGCCAAGGCGGAGGCCAAGTTCCACCTGGTGGCCGGCGAACTCTCCTTCGGGACCTTCTCGCTGCCTGAAGAAACTAGTGCCGAGCCCATCGAGGTGACGCTACACAACAAGGGCGATGAGCGCCGCAGCCTGGGCTGCTATGCGCTGCGCCTCGAGCCGGTGGCCAAGGGTTTCGCGGGCGCCAGCGCGGTACTCGCCGCCGAGACCGGCCTCAGCGTCGACCAGAACGGGGTTTCCCTCGTCGGCCTCGACCATGCCACCCAGGCTGGCGCCGCCGCCTCCTTCAAGGCTTTCGCCGGCGTCGGCATCACGGTGCAATGCAGCGTGGCGCTGCGCTGGAAACCGCCGCGGGACATCCTGCAGCGCCTGCCCAAGTATGCCGCCCTGGACGAGCTCGGCATGCTCAGCGAGCCGCTCGACGACTGGGGCGAGCTGTCCAAGGCGACCCTGGCCGCCGAGGCCCTGGCAGGCATCGGCGCCGAGGCGGACTTCCAGATCGGCCTGATCGACGGCAAGTTCGTGCTGACCCTCAAGGCCCGGCTGGTGCTCAAGGGCGGCGTCGGCGGCAAGTTCAGTGTCGAGCTCGATCCCGACCGGCTGGACCCCTGGATGGGCATGCTGCATCAGGCCCTGGTGGACAACGACTACGAGGTGGTCGACTGGATCACCCCCGCTGCCTTCGAGGGTTTCAGCAAGCTGTTCTTCATGCAGACGATGCTGTTGGTGGACGTCGGCATGCTGGCCCTGCGGGGTTTGGACTACGTGGACAGCCTGTACGACGACTTCACCCGCTCGGAGCGGGCCGGACCGATTGCCTATGCGCTGACACGCCCTTTGTCGCGGGCGCAAGAAAATGAGCGTAAGGCCTGGGTGCAGCAGTTGCCGCCTGAGGCCTTGGGCCCCCTGCTGCATGTGCTGGCCAGCGGTCCGGAATCCTTCGATGCTGACGGCGATCGGTTTAGCGAAGCCCAAGCCCAGGATTACCAGCAGATCGCCATCGCCAACTGCCTGAAGTGGCTGGTCGAAGGCGCGACGGAGGGTGCCTATAACGATAGGTGCTATGGGTTTTCAGCAACTACTCCCAACCCAGCCCAGATTCTTTTCGAGAAGAGCGTTGCGCGCATGGCGAGCGATGGGGAGAGGACCGATAATGACCGTAGAGCTGCTTATAAAGAAAATCTGATAATACTGGATGATTTTATGTCGAGAGTTGCAGATCATAATGCCAGATCTTCTGATCCTGCGCTTGTTGCAAGAGACGAATATTTGCAGAATTCTTCCCGTCTTGGTCTGCATGTTACTTCTGGATAGTTTATAATGGTGATGATGTGTTGATTTCTGTTTCAGTTAATGGTTCTTTAATTATTTCAAAAAAAGTAAAGCTGCTGCTGGCAAGTGCTTTACTTATATTTTCATCGCTTGCTTGGGGGCTGGAAGATGAAATCCAAGCTGCCAAAGACTCGGGGATGATCGATTACAATCTTGGCTACGTGGCCGACGCGATACCCAAGTTGGAGGTGGCCGCCGAAGCGGGTGATGTAGAGGCCATGTACTACTTGGGAGAGTCTCATCGTATAACCCATATGGGAATGACCAGTGATGCCTTGGAGTGGTATCTGAAAGCCGCTGAGCATAACGATCCCTATGCGATGCTGCGTCTATGGAGTGGTGGCGCCTGCGTGGCCGGCGACGAATGCCCCGAGAATGCCGAGGGCTGGCGCGAGAAGGCGCGTGATGAACAGTTGCCCCTCGCCGAGGAGGGGGATGCCGACGCCATGCTAGCGCTGTATTACATCTATGGCGCCCTGGACGATAGCGATGCAGGGAGTGCATGGCTGGAGAAAGCAGCAGAAGCCGGTAACCCTGAGGCTCAGGATCGTCTGGCTAAGATGATCCAAGATGGGCATGGCTTCTATTGGTCGGAAGGTGGCCGCCTCGAAGCAGCCGAAACACTGGCTCGAGGCGCGGCTGAGCAAGGATATGTGCCGGCGATGCTAACGCTGTCCGGTATTTGGGGTGACAAAGGTGAAGCGGAAGAATCTTGGGAATGGAAGGTCAGTGCTGCTGAGTCTGGAATGGTGGGTCCAATGCTTGGGGTTGCCTATTGTTATCTTAATCCTGAAAAATATCAAGAGCTTGGCGGGAATGAATGTCTCGCCGGTCAGGATAAAGTAAAGGGTTGGGCTATTCTATATGCAATGGTAGAAGAGTCAGGTAATCAACAGGCCGAAAGTCTTATGGAAAGAAGTCGTGACCTCCTGACATACGATCAGCGTCAGAAAGCCGAAGCGCTAGCCGAAGTTGAGTGGCTGAACCATGGCCCGCCCTTGTCGAAATTTCCGCCGAGATATGGCTTCTAGATCGTGAAGGATAAGGCTTTATGTGGATTGCTTGGCTGCCTGCTTTTGCTATCGATGAAGGCCTCTGCCCTCGAGCCGGAGGTTCAGGCTGCCAAGGACGAAGGCATGCGCCTTTACAATATCCAGCACTCGACTGCGGCTTTGTCCTATCTTGAGCAGGCCGCCGAGGCCGGTGATGTCGAGGCGATGTATTACATGGGGGAAGCGGAGCGCCGTCAGAGCATGATGAACATGACGCGAGCGGCCCTGGACTGGTATCTCAAAGCTGCCGAGCATGGCGAACCCTATGCCATGCTGCGCCTGTTTCAGGGCGGCGCCTGCGTCGCCGGCGACGAATGCCCGGAGGACGCCGAGGGTTGGCGAGAGAAGGCCCTGGCCGAGACTTTGCCCAAGGCTGAGGGGGGTGATGCTGAGGCTATGCTGGCGCTGTATTACATCTATGGCGCCTTGGACGATAGCGATGAAGGGAATGAATGGTTGGAAAAAGCCGCAGAAGCTGGTAACTCCGAGGCTAAGGATCGTCTAGCCAAGATGATCCGGGACGGGTACGGCTTCTATTGGTCGGACGAGAGCCGCCTCGAAGCCGCCGAAAAACTGGCTCGACAGGCGGCGGAACAAGGGCATGTGCCTGCGATGCGGACACTCTCTAGCATGTTAGAGGAGCAAGGAGAAGATGAAGAGTCTTGGGAGTGGGAGTTCAAAGCCTCTGAAGCAGGGATGCTGGATGCTCGATTGGGGGTTGCCTGGTGTTACCTTAATCCTGATAGCTTTCAGGAGTTTGGAGGTGGTCAATGTTTAGTCGAGCGAGATCCTGTAAAGGGATGGGCAATTCTTTATGCAATGCGTGTAGAGGTAGGAGATCATTATCCTAAAAACCTAATGGAAAGAAATCGTGACCTCCTGACATACGATCAGCGGCAGGAAGCCGAAGCGCTAGCCGAAGACGAGTGGTTGAATCATGGGTCTCCCTTATCTACTTTTCCTCCTAAATATGGTTTCTAGCTCGTGAGGGAAAAGGTCTTAGGCGGATTGTTTGGTGGTCTGATGCTTCTATCGGTGCCGGTATGGGCCCTTGAGCCCGAGGTTCAGGAGGCCAAGGACGAAGGTATGCGCCTCTGGGGGCTGCATGGATGGATCGAGATGCAGCCCTATCTGGAGCGAGCCGCCGAGGCTCGCTCCAGATAGGGCGTTTATGACTCGGGTGAAATGACTCGCCTGCTGGGGTGTGGCCTGACCCGTGAGGCCATGGCCTGGTATCCCCAGGCCGCCTTGCGAGGCGATGCTTATGCCTGCTCGAGGGTGCCAGCCCTTAAGCCTTTGAACGGCTCCCGCCGTATCCGACGCGAGGCGGTTCGATATCACCGCTCATCGCTTTCACTGTAAAAGTAGGCCCCTGTCGTTCTGCTCACGGTGGGTCGTATACCATCCTCCAAGCTCTGCGTGAGCCCAGCACTCCGTTCACTTCCCTTGGGTCGCGGTTTCCGCGCGGACTGCGGCGTGCCGCTTCCAGGCCGGGAGGGCGTCGTTTCCCGACTCCTGATATGTCTTGCCCAGCCATGGGGATCGGGATTATCGCCTTGTAATGACCCCCTGGTTTCTCCACTCCCTCTTCTCTTCGCACCCCGACTCCTCGGCTCGTCGCGTCGCGGAAGGCACCCCGACCCCACGATGACGATCCTGGGGGCAGGTCACTCATATGCCGTTTCGTGCACTTTTGGCACCTCGGTCACGGGGCGCGCGGCTACCCTGCCGGGAGTTGCCTGTGAGAATGCGTCCTATATAGAGAATGTCTAATGTACGTCATTCGAGTCGAGTGGCGTAAGACATCTCTTACATGCGGGGTGTGTGTTACAAGCCGATACACTCTTTCGCCATGTTTAGTGGGAGATCGTGCATGATGACACCTCGTTGTGTGATTCAAGGGAGAGGCCGACCTGGCACGCAGACGCGTGGGGCGGTGAGGGGGCACTCGACAGTCGCTTGAAGGGTGGTAGCCTCGCGGCCGAAATTTAAGCCTGTCGAACGGCAATGCTGTCGATCGACGGGCCGCGGTTCGTTCACTCACGTCCCGGCCGGCCGCCGTCGTCAGCGGGTGCCGTCGGGCCGGACACCTCCGCATCGAGTCGTCATTCGCAGGGAGAAGGTTCGCCATGTCCAAGGAAGGCTCCGTCGCGCCCAAAGAGCGCATCAATATCAAATACGTTCCCGCCACCGGGGATCAGCAGGCCGAGACCGAGCTGCCCCAGAAGCTGCTGGTGGTCGGCGACTTCAAGGGAGGGGCCGAGGAGGCGCCCATCGAGGAACGCGAAGCGGTCTCGGTGGACAAGAACAACTTCCAGTCCGTGATGCGCGAGGCCGGGCTCGGCCTGCAGACCAGCGTGCCGAACCGCCTCGAGGAAGGGGCCGAGGAAGACGGGCGCGAGCTGGCTGTGGAGCTGCAGTTCAATTCCCTGCAGGACTTCTCGCCGGACAGCGTGGCGCGCCAGGTGCCCGAGCTGCGCAAGCTCGTCGAGCTGCGCGAGGCCCTGGTGGCGCTCAAGGGGCCGCTCGGCAACGTGCCGGCCTTCCGCGAGCGTCTGCAGGCGCTGATCGAGAGCCCCGAGGCCCGGGATCAGCTGCTCAATGAGCTCGAACTGCTCGACGACGAGGCCCCCGCCGGGGATTCCTGATTTCCACGCACGGACGCGAGGCACCCATCATGACCGAATCCACTCAATCCCAGGCCCAGTCCGCCGAGAGCGCCGAGGATCTCTCCCTGCTCGATCAGGTGATGGCCCAGACCCGCATGGCCCCCGCCGACGAGGGCTACGACGTGGCCAAGCAGGGCGTGGCGGCCTTCATCGGCGAGCTGCTCAAGAGCGACGATGACCAGCAGGTCAACAAGTCGGTCGTCGATCGCATGATCGTCGAGCTGGACCGCAAGATCGGCCACCAGGTCGACGAGATCCTCCACGACCAGGGGTTCCAGCACCTGGAGTCGGCCTGGCGCGGCCTCAAGCTGCTGGTCGACCGCACCGACTTCCGCGAGAACATCAAGCTCAACGTGCTGCACGCCACCAAGGAAGAGCTGCTCGAGGACTTCGAGTTCGCCCCGGAGATCAGCCAGAGCGGGCTCTACCAGCACGTCTACGCCGCCGAGTACGGCCAGTTCGGCGGCGAGCCGGTGGCGGCGATGATCGGCCACTACGACTTCACGCCCGCGACGCCGGACATCAAGCTGCTGCAGTACACCGCCTCGGTAGGGGCCATGGCCCATGCGCCCTTCCTGTCCTCGGTGGCACCGAGCTTCTTCGGCATCGACAGCTTCGAGGAGCTGCCTAACATCAAGGACTTCAAGGCGATCTTCGAGGGGCCCAAGTACGCCCGCTGGCGCAGCCTGCGCGAGTCCGAGGATGCCCGTTACCTGGGGCTGACCGCGCCGCGCTTCCTGCTGCGCATGCCCTACGACCCGGTGGAGAATCCGGTCAAGTCGTTCCACTACGAGGAGTCGGTCAGCGAGAGCCACGAGCATTACCTGTGGGGCAACACCGCCTACCTGCTCGCCGAGCGCCTGAACGACAGCTTCGCCAAGTACCGCTGGTGCCCGAACATCATCGGCCCGCAGAGCGGCGGGGCGGTGGAGAACCTGCCGGTGCACACCTACGAGGCGCTGGGCCAGATCCAGAGCAAGATCCCCACCGAGGTGCTGATCACCGATCGCCGCGAGTTCGAGATGGCCGAGGAGGGCTTCATCTCGCTGACCATGCGCAAGGGCAGCGACAACGCCGCCTTCTTCTCCGCCAACTCGGTGCAGAAGCCCAAGACCTTCCCCAACACCCCCGAAGGGCGCGAGGCCGAGACCAACTACAAGCTCGGCACCCAGCTGCCCTACATGTTCATCGTCAATCGCCTGGCCCACTACATCAAGGTGCTGCAGCGCGAGCAGATCGGCTCCTGGAAGGAGCGCCAGGATCTCGAGCGCGAGCTCAACACCTGGATCCGCCAGTACGTCGCCGACCAGGAGAATCCGCCGGCCGACGTGCGCAGCCGCCGGCCGCTGCGCGCCGCCTCGGTGCAGGTCTCCGACGTCGAGGGCGACCCGGGCTGGTACCAGGTGTCGCTGGCGGTGCGCCCGCACTTCAAGTACATGGGTGCCAACTTCGAGCTCTCCCTGGTGGGACGCCTCGACAAGGACTGAGCCCATGACCGCCATCAGGGATCGCAGCGGGCCCCTCGGCGCCCGGCTGTTCGAGCGCCTGTCGGCCCCGGCACGGCCGCTGCCGGAAGGCGACGAGGCGATCGAGGCCACCCTGGCCTCCATCAAGCGCCACCTGGTCGACCTGCTCAACAGCCACCCGGGGCACAGCGAGTGTGCCCCGGCGCTGGGACTGCTCGACTTCAACGACGCCACCCTCGGGGTGCTGGACCTGGAACTCAAGGTCGAACGCGCCATCCGCGAGTGCATCGAGCGCTTCGAGCCGCGGGTGCGTCGCGTCCAGGTCGAGACCCTGCCCAACGAGGGCACGCCGCTGCAGCTGCGTTTCCAGGTCCAGGCCACCCTGGACATGGGGCGCGACTCGACCCAGACGACCATCGATCTGCTGCTCAACGACAAGCGCTACCAGTGCCTGAACTGAGGCCGACATGCTGAACCGCTACTACCGGGACGAACTGGACTTCCTGAAGCGTCAGGGCCGGGAATTCGCCGAGGGCAATCCCGGCCTGAGCCGCTTCTTGTCCGAGCAGAGCACCGACCCCGACGTCGAGCGCCTGCTCGAGGGGTTCGCCTTCCTGTCCGGGCGGTTGCGCGAGAAGGTCGACGACGAGTTCCCCGAGCTGACCCATTCGCTGATCGGCATGCTGTGGCCCAACTACCTGCGCCCGGTGCCGAGCATGACGGTGGTGCAGTTCACCCCGCACTGGCACGGGCTGAGCGGGGCCCAGACGGTGCCCCGCGGCACCACCCTGGCCAGCCGCGAGGTGGAGGGCACCGCCTGCGGCTTCCGCACCTGCCATGCGCTGACGGTCTACCCGCTGGCCCACGACGGGGTCGCCGCGCGCCACTCCCGGGAGGCCTCGGTGGTCGAGCTGGACCTGGCGGTGCACAGCGACCAGCCCCTGGACGCCCTGGGCGTGGGCGACCTGCGCCTGCACCTGGGCGGCAGCGGCTACACGGCCCGCACCCTCTACCTGTGGCTGAGCCACTACCTGGCCGGCCTCGAGCTGGAGGTCGACGGCCAGCGGCAGGCGCTGCCCACGGGGCTGCTGGCGCCGGTGGGCTTCGCCGCCGAGGACGCGCTGCTGCCGTACCCGCGCAACGTCTATCAGGGCTATCGCATCCTGCAGGAATACCTGTGCTTCCCCGAGGCCTTCCAGTTCGTCGACCTGCAGCGCCTGGGCGGTTACCTGCCGGCGCGCCCGGCCGAGCGGATCACGCTGCGCTTCACCTTCTCGCGGACCCTGCCGGCGGACGCCCGGGTGGGCGACGAGAGCCTGGCGCTGTACTGCACCCCGGCGATCAACCTCTTCGCCCATGACGCCGATCCGGTGGACCTCAGCGGCGAGCGCAGCGAGTACCGCATCCGGCCGAGCAGCCGCCATCCGGCCCATTACGAGGTGTTCAGCGTCGATGACGTGGAGGGCTGGCTGGAGAGCGAGACCGGCCGCATCCGCGGCGAGCCGCGCCGCTATGTGCCCTTCGAGAGCTTCGAGCACCAGATCGAGCGCGACCGCGGCCGCCAGGCCCGCTACTACCGGGTGCGGGTCCGCGACAGCCTGCGCGGCGACGGCTTCGATCACGACATCGCCTTCGTGCGCGGCGACGAGCAGGCCTGCCTGGGGCTGCGCGAGACCATCTCTCTGCGCCTGACCTGCTCCAACCGCGAGCTGCCCGAGCGGCTCACGGTGGGCGACATCTGCGTGCCCACCGAGGACAGCCCGGCCTTCGCCGAGTTTCGCAACATCACCCGGCCGACCCCGGCCATGCGGCCGACCCTGGACGGCAGCCTGTTGTGGACGCTGATCTCCAACCTGTCGCTGAACTACCTGTCGCTGCTCGATCGCGACGCCCTGTGCTCGGTGCTGCGGGTCTACGACTTCCGCGCCCTGGTCGACCGCCAGGCCGAGCGCATCGCCCGCAAGCGCCTGGCCGGGATCGTCGACATCCAGACCCAGCCGGTGGATCGGCTGTATCGCGGCCTGCCGGTGCGCGGCCTGCGCTCCGAGATGACCCTGGATCAGGAGGCCTTCGACGACGAGGGCAGCCTGTTCCTGTTCGCCAGCGTGCTGGCCCGGTTCTTCTCGCTGTACGCCAGCATCAACTCCTTTCACGAGCTGCACGTCACCAACCTCCACAACCGCGAGCGCTACGCATGGACCTTGCAGTCGGGCCAGCAGCCCCTGATGTAGCGCTCGCGCCCCTGGTCGACGGGGCCCGGCGCTACGACTTCTACCAGCTGGTGGAGCTGCTCCACCGGCACCACGGCGACGACCTGGAGGGCGACCGCGAGGCCGACCCGGCCGCCGAGCGCGTGCGCTTCCAGGCCTCGGCGTCGCTGGGCTTCCCGGGCAGCGACATCGTCGCCCTGGAGCCCCGCGAGGCGGCGCGCTACGACCTGCGGGTCAGCTTCCTGGGCCTGCAGGGCGCCCAGTCGCCGCTGCCGGGCTACTACCTGGAGGCCATGGCGCACGCCGAGGCCCATGGCGAGGGCGCGGCCGGCGACTTCCTGGACCTCTTCAACCACCGGGTGCTGTCGCTGCTGCACCGCGGCTGGCGCAAGTATCGCCACCACGTGCGCTACCAGGACGGCGCCGCCGACGGCTTCTCGTCGGCGATCTTCGCCCTGGTGGGACTGGCCGACGAGCGACTGCGCGGCGAGACGCCGATCAACTGGAGCAAGATGCTGGCCTACGCCGGCCTGCTGGCCGGTCGCTCGCGCTCGCCGGACGTGGTGGCGGGCATCGTCGGCCATTGCTTCGACCTGGACGGGGTGGAGGTCGAGTCCTGGGTGCATCGGCGGGTCGAGATCCCGGCCGATCAGCGCAGCCGCACCGGCCTGGGCGCCTCCACCCTGGGCCAGGACATGATCGCCGGCAGTCGGGTCGACGACATCCGCGGCAAGTTCGCGCTCTGCCTGCGCGGCCTGACGCTGGCCCGCTTCCGGGACTTCCTGCCCGACGGGCGCGACCACCAGGCGCTGCGCACCCTGATGGAGTTCGTGCTGCGCGAGCCCCTGGCCTACGACCTGGAGCTCGAGCTGCTGGAGCGCGAGGTGCGCCCCATGTGCCTGGGCGAGGGAGGCAGCTGCCAGCTGGGCTGGACCACCTTCGTCCAGCCCGAGGCCGAGGCGGTCCCCCGGCGGCGCCGGGTCCGCATTCAGATGACACGGTGAATCCCATGAACGCGACGCTACCCCAGCAGGCCATCACCCTGGTGGTCACCAACAGCGAACGGCTCGAGGGCCGCTCCACCAGCAGCCACGTCTTCCCGGCGGAGGGCGGCACCCTGGGCAGCGCGGCGGCCGACGACTGGCTGCTGCAGGATCACGCCGGCCGGATACGCCCCGGCCATGCCGAGATCCGGCGCCTCGACGGGCGCTTCTGCCTGGTCGATCGCAGCGGCCAGACCTTCGTCAACCACGCGACCCTGCCCATCGGCCGCGAGCGGCGGGTCGCGCTGCGCGACGGCGACGAGCTGCGGGTGGGCGACTATCACCTGCGGGTGCACCTGGGCGATCGCCAGGCCGATGCGGCCGGCGTGCAGCCGCTGGCGACCCTGGTCGACGAGGAGCACGACGCCCTGGAAGACGCCGAGGCGCCGTTGACCAGCGCGGCGGCCCCGCCGCCGCGGCACGACCCTCTGGAGGCCCTGGGCGAGGCGTCGCCGGCCCGGCGCCACCAGGATCCCATGGCCGCGCTCGCCGACGAGCCCGGCGCCGGCCCGGACGATGACCACGAACTGCTCGAAGCCCTGGACGGGCAGGCCGCGACGGCCGGCGCGCCGGCGGCGCCGAGGAACCGACGCTACGAGGAACCCGACATGGATGAACGCTTGTTGAACGATCTGGAACGCTCGGTCGGCGAGCAGCTCGAGGAGCGCTGGCAGGAGCCGGCGCCGGGGGAGGGCGGCCACATCGGCGCCTCGCCGCTGCTGCAGACCCTCGGCGGCGAGCTGCGCTTCCGCGACAGCGCCGAGCAGCATGCCTTCCTCGAGGAGGCGGGCCGCACCCTCAAGGCCGCCGTCGAGGGCCTGCTGATGCTCCATCAGGCCCATGACGGCAGCCGCTATCCGCTGCGCGACCGCCGCCTGCAGCCCATCGAGGACAACCCGCTGCGCCTCGGCCAGTCCTATGAGCAGACCCTGACCACCCTGTTCGCCGCCCAGCGCAGCCCGGTGCACCTGTCCGCGCCGGCGGCGGTGGCGGAATGCCTCGAGCACCAGCGGCAGCACCAGGCGGCGGTGGAGGAGGCCATCGGCACGGCCCTCAAGTCGATCCTCGACGCCTTCTCGCCGGATGCGCTGCTCAAGCGCTTCCACGCCTACCGGGGCGCCGGCCGCCCGGGCGAGGACGAGGGCGGCTGGGCCTGGGAGATGTATCGCCACTACTACCAGGAGCTCAACTCCGGCCGCCAGCAGGGCTTCGAGAAGCTGTTCTGGGAGGTCTTCGAGCAGGCCTACGATCAGTCGGTGCGCCGCCAGCAGCGGGAGGGCGCATGAGCCCCCGACGGGCCGGGCTCGCCACGGCGATGTGGCGCCTGGCGCTCGGCGGCGCCCTGGTGCTGGCGCTGGCCGGCTGCGCCTCGACCTTCGAGGCCGCCGGCAAGACCTACGAGGTGCTCAAGGATCCCTCGATCCCGGTGGGCTACCCCGAGGATCGCCCGTCGCGGGTCGACCTGAGCATGCTGGCCGCCGCGGGCATCAATCCCAACGCCGAGGGGGAGGGCACGCCCGTGCGCTTCCAGATCCTGCAGCTCAAGGACGACTCCATGCTGATGGCGGCCGACCACCGCCAGCTGCAGGAGGACCTCGAGGAGGCGCTGGGCACCAACTACCTGGCGCATGACGACTTCACCCTGCTGCCGGGGCAGTTCAAGTTCTACGAGCCCTTCGAGGTCGAGGAGGACACCCGCTACATCGGCATCATCGCCTTCTACGCCGAGCCCAACCGGGCGCAGTGGAAGAAGGTCGTGGAGGTCGACGCCCGCGGGCGCGACTACCACCTGCTGGTGCATTTGCTGACGCGCGAGGCCGCGCTGAGGAAGGAGACCTGATGGCCAGTCGCAACCCCGTGGTCTGGAGCGAGGGGCTGTTCATCAAGCCCCAGCATTTCCAGCAGCAGCAACGCAGCCTGGAGGGCCTGGTCGACACCCGCCTGCGCGGCGTGGGCGGCCACCTGCATGGCTTCCTGACGCTGGCGCTCAATACCGAGTACCTGAGCTTCGGGCGCATCGCCCTGAGCGAGGCCAGCGGCGTGCTGCCCGACGGCACCCCCTTCCGCCTGCCCGACGACGACCTGGAGCCCCCGGCGTTGGAGATCGACGACGCCTCGGTGGCCAACCAGGTGGTCTACCTGGGCGTGCCCCTGGCCACCGACGGCGTGGCCGAGGTGAGCTGGGAGGCCTCGTCGCTGGCCTCGCGCTACCGCGCCACCCAGCGCGGGGTGCGCGACCTGCACTCGCGGGTCGGCGACCTGGCGGACCTCGACCTGGCCCGGGTGGCGCCGCGGCTGCTGCTGGAGAACGAGGACCGCAGCGCCTACGCCTGCCTGGCGGTGGCACGCATCCTCGAGCGCCGTCCCGACGGCAGCCTGGTGCTGGACGAGGGCTTCCTGCCGACCCTGCTCAACGTCCAGGCGGCGCCGGTGCTGCAGCGCTTCGTCGGCGAGATGGCCGGCCTGATGCGCGAGCGGGCCCGCAACCTCGCCCAGCGTCTGGCCACCCCCGACCAGTCGGGCGTCGCCGATGTCGCCGACTTCATGCTGCTGCAGGCGCTCAACCGGGCCCAGCCGCGCTTCCAGCACCTGGCGCGGCTCGGCCACCTGCATCCCGAGCGGCTCTACGCCAGCATGCTCGAGACCTGCTGCGAGCTGACCACCTTCACCGCCGAGTCGCGGCTGCCGCCGGAATTCCCGGCCTATGACCACGACCACCCCGAGGCCGCCTTCCGGCCGCTGATGCAGAGCCTGCGCCAGTCGCTGTCCACGGTGCTCGAGCCCCGGGCGATGGCCATCCAGCTGCAGTCGCGGCGCTACGGGCTCAAGGTGGCCACCCTGGCCGACCGCAGCCTGCTCGACGACGCCGACTTCATCCTGGCGGTGCGCGCCGACCTGCCGCCGGAGCGCCTGCGCAAGCTGTTCGTGCAGCAGACCAAGGTGGCCAGCGTCGAGCGCATCCGCGATCTCATCAGCCTCCAGCTGCCGGGGATCCCGCTCGAGCCCCTGCCGGTGGTGCCGCGCCAGCTGCCCTTCCACGCCGGCTACAGCTACTTCCGCCTCGATCGCCACAGCGAGGCCTGGAGCATGCTGCAGGGGGCCAGCGGCTTCGCCTTCCACGTCGCCGGCGACTTCCCGGGGCTGGAAATGCAGTTCTGGGCGATCAGGAGCTAAGCCATGAACCAACTCGCCACGCGCGACGAGGCCCGTCGCCACGAGGACAGCATCGATGTCCAGGGCCTGGAGCGGCTGATCCACAGCCACGCCGACCACCTGGACGCCGACCAGGACTACTGGTTCCGCCTGCGCGGCCACAGCCTCAATCCGCTGGTCGACGCCGCCGGCTCGCTGCTGGGCATGGTGGTGCGGGTCCGCCAGCTCGACGGCCTGGACGACATCGACCGCCTCTATCGCCAGGTGGTCGACGAGATCGCCGCCATCGAGGTCGAGCTCACCGAACAGGGCTACGACCGGCCGACCCTGCTGGCCTACCGCTACGTGCTGTGCTCGTTCATCGACGAGGCGGTGATGGGCACCGACTGGGGCCAGCAGAGCCAGTGGGCCGGGCACTCGCTGCTGACGCGCTTCCACAACGAGACCTGGGGCGGCGAGAAGGTCTTCTCGATCCTCGCCCGGCTGCGCCAGGAGCCGCGCCGCTACCGCGACCTGCTGGGCTTCATCTACCTCTGCCTGTGCCTGGGCTTCGAGGGGCGCTACAAGGTCATGCCCCAGGGCCGGGAGGAGTACGAGCAGGTGCTGCGCGAGCTGGGCGACCAGCTGGCGGCCCTCGACGAGCCCGGCGAGGACGGCCTGACCCGGCCCCTGGACAACGTGCTCACCGCCGCGCGCCGCCAGGGCGACGGCCTGCCGCTGTGGGGCATCTTCGCGCTCTTCGCCCTGGCCATGGCCGGGGTCTATGCCGGCTTCTCGTGGTCGCTGGGCGAGCAGGCCGACCAGGTCGGCCTGCTGCTGGAACGCATCATCGACTAGCCGCCGGGCGGCTCGGACAACCGCTTGTTGAAGACATTTAGGGAGAGACCATGCTCAGGGTAGAGCTACCGGCACTGATCGGCCGACTCAACGCCATCGCCCGTCAGGGGCTGGAGGGGGCCGCGACGCTGTGCGCCGAGCAGCAGGCCCCGGAGGTGGGGGTGTCCCACCTGCTGCTGGCCTTCCTCGACCAGCCGCTGTGCGACCTTCGGGTGCTGCTCGACGCCGAGGACATCGAGCCGGAGGCGCTGCGCCGCGCGCTCACCGAGGACGCCCGGCCGCCCCGCGACCTGGAGGTGGCCACGCCGAGCTTCTCGCCGTTGCTGGTCGAGCTGCTGCAGGACGCCTGGCTGCTGGCCAGCACCGAGCTCGAGCATCGCGAGCTGCGCAGCGGGGTGATCTTCGCCGCCCTGCTGCACCATGCAGGCCGCTACCTGGGGCCGCGCGGCGAGCGGCTGCTGGCCGGGATCAACCGCGAGCGGCTGCGCCGCGACTTCCCCCGCTTGACCCGCGACTCCGCCGAGGCCGCTTCGCCCGAGGACGCCCGGCCGAGCCCCGCCCGGGGCGCGGGCGGCGAGGACAGCGCGCTTTCGCGCTTCGCCACCTCGCTGACCGAGCAGGCCCGCCGTGGCGAGCTCGACCCGGTGCTGTGCCGCGACCCCGAGATCGACCAGATGCTCGACATCCTCGGCCGCCGCCGCAAGAACAACCCCATCGTGGTGGGCGACGCCGGGGTCGGCAAGAGCGCCGTGGTCGAGGGCCTCGCCGCGCGCATCGTCGAGGGCCGGGTGCCCGCGGCGCTGGCCGGGGTGGAGCTGGTGGCGCTGGATCTCGGCGCCCTGCAGGCCGGGGCCTCGGTGAAGGGCGAGTTCGAGAAGCGCCTCAAGGCGGTGATCGAGGAGGTCAAGGAGGCCGCCGTCCCGACGCTGCTGTTCATCGACGAGGCCCACACCCTGATCGGCGCCGGCAACCCGGAAGGCGGCGCCGACGCCGCCAACCTGCTCAAGCCGGCCCTGGCCCGGGGCGAGCTGCGCACCATCGCCGCCACCACCTGGCGCGAGTACAAGAAGCACATCGAGAAGGACCCGGCGCTGTCGCGGCGCTTCCAGCCGGTGGCCCTGGGCGAGCCGGACGTCGAGCAGGCGCTGGTCATCCTGCGCGGCCTGCGCGACGTCTATGAATCGACCCACGGGGTGCTGATCGGCGACAGCGGCCTGCGCGCTGCCGCCGAGCTCTCGGCCCGCTACCTGGCCGGTCGCCAGCTGCCGGACAAGGCCATCGACGTGCTCGACACCGCCGGCACCCGCCTGGCCCAGGCGCTGGACACGCCGCCGCGGCGGCTCAGCCACCTGAGGAGCGAGCGGCTGGCCGCCCGGCGCGAGCACGACCAGCTCGAGCGCGAGGCGCTGCTGGGACGGACCCCCGACGCCGCCCATCGCGACGCCCTGGCCGAGCGCCTGGCCCGGCTGGACGAGGAGGGCGAGACCCTGGAGGCCGCCTGGCGGGAGCAGCGCGAGGTGGTCGACGCCATCCTGGCCCTGCACCGCGAGCTGCTCGACGGCGAGGACGGCGACGCGGCCGCCCGTGCCCGGCAGGGCGAGGCGCTGGCCGAGCACGAGGCGCGCCTCGCCGAGCTCCAGCGCGAGTTCGCCCTGGTCAACGCCAGCGTCGAGGAGGCCCAGGTCGCCGAGGTCATCGGCGACTGGACCGGCATCCCCGTGGAGCGCATGACCCGCGACGAGCTGACCCGGCTCACCGAGCTGCCGGAGGCGCTGGGGCGGCTGATCAAGGGCCAGGCCCCGGCCATCGAGCGCCTGCACCGCCACCTGCTCACCGCCCGGGCCGACCTGCGTCGCCCCGGCCGCCCCCTGGGCGCCTTCCTGCTGGCCGGTCCCAGCGGGGTCGGCAAGACCGAGACCGTGGTGCAGATCGCCGAGAGCCTCTACGGCGGCCGCCAGTTCCTGACCACCATCAACATGTCCGAGTATCAGGAGAAGCACACCGTCTCGCGGCTGATCGGCTCGCCCCCCGGCTACGTGGGCTTCGGCGAGGGCGGCCTGCTCACCGAGGCCATCCGCCAGCGGCCCTACTCGGTGGTGCTGCTCGACGAGGTGGAGAAGGCGCACCCGGACGTGCTCAACCTCTTCTACCAGGCCTTCGACAAGGGCGAGCTGGCGGACGGCGAGGGGCGCAGCATCGATTGTCGCAACGTGCTGTTCTTCATGACCTCCAACCTCGGCTTCGAAGCCATCGTGCGCCACGCCGACGATCGCGAGGCGCTGGACGCGGCGCTCTACCCGGTGCTGGCCGACTTCTTCAAGCCGGCGCTGCTGGCGCGCATGGAGGTGGTGCCCTACTTCCCGCTGTCCCGGGAGATCCTCGAGGAGATCGTCGCCGCCAAGCTGGAGACGCTGGCCGAGCGCATCCGCGCGCGCCATCGCCAGGCCGAGGTGGTGCTGGACCCGGCGCTGGCGACGGCCATCTGCGATCGCGCCACCCGCAGCGAGAACGGGGCGCGCATGCTCGAGTCGGTGATCGACGGCGAGCTGCTGCCGCCGGTGTCCCGAGCCCTGCTCGAGCGCCTGGCGCGCCGCGAGCCGGTCACCCGGGTCGCCTTGGGGGTTGACGCCCAGGGCTTCACCGCGGAGGTGGCATGACGTGAGGGACCCGGGCGTGCACGACAGGGGCGAAGCGGCGAGGGCGCTGGCCGGCATGGCCGAGGCGCTGCGGCTGGTCGAGGGCCGCTCGCCCGCCGAGCTGCGTCGGCGCGCCCTCGCGCTGCTGCGCGAGGGCCTGGCCCTGCCATGGGGGCGCTGCCTGGCGCTGGACGCCAGCGGGCGCTGGCTGGCCGAGGACGCCGACCAGGCGCGGCTGGCCTGCGACGACTTCCGCCACCCCTATGCCCATGCCATCCGCCGCGGCGAGCCGCTGAGCCTCGCCCTCGGCGAGGCCCGCTCGCGCCTGGACCACGAGGCCTTCCAGGCCTCGATCGCCGGCCTGGCGCACGACTGGCGGCTGGTGGTCCGCCCGCTGCGCGCCCGGGACGGCCGCCGCGAGTGGCTGGGCGTGCTGGCCCTGGCCGGCCCCGCCGAGCGCCTCGAGGCGCTGGCCGAGCGCGACGACTACCGCGCCTTCGAGGCGCTGCTCTGCCATCTCTGGGCCTGGCTGGCCCGCCAGCACGACGAGCGCCGCGACCAGGCGCGACTGCGCGATTCCCTGGCCGAGCTCAACGACGGCGCGCGGCGGCGGACCCTCAGCGAGCGCCTGGGCCGCGAGATCCTCGGCGCCTCGCCGGCCATCCGCGCCCTGCGCGACCAGCTGGCGCGGGTCGCCGAGACCCACCTCGCCGTGCTGCTGCAGGGCGAGACCGGCACCGGCAAGGAGCTGGTGGCCCGCGGCATCCACGGCGTCTCGCCCCGGGCCGAGGGCCCCTTCATGGCGATCAACTGCGCGGCGATCCCCGAGAGCCTGCTCGAGGCCGAGCTGTTCGGCCACGTGCGCGGCGCCTTCTCCGGGGCCGAGCGCAGCCGCGAGGGGCTGCTCGGCCAGGCCGACGGCGGCACCCTCTTCCTCGACGAGATCGGCGACATGCCCCTGGCGCTGCAGGCCAAGCTGCTGCGGGTGCTGGAGTCCGGCCGCTACCGGCCGCTGGGCGGCAACGAGGAGCGCCGGGTCGACCTGCGCCTGGTGGCGGCCACCCACCAGCCGCTGCATCGGCGCATCCGTGAGGGCGCCTTCCGGGCCGACCTCTACTACCGGCTCGGCCAGTTCCCGCTGACGCTGCCCGCCCTGCGCGAGCGCCGCGAGGACATCCCCGCCCTGGCCGAGGCCTTCATCGCCGACTTCTGCCGCCGCGAGGGGCGCGGGGACATCGGCCTCGGCCGGGCGGCCCTGCGGGTGCTGGCCGCGCGGGACTTTCCCGGCAACGTGCGCGAGCTGCGCAACCTCATCGACTACGCCTGCGCCATGACCCCCGAGGGCGAGGACATCCAGCCCGAGGCGCTGCCGCCCGAGGCCGCCGGCGGCGGGGCAGAGGACCTGCCGGCCGGGGAAGAGCAGGCGCCGCGCCGGCCGGGCCCCGAGGAGGTCGTCGACCTGCGCCGCGCGCTGCGCGACTACGAGGCCACGCTGATCCAACAGCGCCTGGCCCGCTACGACGGAAATCGCACCCTGGCGGCCGAGAGCCTGGGCCTGCCCAAGCGGACCCTGGCCCACAAGTGCCGACAGCTGCAACTGGATAGCCCATGAACGCGATCGATGCTCACCGCGCCCCCGGGCGCGAGGCCGGGCGGCCCGCCCGCCGCTGGCCGGGGGCCCTGCTGGTGGCCCTGGGCCTGGCGGCCGGCCTGCCCACCGCCCAGGCCCAGGACACGCGCCTGCAGGCGGCCGAGGCCTGTGCCGACAAGCCGTCCCGGCTGGGGCGCCTGGAATGTTACGACGGCCTGTTCCGTGACCGGGACGCGGCGGCCGGCGGCGAGGGCGCGCGCTCGCCGCTGTGGCAGGCCGTGGCCGCCCAGGAGGCCGGGCGCCCCGAGGCGGCCTTCGGCCTGCGGGTGCGCGAGACGGCGGACACCGTGCTGATGAGCGTGCCGGCGCTGGGCACGGTGCCGCCGCGCCCGCTGCTGGTGATCAGCTGCGACGCCGCCATCACCCGCTTCCAGCTCCACCTCAGCGAGCCCCTGGCGGCGCCGCGGGCGCCGCTGCGGCTGCACGGCGACGGCGTCGCCCTGGACCAGACCTGGCGGGTGCTGGACGACGGCCACGTGGTCAGCGGCGGCCGGGGTCTGCCGGCCATCGGCACCCTGAAACGGTTGCTGGGCAGCGAGCGGCTGCGCCTGTCCAGCGAGCGGCCGGCCCTGGACGGGCTGCGTTTCGACCTGCACGGGCTGCGCGAGGCGATCCGCCCCCTGCGCCGCATGTGCCGCTGGTAGCGAGGAGCGAGATGCGAATCACCCGGGATACCCAGCTCGAGCCGTTGCTCGCCCCCCTGGCGGAGGGCGTCGGCCAGCCGGTGGCGGAGACCGAGGACTACGCCTGGCTCGACGAGGAGATGATGAAGGTCGGCTCGCTGCAGCACGGCGCGGTCGACTGGGCCGGCGCCGAGGCCCGCGCCGCGCGGCTGCTCGCCGAGACCGGCAAGGACCTCAAGGTGCTCGGCCACCTGCTGCACTGCCTGCAGCAGGGCGGCGACCCGGCGCGGTTCGCGCTGTCGCTGACGCTGCTGGCCGGCGCCCTGGAGCGCTGGTGGGAGACCGCCCACCCCTTCGCCGGGCCGCGCGGCCGGCGGGCCCGGCCGAAGCTGTTCCAGCAGTTCGGCCAGCGGGCGCTGACGCTGGCCGGCGCCCTGGACTTCCAGGGCGCCGCCGAGGCGCACGCCGCCTGCCGCCGGGAACTGGCGACCCTGCGCGACCGGGCCGCCGAGCGCGAGCTGGCCGACGACGCCCTGGCGGAGCTGGCCCGCCTGCTCGAGCAGGCCACGCCGTCGGCCCCGGCGACGCCGGCCCGCGCCGAGGCGACCGCCTCGGCCAACGCCGGCGGCACGCCCGGCCAGGACGCGCCCGCCGGCGAGGCCGAGGCGGCCGCGCCCCGGGCGCCGGAGGCGCGACTCGAGGCCGGCAACGAGCGCGGCAACCGCCAGGCATTGCTCAAGATGGCCGACTTCCTCAACGAGCAGTCGCCGGGGGAGGCGCTGGGCTACCGGCTGCGGCGCCATGCGGTCTGGCATGCCATCCAGGGCCTGCCGATGACCCGCGACGGCCAGCGCACCGAGCTGGCGCCGGTCTCCGCCGACCGGGCCGCGGAGTATCGCGAGGCCGCGGCGGGTCGGCCGGACGCCGAGGACTGGCGGCGCATCGAGAACAGCCTGGCGCTCGCCCCCTATTGGCTGGAGGGGCACCGGCTGAGCGCCGAGATCGCCCGGCGGCTCGAGCAGCCGCGCTGCGCCGAGGCGATCCGCGACGAGGCCGCCCGCTTCGTGGCGCGCCTGCCGGGGCTCGAGACGCTGACCTTCAGCGACGGCACCCCCTTCCTCGATGCCGAGACCCGGGCCTGGCTGGAGGACTCGCCGGGCCTCGGCGCGCCGGCGGCGGCCATGGGCGGCGGCGACCCCTGGCAGGCCGGCCTGGAGACCGCCCGGGAGCGCCTGGCCGAGGAGGGGCTGGCGCCGGCGCTGGCGGTGCTCGACGAAGGGCTGGCGGCGGCGGCCTCGCCCCGCGAGGCGGTCTACTGGCGCCTGGCCAGCGCCGACCTGCTGCGCGAGGCCGGGCTCGCCGCCCTGGCCCGGCAGCACTATCAGGCATTGCACGACGCCGTGGCGGAGCTCGAGCTGGAACGCTGGGAGCCGGCCCTGCCGGCCCGGCTGACGGCGGCGCTCGAGGCGAGCGACGCGGCGCGATGACGGAATCGACAGGGACGAGGGAGCAAGGCTCATGTGGAGAGCAGTGAAGGCCGGCCTGGAGCGCTGGATGCCGGGGATGTCCCAGGCGCAGAGCCAGGCCAACCAGGCCCGCGGGCACGCCAACAAGGCCAAGGGGCTGAAGCGCCTGGGCGCCTGGCTGTGGTGGTTGCTGGTGGTCGCCCTGCTGGTGGCGATCTGGTGGCTGGGCCCGCAGTGGCAGGCCTTCGGCGGCCGGCCGCTGGGGCCCTGGGTCAACCGCCTGCTGGCCAGCCTGGCGCTGGCCGGGGTGGTGGCGGTGGTCTGGGGCGTGCGCCTGGCGCGGCGCCTGCGCGCGCTGAACGAGGAGCGCCGCCACGAGGAGCAGCGCCAACTCGACCCGGTGCTCGGCCAGGTCGAGCGCCAGGAGGAGCGCCTGGACGCCACCCTGCGCGAGCTCACCGACAGCCTGGGCGGCGGCGCCAGCGCCCGCTACAGGCTGCCCTGGTACCTGGTGATGGGCGTCGAGAACGCCGGCAAGACCAGCCTGATCAATCGTTCGGGCCAGGACTTCGCCCTGACCCATGTGATGAAGGCCTCCGGCCAGGGCAAGGGCGGCCGGCTGGGATTCGACTGGTGGATCGGCGACAAGGCGGTGCTGATCGATCCCGACGGCGAGCTGCTGACCCAGGGCGCGCTGCAGGGCGGCGAGCCGGCCGAGCTCGAGAGCCGCCTGTGGGACCACTTCGTCGACTGGCTGGAACGCCATCGGTCGCGCCGGCCCCTGGACGGCGTGGTGCTGGTGCTCGACCTGGCGCGGCTCAGCGACGCCCAGGTGGCGGTGCGCAAGGCCTACGCCTCGCTGCTGCGCGCCCGGCTGCGCGAGCTGATGGAGCGCCACGGCAGCCGGCTGCCGGTCTACGTCACCTTCAGCAAGATGGACCTGCTGCACGGCTTCGACGACTTCTTCCGCCACTATTCCCGCGCCGCCCGGCGGGCGCCGCTGGGCTTCACCTTCTCGGCGGCCTCCCTCGACAAGCCCGGGCGCTGGGAGGAGGAGTTCGCCGAGGGCTACGACGCGATGCTCGAGCGACTCAACCAGACCCTGCCGACCCTGCTGGCCGAGTGCCGCGACCGCGAGGAGCGCGAGGCGGTGTTCCGCTTCGTGCGCCAGCTGGCCGGGCTGCGCGACGTGCTGCTGGGCTTTCTCGGCGAGGCGCTCTCCAGCGACCGCTTCTCCACCGCGGCCCTGGTGCGCGGCACCTACTTCACCTCGGTCTACCAGCAGGGCGTGCCCGAGGATCCCTTCGTCGATGCCGCGGCGCGGCGCTACGGCATGACCGACGGCGTCCAGCCGGCCCACCGGGCGGCCCGCTCGGCGCTCTACTTCACCGAGGAGCTGTTCGAGCGGATCATCTACCCCGAGTCCGGATTGGCCGGCGACAACGCCCGGGCCGCCCGCCGCCGGCGCCGGCTGCGCCGGGGCAGCGCCCTGGCCTGCCTGTTCGTCGGCGCGGCGCTGGTCGGCGGCTGGTACCACTTCTACGAGAAGAACGCCCGGGCCCTGGCCGCGGTGGAGGACAAGGCCGAGGCCTTCCTCGCCGTCCGGCCCGGGGACTGGGAGCGTGACGATCCCACCGGCTACTCGCTGCTCGAGCCCCTGGACCGCCTGCTCGGCGCCACTCAGGAGTTCGGCGACTATCGCTCGCGGCCCTGGCTGCTGGCCGACATGGGGCTCTACCAGGGGCATGCCCTGGGCGTCGAGGTCGACCATGCCTACCTGCGGCTGCTCGAGGAGCAGTTCCTGCCGGCGCTGATGGTCGGCATCATGGACGACATGAACCGGGCCGAGCCGGGCAGCAACCGCAAGCTGGCGCTGCTGCGCATCCTGCGCATGATGGCCGACGCCAGCGGCCGCCAGCCCGAGCGCGTCCACGACTTCATGGAAGATCGCTGGCAGGAGGCCTTCCCCGGCCGCGGCGACGTCCAGCGGCGCCTGCTCGGCCACCTCGACTATGCCCTGGCCTACACCGACCTGGCCGGCCACGCCGAGGCCGGCGAGCCGGGCGCCCGCCAGGCCATGGCACCGCTCGCCGGCAGCATCGAAACCGCCCAGCGCGAGCTCGCCCGCCAGCCCATGCACGAGCGGGTCTATGCCTCGCTCAAGGCCGGCCTGGCCCGGCGCAGCGCCGCGTCGCTGGACCTGCGCTCGAGCGTCGGCCCGGCCTTCAGCCTGGTGTTCATGGCCCGCCACGACGATCCCCAGCGGGTGCGCATTCCCGCCCTGCTGACCCGCGACGGCTTCGAGGGCTACTTCCTCGACAAGCTGGATCAGGCCACCGAGCTGGCGCTGATCGACACCTGGGTGCTCGGCCAGCGCGACGACATCGACTTCAGCGAGGCCGACCGCCGCCGCCTGCAGGACGCCCTGCGCGAGCGCTACATCAGCGACTACCACGTCACCTGGCGCGAGGCGCTGGCCGACATTCGCCTGGTGCCGCTGCCCGATCTCCACCAGGCGGTGGTGGTCGCCGACGGCCTGCTCGGCGCCAGCCGTCCGCTGGACCGGCTGCTCGGCGAGGTCAGCGAGCAGACAAGGCTCTACCCGGAGCTGCCGGCGGACGACGAGGCCGCCCGCCAGGCCCTGCAGCAGTCGCCCCGCTACCGGCTGGCCAGCGAGATCGCGCGCCACTTCGCCCCGCTCAACGAGCTCACCGAGGCCCGCGGCGACAATCCCTCCAACCTCGACGAGATCAAGGGCGCCATCGCCGAGCTGCGCGACTACCTGCGCCAGGTGGACGAGGCCGGCGACCGCGGCCGGCGCGCCTTCCTGCTGGCCCGCGACCGCCTCTCCCTGCAGGGCGAGGATCCCATCGCCCGCCTGCAGCGCATCGCCGAGGACACCCCGGCGCCGGTGGGCGGCATGCTCGAGAGCCTGGCCGACCAGAGCTGGCAGCTGCTGATGGCCAGCGCGGTGCGCCACCTGGAGCGCCAGTGGCTGGACGAGGTCGTGGTGCCCTTCCAGCAGCGCCTGGCCGGCCGCTACCCGCTGGCGCCCCAGGCCTCCCGGGAGGTGGCGCTGGCCGACTTCGAGGCCTTCTTCGCCCCGGACGGCATCCTCGACGCCTTCTACCAGCGCAACCTCAAGCCCTTCATCGAGGGCGCGCCGGAGGCCCTGCGCACCGCCGAGGGCGACTCGCTGCTGCGCCAGGGCGTGCTCGAGGCCGTGCGGCGCGCCGAGCGCATCCGCGAGGCCTACCTCAACCGCGACGGCGTGCTCGACGTGGCCTTCAGCCTGGAGCCGCTGAGCCTCAGCGCCGACAAGCGCCGCGGGGTGATCAGCGTCGACGGCCAGCTGATCGACTATGCCCACGGCGCCAGCCGCCGGGTGCCGATGATCTGGCCCAACGGCCTGCGCGACAGCAACCAGAGCCGGGTCACTCTGGTGCCCAGCGAGGTCAACCGCTCGCCGCGCACCCTGCGCCGCGACGGCCCCTGGGCCTGGTTCCGCCTGCTCGACGAGGCCCAGCTGACCGGGGCCGGCGAGCGCGAGCTGGAGCTCAGCTTCCAGGTCGACGGCGGCAGCATGCGCTACCGCCTGATCGCCGACGGGCCCCGCAACCCCTTCACCCGGCCGCTGGTGGCGGGCTTCCGCCTGCCCACGGCCCTCTATGCCGAAGGAGAGCGTGACGATGCTGACGACGCTTAAACGCTGGCTGGGGGCGGCGCCGGCCGAGCCCGACGGGGCCGCCGCCGGCGAGCCCGCCACGCAGGAGGCGCCGCCGGGGCTGGTCGAGGCCGGGGCGGAGGATATCCCGCTGCTGCTCGAGGCCGCCCGGCGCGCCGAGGGGGAGGGGCTCTCCCCCTGGGTGCTGCGCGACGAGCGCCGCCTCGAGACCCTGCGCCGCTCGCTGGAGTTCGTGGTCCATCGCGGACTCTGGCTGCAGCGCGAGGCCGGCGGGGTGGCCCACTGGCAGGGCCGCCTGCTGGCCCTGCGCCACGGCGACGGGCCGGTGCTCGGCATGCTGCTGGTGTGTCGGCGCGACGCCGAGGCCGCCTGGCAGCTGCGCTTCTTCTTCATCGCCCCGGAGTGGCAGGGCCGCGGCCACGGGGCCCGCCTGCTGCGGGCCGCCCGCCGCGAGCTGCGTGGCACGCCGCTGCAGGCGCGGCTGCCGCTGGCCGGCGCCGCCCCGGCCAGCCTGGAGGCGGCGGGCTTCAAGCGCATGCACGTGGACGCCGGCGGCGTGGCCAGCTTCGAGGCCCCGGCGCAGTGGAACGATCAACGCGAACGCACGAGCGGCGCCTGAGCGGCGGCGCGCATCGGCAGGAGGACGACGCATGGGACGCAAGTTCGTATTGCTGGGGGATCTCGGCACCGACCACGAGGGCTTTCCCCCCACGCCGGTGACCGCCGGCAGCCCGACGACGATGATCGACGGCAAGCCGGTGGCCCGCCAGGGCGACCCCCTGGCGCCCCACGCCAAGCCGGATCACGGCCCCCACCCGCGGGCCATCGCCGGCGGCTCGGGCAGCATCCTGGTCGACGGCAAGCCGGTGGCGCTCACCGGGCATGCCGTGGACTGCGGCGGCGTGGTGATCGGCACCGCTAGCGGGGAGGGCAGCTGACATGGCCGACCAGACCGGACTGCAGTTCACCCTGAGCCTGACGGGGGCCGAGGACGCCGACCTGGCGGTGATCGACTTCACCCATGAAGAGGCGCTGTCGGCGCCCTTCCACCTGCGGGTGCGCTTCGCCAGCCGCGCCGGTGACCTCGCGCCGGCGGCGCTGCTCGACCGCCCGGCGAGCCTCACCGTCTGGCAGGACGGCGTGGCCCAGCGCCGGGTCCACGGCATCGTCGCCGAGTTCGGCCGCGGCGACCGCGGCCATCGC
>NZ_JARWAK010000024.1:0-31749 GCF_031451675.1 Halomonas koreensis | reverse complement strand
ACCCCTTACCCCTTACCCCTTACCCCTTACCCCTTACCCCTTACCCCTTACCCCTTACCCCTTACCCCTTACCCCTTACCCCTTACCCCTTACCCCTTACCCCGTGTTCCACGTGAAACATCCCACGAAACAAAAGGGCCGGCGAGTCGCCTCGCCGGCCCCGTAGGGAGGAGCGGTATGTCGCCTACTGCTGGAGCAGGGCGATATCCGCGACCTCCAGGAACAGCGCCTGGAGGCTGGCCAGCAGGGCCAGGCGGTTGCGCTTCACCGCCTCGTCCTCGGCCATGACCATGACGTCGTCGAAGAAGGTGTCCACCGGCTCGCGCAGGCCGGCCAGCACGTCCAGGGCGTCGCTGTAGCGCGCCTCGGCGAACAGCGGAGTCACCCTGTCCCGGCAGGCGGCCAGCGCCTCGGCCAGCGCCTTCTCGGCGTCTTCCTGAAGCAGGGCGGCGTCCACGCTGTCGCTCACCGCGTCGCCCTGCTTGGCCAGGATGTTGGAGACCCGCTTGTTGGCGGCGGCCAGGGCCGCGGCTTCCTCGCGACGGGCGAAGGCCTGCACGGCCTCCAGCCGCCGGGCGAAGTCCAGAGGCTTGGTGACCGGGCGGGCGCGCACCGCCAGGTAGGTCTCGGCCTCGATGCCTTCGTCCTGTCCCCAGGCGCGGAAGCGGTCGAGCATGTAGCCGAGCACCTCGTCGACCAGCCCGTCGGCGTAGGGGAGCTCCTGGTGCTGGGCGGCGGCCAGCTCGAGCAGCTCGCGCAGGTCCAGGTCCAGCTCGCCCTTGATCAGGATGTTGAGCACGCCGATGGAGGCGCGGCGCAGGGCGAAGGGGTCCTTGGTGCCGGTGGGGCGCTGGCCGATGCCGAAGATGCCGGTCAGGGTGTCCAGGCGATCGGCCAGGGCCAGGGCCTGGCCGGTACGGGTGCGCGGAATCTCGTCGTCGGCGAAGCGCGGCAGGTACTGCTCCTCCAGGGCCTGGGCGACCTCGACGTCCTCGCCGTCGTGGGTGGCGTAGTAGCGGCCCATGATGCCCTGCAGCTCGGGGAACTCCAGCACCATCTCGGTCACCAGGTCGCACTTGGCCAGCTCGGCGGCGCGCCGGGCGTGACCGACATCGCCGCCCAGCTGGCCGGCGATGAAGGCGGCCACGGCGGCGCTGCGATGGGCCTTGTCGGCCAGGGTGCCGAGCTTCTGCTGGAACACCACACTGGACAGTTCCCGGGTGCGCTCGGCCAGCGGACGCTGGCGGTCGGTCTCGTAGAAGAAGGCGGCGTCGGCCAGGCGCGGGCGGATCACCTTCTCGTTGCCCTGGATCACCAGCTCCGGCGACTGGCTGTCGATGTTGGCGACGGTGATGAACTGCGGCTTGAGGCGTCCCTCGGCGTCGAGCAGGTGGAAGTACTTCTGGTTGGCCTTCATCGAGGAGATCAGGCACTCCGCCGGCACCTCGAGGAAGCGCTCGTCGAAGCCGCCGGTCAGCGCCACCGGCCATTCCACCAGGCCGCTGACCTCGACCAGCAGGTCCTCGTCGATCACCGCCCGGGCCTCCTGCACCTCGGCCTCGGCCAGCACCTGCTCGCGGATCCTTTCGCGGCGCTTGTCGCGGTCGGCCAGCACCCAGGCGTCCTCGAGGGCGGCCAGGTAGTCGTCGGCGTGGGCCAGCTCGATGGGCGCCGGGGCGTGGAAGCGGTGGCCGCGGGTGGTGCGGCCGGCCGCCAGGCCCAGGGCGCTTGCCTCGACGACGCGGTCGCCGTAGAGCATCGTCAGCCAGTGGGCGGGGCGCGAGAACTCGACCCGCGAGGCGCCCCAGCGCATGTTCTTGGGCACCGGCAGGCCGGCGATGGCCTTCTCGACGATGCCGGGCAGCAGGGCGGTGGTGGCCTCGCCCTGCTGCTGCTCGCGATAGCCCAGCCAGGTGCCCTTGGCGGTCTCCAGGTGGATCAGCTGGTCGACGGCGACGCCGCAGGAGCGGGCGAAGCCCTCGGCGGCCTTGGTCGGCTCGCCGTCCTTGAAGGCGGCGGCCAGCGCCGGCCCACGGCGCTCGACCTCGCGGTCCGGCTGCTTGTCGGCCAGCGCCTCGACCCGCACGGCCAGGCGGCGCGGCGTGGCGTAGGCGCGCATCTCGCCATGGGCGATCTCGGCTTCCTCGAGGCCGCGGCGGATGCCCGCGGCCAGGGCATCGGAGAGGTCATCGATCGCGCCCGGCGGCAGTTCCTCGACGCCCAGTTCGACCAGAAAGGTATCGGCTGCCATCTCAAGCGTCTCCTTCGGCAAGCAGTTCGCGGCGCAGGGCCTCGGGGGCCAGCGGGAAGCCGGCGGCCTTGCGCGATTCGTAGTAGGCATGGGCCACGTCCCGGGCCATGGTGCGCACGCGCAGGATGTAGCGCTGGCGTTCGGTGACCGAGATGGCGTGGCGGGCGTCGAGCAGGTTGAAGGTATGCGAGGCCTTGAGCACCTGCTCGTAGGCGGGCAGCGGCAGGCGGGCGTCGAGCAGCTTGGCGCACTCGCGCTCCTGGTGGTCGAAGGCGTCGAACAGCACCGGCACCTCGGCGTGCTCGAAGTTGTAGGCCGACTGCTCGCGCTCGTTCTGCAGGAAGACGTCGCCGTAGGTGACCTTGGTGCCGTCGGGGGCGATGGTCCACACCAGGTCATAGACGCTGTCGACGTCCTGGACGTACATGGCGATGCGCTCGATGCCGTAGGTCAGCTCGCCGGTGACCGGGTAGCACTCCAGGCCGCCGGCCTGCTGGAAGTAGGTGAACTGGGTCACCTCCATGCCGTTGAGCCAGACCTCCCAGCCGAGCCCCCAGGCGCCGAGGGTCGGGGATTCCCAGTTGTCCTCGACGAAGCGGATGTCGTGAACCAGCGGGTCGATGCCGAGACGCTTGAGCGACCCCAGATAGAGCTCCTGCAGGTCCGCCGGGGAGGGCTTCATCACCACCTGGAACTGGTAGTAGTGCTGCAGGCGGTTGGGGTTCTCGCCATAGCGGCCATCGGTGGGGCGGCGGGAAGGCTGCACGTAGGCGGCATTCCAGGTCTCGGGACCGATGGAGCGCAGGAAGGTGGCGGGGTGGAAGGTCCCGGCGCCGACTTCCATGTCCAGGGGCTGGAGGACCACGCAGCCCTGTTCGGCCCAGTACTGCTGCAGGGCCAGGATCAGGCCCTGGAAGGTTGTCACGTCTGGCGTCGACTGTGTCATTGCGGAAGCACCGTTGGCCATGAATTCACGAGCCGTCAAGTATACAATCACCGGCAGATCGGTTATAGGCACAGCCCGGAATACCTGGGCCATCCTCCGTCGAATGACGACTCGGGGGCGCCGGCGACAGGTCTACGAGGAGGCGCTGCGGGCCCTTCCCTGGGCACTGCCGACGCCATTCATGGCGTAGGGCCTCCTCTTTCGACCTGCCCCCGGCGCCCCGCTGATCACGATGGCCCTGCCCGCATAGAAGAGGAATCCCCATGATCGTAGTGACAGGCGGAGCCGGCTTCATCGGCTCGAATCTGGTCAAGGCACTCAACGCGCGCGGCCGCGATGACGTGCTGGTGGTCGACGACCTCCGCGACGGCACCAAGTTCGTCAATCTCGCCGACTGCACCCTCGGCGACTACCTGGACAAGGACGACTTCCTGGCGCGCATCCGGGCCGCCCTCAACGGCGATGACCCGCACCTGCCGCCCATCGAGGCGATCTTCCACCAGGGCGCCTGTTCCGACACCACGGAATGGGATGGCCGCTTCATGCTCGAGAACAACTTCGAGTACTCCAAGGAGCTGCTGCACTACTGCCAGCGCGAGGGGATCCCCTTCATCTACGCCTCCTCGGCGGCCACCTACGGCGGCAGCGAGGTGTTCCGCGAGGAGCCCGAGCACGAGAAGCCGCTCAACGTCTACGGCTACTCCAAGCTGCTGTTCGACCAGTACGTGCGCGCCCGCCACGACGAGTTCGAGAGCCAGGTGGTGGGCTTCCGCTACTTCAACGTCTACGGGCCCCGGGAGCAGCACAAGGGCAAGATGGCCAGCGTCGCCTACCACCACCACACCCAGGTCAGCGCCGGCCAGGACCTCAAGCTGTTCGGCGCCTGGGACGGCTACGAGGCCGGCATGCAGAGCCGCGACTTCGTCTACGTGGGCGACGTGGTCGACGTCAACCTGTGGTTCCTCGACCACCCGGAGGCCTCCGGCATCTTCAACCTGGGCACCGGTCGCGCCGAGCCCTTCAAGGCCATCGGCGAGGCGGTGATCGACTACTACGGCAAGGGCAGCATCGAGTACATCGACTTCCCCGACGAGCTCAAGGGCCGCTACCAGAGCTACACCCGCGCCGACATTGCCCGGCTGCGCGAGGCCGGCTACGACCGCGAATTCCGCACCGTGGCCGAGGGCGTGCGCGACTACCTGGAGTGGCTGAATGCCTGAGGCCGGGGAGCGCATCCTGGTCGTCGGCCCGTCCTGGGTCGGCGACATGGTCATGGCCCAGAGCCTGTTCAAGACGCTCAAGGCCGCCGATCCGGCGGCCCGCCTCGGCGTGGTGGCGCCGGCCTGGTCGCGGCCGATCCTCGAGCGCATGGCGGAGGTCGACGAGGTGGCCGCCCTGGAGGTGGGCCACGGTGAGTTCGGCTGGGGGGCGCGCCGGCGGCTGGCGGCCACGCTGCGCGGACGCTTCGACCGGGCCATCGTGCTGCCGCGCTCCTGGAAGTCCGCGCTGGTGCCCTTCCTGGCGCGGATCCCGCGGCGTACCGGCTTCCACGGCGAACAGCGCTACGCGCTGCTCAACGACCGGCGACACCTGGACAAGGCGGTGCTCGACCAGACCGTCAAGCGCTTCGTGGCCCTGGGGCTCCCGGCGGAGGCGTCGCGTCGCGGAGATTTCCCGGTGCCGTTCCCGTCCCTGCGGCGCGACGACGCCAACCTGGCGGCGCTGCACGACGCCCACGGCCTGGGGGGGCGCCCGGCCATCGCCATGATGCCCGGCGCCGAGTACGGTCCCGCCAAGCAATGGCCGCTCGAGCATTTTCGCACCCTCGCCGAGGCGCTGATCGCCGAGGGCTTCGAGGTGCGGGTGCTCGGCGGGCCCAAGGATGCGCCCGCCGGCGAGGCCATCGCCGGCGGGCTCGCGCATGTCCATAACCTGTGCGGCCAGACCCGCCTGGCGGACGCCGTGGACCTGCTCGCCGACTGCTGCCAGGCGGTGACCAACGATTCCGGGCTGATGCACGTGGCCGCGGCCGCGGGCACCCGGGTGCAGGCGATCTACGGGTCCTCCTCGCCGGCCTACACCCCGCCGCTGACCGACGCCGCCGAGATCCATACCCTGGCGCTTGATTGCTCGCCCTGCTTCGAGCGCCACTGCCCGCTGGGGCATACCAACTGTCTCCGGCAACTGACGCCGGCGCGGCTGCTGGCCGCCATCCGGGCCTCCTAGAGGTCGCTTGGGGGCGCGCCTCGCACAGTGGGGCGGATGAGCAAGTGGCCGAGGGATCGCGGCCAGGGAGTGTCTAGGGCGCCGGGTTGAGCGCCCGGGGCTCGGGCCTCGGCAGGTGGCCGAGCCCCTCCCAGAGCCGCCGCTGCAGGGCCGTCTCCTCCCGCAGGCGAGCATTGATCGCCTCCAGGCCGTGGCGCTCGACCAGGGTCGGCTCATCGGCCAGCAGCGACACGCCGAGGCCCGCCCGGTGGCGTTCGATGGCGAAGCCCATGGCCTCGAGCACCGTGGGCAGCACGTCCAGGGTCGAGGCCTCGCGCTCGAGCCGGCGGGGCGCCAGGCCATTGCCCAGCAGCATGAAGGTGTTGGCCCGCGGGCCCTCGGTGAGCGCCTCCCAGGCCGAGACGCGCATGCTCAGGTGATCGCTGGCCAGCACCACCAGGGTGTCCTCGAGCAGCCCCTCCGCCGCGAGCCGCTCGATCAGTCCCCGGGCCAGCCGGGCGGCGCACTCCACGGCGTAGAGGATGTCCACGCCGTCGAAGGCGCCCTGGCGGTCGCGGCAGGTCCGGGCCGGGAAGCCGGCGGGCGGATGGGTGCCCAGGCTCAGGGTGACCACCGCCCAGGGATCGCCCCGGGCCTCCAGGGCGCGGATCTCGCCCAGGGCGAAGTCGTAGAGGCTGTCGTCGTACAGCCCCCAGCTGTTGAGATAGTCCGGATCGTCCAGCCGCGGCGCCAGGGTCTCGCGGCCGCGCACCCGGTGGAAGCCGTGATCCGCGTAGAAGCGGCCCTTGCCGGCGAAGCGGGTGCTGGCGCCGCCCAGGTAGCTGAGCCGGTAGCCCCGGGCCGCCAGCAGGTCGCCCAGGCAGTCGACGCCGGGGACGACCCGTTCCAGGGGCTCGAACTGGCTGTCATGCAGCAGGCCGGCGGGCATCAGCGGGGTGCCGCACTGGCTGGCGATCATGCCGGCCATGGTCCAGCCGGTGTTGTCGAGCTGGCGCATGCCCTCCACGACCACGCCGCGGCGGCCCAGCTCGGCGAGCGGCGCATAGGCGTCGCCGAAGCGCTCGCGATCGGCGTAGGTGCGCTCCAGGCTCTCCAGGTAGAGCACCAGCAGGTTGGGCGGTTCCGCCGGGGCCTGGCGGATGGCGGGCGGCACGTAGCGGCGGTCCAGCCAGGCGCCGTCCTCGGTGACCAGGGCCGCCCCGCGCTGGCCGAGGCCGAACAGCAGGGGGTTGGTGGCCAGCAGCGCCAGGGCCAGCACCCGTTCCACGAGCCGCCAGCGGCGGTCGGTCCGCACCAGCCAGGTGAAGGCCGCCAGCACCGGCAGCATGGCCAGGCTGTAGAGGCCCGCGGCGATCAGGCGGCCGCCGCCGCCGTGTTCCTCGATGCCGGCCTGGAGGTGGAAGAAGACCGCGCCGAGGTCGACGACGCCGAAGCTGTCGGCCAGGTAGACGTAGACGCCCCACAGAGCCAGCGGCAGCAGCGACCAGGGCCAGACCCGCACCGGCGGCGCGGCGGGGCGTGGGGCACCCCAGCGCAGCACCAGGGCCAGGCCCAGCCAGGCGACGACGATGGGCGGCATCATCGCCCCGGGCAGCGGGGTGACGGTAACGGCGGCGAAGCCCAGGGCCAGGCCCAGGGTCAGCAGGGCCCACCAGCGGGGCGCCCGGAGCCCGGCGGGCAGGCGGCGGTCAGGCATCGTCGGCGTCGGGGCGGGCGCGTTCGTTCTCGTGGAGCTCGTTCAGCTTGGCGTACTTCATGTAGGCGTGGAACGCCGTGGTCATGGCCACGGTGAAGCCGTCCGCGCCCTGGAAGAGCCCGCCCTTGAGGATCAGCTTGCGGAAGGTCGCGGTGGCCGCATGCAGCGCCGGCCGCATCGACGAGGGCCCCTTGCCGCGCTCCTTCATGGCCCAGGCGTCGCGGCTGGAAAGCGCGTCGATGCGGGTGATCCAGTGCGACAGGTCGCGATAGGTGAAGTGCCGGATGTGGGCGTTCAGGTCCGTGACCTCGGGGGCCTGCACCGAGGAATGGGCCTTCTTGGGCAGGTAGCCCGAGGTGGTGCGGTTGTAGAGCCGGGTGACGGGATCGGGATAGAAGCCCGCCGCGCGGATCCAGTGGCGGCCGGCGAAGTTGCGGCGCCGGAAGCGGTAGGCCCGCCGGGGGTCGTCCAGGGCCAGGCCGCCGATCGCCTCGACGGCGTCGTCGTCCAGGCGCTCGTCGGCGTCGAGCGCCAGGATCCAGTCGTGGCGGGCTTCGGGCACCGCGACCGCCTTCTGGGGGCCGTCGCCGAGGTAGGGCTGATGGATGACCCGGGCCCCGGCGGACTCGGCGATGGCCACGGTGGCGTCCTGGCTGCCGGAGTCGACGACGATCACCTCGTCGCAGACTCGCCGCAGGGAGGCGATGCAGTCGCCGACGTTGTCGGCCTCGTTGAGCGTGATGATGATGCCGGAGATGGGCGTCATGGGCTGGGCTCGCTGATCGGGGAGGGGGTCAGCCGCCGGGCGATGGCCGCGGCGGCGGCGTCCAGGTCGATGGCCGTCATGTCCGCCTCGTGGGCGCCCTCGGGGGGGCAGAAGGCCAGGCGGCGTGGCTCGGCGTTGCAGGTCTGCCAGCGCAGCGGCGTCGCCGAGCGCCGCGACGGATAGAAGCCCGCGGTGGGGCGGTCGAGGCAGGCGGCGACGTGCAGCGGGCCGGTGGAGCCGGCGATGAACAGGTCCGCCGCCGCCAGTCGCCGGGCGAAGGCCTCGAGCCCGGGGCTCGCCGGCAGTCGCTTGGCCTCGAGCCCCGCCTCGCCCAGGGCCTCGGCCAGCGCCTCGGCGTTGGCCTCCTCGCCGGGACCGGCGGTGAGCACCCAGGCGGGCGTCACGCCCGAGCCGCGCAGCCGGGCGTCCACGTCACGGGCCAGGCGGGCATAGGCCGCGCGGCTCAGGTTGACCGCCGAGCCGCCGCTGCCGGCGTGCAGGAACAGCCAGGGGCGCGTCGCGTCCAGCCCCGTCTCGGCGGCCACGGCCGCCCGCTGGGCCTCGCGCTCGCCTTCGGCCAGTGGCCAGTAGGGAGGCGCCGGCCGCGGCGGCACCGCGAGCCCCAGGGCCTCGAGCAGCGCCTCCGCCAGCTCCTGGTTGTAGACGTACTCGGGTTTCTCGGAGCGGGACCTGCGCTGGGTGACGCGGCGGTTGTAGAATACCTGGGCCCACTTGGTGGCCGGCGCCAGGCGCAGCGGGATGCCGGCCCGCCAGCCGAGCCAGCCGATCCGCGGCGTGGAGAACAGCGTCAGCAGGGCATCGAAGCGCCCCGCCTTCAGGCGGCCGAGCAGCTCGCGGCGGGCCTCGCGGCCGGCGCCGTCGCCCGGGTCGAGGATCACCTCGTCGATCCACGGACAGCAGCGGGCCAGGGGCGCGGTGTAGCCGGGCACCACCACGCTGACGCGGGGCGCCGGCCGGGCGGCCTTGAGCGCGGCCAGGGCCGGCCAGGCCAGCATGAAGTCGCCGAGCTTGTCGTTGCGCACCACCAGGATATGCGGCGGCCGTTGGGCGGTGAAACTCGTCATCTGGGCTCCCGAGCCCCGATACCGCAATGGAGGATGCCTTGAGACCCAAGGTCATGCAGCTCTGCCTCTCGGACGGCTGGGGCGGACTGGAAATGTATCCTGCCCGGATTATACCCGAGCTGGCCCGCCAGGGGTGGGAGGCCCACGGCCTGGCGCTGGCCGGCTCCCGGGTGGCGGCGAGCCTCGCCGAAGCCGGCATCGCGCCGTTGACGGTGGCGTCGCGCGGCCAGGCCCTGTGGCGGGTCGGGCGCATCCTGGCCTACCTGAAGGCCCATGACATCGGCGTCGTGCACTGCCACAAGTCCAGCGATCTGCGCCTGGGGGCCCTGCTCGCCACCCTGCGGCCGGGGCTGCGACTGTTCTTCACCGACCACATGGGCGTCACCCGGCCCAAGCGCGATCCCTATCATCGCTGGGCCTATGGCCGGGTGACGCGGGTGTTCTCGATCAGCGAGACGACCCGGGCCCGCAACCTCCGCGCCTTCCCCTTGCCCGCCGCGCGCATTCGCCGGCTCTACCTGGGGCTCGATCCCGCCCCCTATCTCGAGGCTCCCGGCGATGCCGAGCGCGCGACGCTGCGCGCCGAACTGGGCGTGCCCCAGGGGGCCGTGGCCATCGGCCTGCCGGGGCGGTTGACCCCTGGCAAGGGCCAGCGGGTCTGGATCGAGGCGCTGGCCGGGTTGGCCGAAATGCGGCCCGACCTGGCCTGGCATGGGGTGCTGATCGGCGGGCTCACGGCGGGCGAAGGCAGCAACGAGGCCTTCGTGGCCGAGCTGCGCCGGCGGGTCGCCGCCCTGGGACTCGGCGAGCGCGTCACCTTCGCCGGCTTCCGCGGCGACCTGCCGCGCTGCCTGCAGGCGCTCGACATCGTCTGCGTGCCGTCGCGCAACGAGGCCTTCGGCCTGACCGCGATCGAGGCCATGGCCGCCGGCCGGCCGGTGGTCGGCTCGAACAGCGGCGCCCTGCCCGAGACCGTCGATGCCGCCACCGGCCGGCTGGCCGACCCCGAGGATCCCGAGGCCTGGGCCGTCGCCCTGGCCGAGCTGGTGGCGGACGAGGCGCTGCGCGAGCGGCTCGGGGCGGCCGGCCGGGCGCGGGTGCGGGCAGACTTCACCCTGGCGCGGCATGTCGAGGCGCTGGTGGGCGAATACGCGGGTCAGGCGGAGGCGGGCGCGTAGCCCTCGCGGATCGCCCCCATGGCGGAGGCGGCGTCGAACCTGGCCAGCGAGCGGGCCAGCCGCTCGAGGTTGGCGGCCTGCCATTTGCCGGGCGCGCGGAGCCGGCAGCGATCGAGGTCGATCAGCCACACCCGGTCGTCGGCATCGACCAGCAGGTTGCGGGCGTTGAGGTCCACGTGGTCGAGGCCGGCGTCGTGGAAGCGGCGCACGACACGGCCGACCCGGCGCAGCAGGGCCGCGTCGGCGGTGCCGTCCGCCAGGCGCTCGGCCAGCGCCCGGGCCCCGGGCAGGCGTTGGGTGATCAGGGCGGCCTCGTAGGCGATCCCGTCACGAAAGACGGCGGCCGCCACCGGGCGGGGCACCGGCAGCCCCTGGGCGAAGAGGTGGGCGGTCAGGCGCAGCTCGCGGAAGGCACGGCTGCGCTCGGCGCCGGTCCACAGGTAGCGCGAGGCGCTGAGCCGGGCGACCAGGCCGCCGCGCCGGTAGGGGCGCAGCACCCACTCGGCCGCGCCGGCGTCGAGGAACAGGCTGGCGCCGCGGCCGGGCGCCTCGCCGGTGACGCGCGCCTGGCGGCGCCAATGGTCGGGATCGAAGGTCGATGGGCCGATTTGTGGCGCCCCATCGGCGTCACATAAACTGTCCGCATCATATAAAATGAAAACCTTTCCCGTTCGAAACGTTGCCAATCGCATGAAGCATCCTCTGCCCGCCAGCCCCGCCCACATCGGCGTGCTGCGCCTGTCCGCCCTGGGCGATGTCTGCAACCTGGTGCCGACGGTCCGCGCCCTGCAGCGCCAATGGCCCGAGGCGCGCATCACCTGGATCATCGGCAAGGGCGAGCACAGTCTACTGGCCGGCCTCTCGGGGGTCGAGTTCGTCGTCTACGACAAGGCCTCGGGCCTGGCGGGGATGCGTGCGCTGTGGCGCCAGCTGGCGGACACCCGCTTCGACGTCCTGCTGCACATGCAGCAGGCGCTGCGCGCCAGCGTGCTCTCCCTGGGGCTCAAGGCGGACGTGCGGGTGGGCTACGACAAGGCCCGCGCCAAGGACGCCCAGCACTGGTTCACCCATCGCCAGCTGGCCCCGCACCCCCGCGCCCACGTGCTGGAGTCCTTCCTGGACTTCGCCCGGCTGATGGGCGTCGAGGACCTGTCGCTGGCCTGGGATCTGCCGATCCCCGACGCCGCCCGCGAGGAGGCCGCGGCGCTCACCGGCGAGGCCCCCTACGTGCTGATGAGCCCCTGCGCCAACCCCCGACTGCGCAACTTCCGCAACTGGTCGGCGGAGGGCTATGCCAGCGTGGTCGAGCACGCCTGGGTCCAGCACGGCCTGAAGACGGTGCTCACCGGCGGCGGCAGCACCCAGGAGCGCGAGATGGGCAGCCGCATCCAGGCGCTGTCCCAGCCCGGCTCGGTGATCGACGCCATCGGCGGCAGCTCGCTGAAGGGCCTGCTGGCGCTGATCGACGGGGCTCGGGCGGTGGTGGCCCCGGACTCGGGGCCGGTGCACATGGCCAACGCCCTGGACACCCCGGTGGTGGGCCTCTATGCCACCACCAACCCGGACCGCGCCGCCCCCTATTGCTGGCGCGAGCACGTCATCGACCGCTATCCGGACGCGGTCCGTCACTTCCTGCACAAGGAGCCCGAGGCCCTGCCCTGGGGACAGCGGGTCCGCCATCCCGACGCCATGTCGCTGATCCATGCCGACGACGTCATCCGCCACCTCGAGGCGGTGCTGACCGTCGCCTCGTCCCGCAAGGAAAGGGAGTCTTCCGATGAAGCTTGATCTGACCGCCCTCGAGCACTCGCGCCTGCTGGTGGTAGGCGACGTGATGCTCGACCGCTACTTCCACGGCGGCACCTCGCGCATCTCCCCGGAGGCGCCGGTGCCCGTGGTGCGGGTCGAGGAAGCGGAGGACCGCCCCGGCGGCGCCGCCAACGTGGCGCTCAACATCGCCTCCCTGGGGGCCCGGGCGGCCCTGGCGGGCCTGGTCGGCGACGACGCCAACGCCGACCTGCTGACCCGCCGTCTCGAGGATGCCGGGGTGAGCACTCACTTCGCGCGCAGCGCCGAGGTGCCGACGATCACCAAGCTGCGGGTGATGAGCCGCAACCAGCAGCTGATCCGCCTCGACTTCGAGGAAGGGCTCGGCGAGGTGGACACCGCGCCCCTGGCCGCCCGGGTCGAGGCGGCGCTGGGCGAGGCCGACCTGGTGATCCTCTCTGACTACGGCAAGGGCACCCTGGCCGACGTCGAGGGGCTGATTCGACGGGGACGCGAGGCCGGCAAGCGGGTGCTGGTGGATCCCAAGGGCGGCGACTTCCGCAAGTATCGCGGCGCCAGCCTGATCACCCCCAACCTGGCCGAGTTCGAGGCGGTGGCCGGCCCCTGCCCCGACGACGCCACCCTGGCCGAGCGCGGCGAGGCGCTGCGCGCCGAGCTGGAGCTCGAGGCGCTGCTGATCACCCGCAGCGAGAAGGGCATGACCCTGATCCGCGAGGGCCACGAGCCGCTGCACCTGCCCACTCGCGCCCGTGAGGTCTTCGACGTCACCGGCGCCGGCGACACCGTGATCGGCGTGCTGGGCCTGGCGCTGGCCGCCGGCCACGGCTTCCCCGAGGCCATGACCCTGGCCAACCTGGCCGCGGGCCTGGTGGTCGCCAAGCCGGGCACCGCCACCCTCTCCATCGCCGAACTCTACACCGCCCTGCACGGCGACAAGCTGGCCGAGTTCGGGGTCATCGGCGAGGCGCCGCTGATCGAGGCGGTGCGCGCCGCCCAGGCGCGCGGCGAGCGGGTGGTGATGACCAACGGCTGCTTCGACATCCTGCACGCCGGCCACGTGGCCTACCTGGAGCATGCCCGCCGGCTCGGCGACCGGCTGATCGTGGCGGTCAACGACGACGCTTCCATCGGCCGCCTCAAGGGCCCCACGCGGCCGATCAATCCGCTGGCGCGGCGCATGCAGGTGCTCGCCGGCCTGGGCGCCGTGGACTGGGTCGTGCCCTTCGCCGAGGACACCCCCCAGCGGCTGATCGAGGCGGTGCTGCCCGACGTCCTGGTCAAGGGCGGCGACTATCGCCCCGAGCAGATCGCCGGCGGCGAGGCGGTGCGGGCCGCCGGCGGCGAGGTCCGCGTGCTGGGCTTCGAGGACGGCGTCTCGACCACGGCGATGATCTCCACCATCCTCGATCGCGAAGCCTGATGGCCGGGCATCCCTGGGTGCGGCGCGGCTACTCCGCGGCCCTGCTGGCGCTCGCGCCGCTGATCTGGCGGCGGGTGTGGCGGGAGCGGCTCCCCGGCCACCCTCGTGGTGAGCGCCTGGGCCGCATCCCGCCCTCGCCGGCGGGCGCGCGGACCCTGTGGCTGCACTGCGCCTCGGTGGGCGAGGTCCAGGCCGCCCGGCCGCTGATCGAGGCCCTGGCTCGCGCCTATCCCGCTCATCGCCTGGTGCTCACCACCATGACCGCCACCGGCGCCGAGCGCGCCGCCGCCATCGCCGAACGCCTGCTGGGCGAGGCGGAGGCGGCCGAAGTGAGCCATCACTTCGTGCCCCTGGACTTCGCCGGGGCGGCGCGCCGTTTCCTGCGGCGGCTGCGCCCCGAGCTGGCGATCGTCTTCGAGACCGAGCTGTGGCCCAACCTGCTGGCCGCCTGCGCGGCGCGCGGCGTGCCGGTGGCGGTGGTCAACGGCCGGTTGTCGCCGCGGGCCTTCCGCGGCTACCGGCGGCTGGGGCCGTTGATGGCCGAGGCGCTGTCCCATGTGCGCTGGCTGGGCGCCAAGTCCGAGGCCGACGCCGAGCGCTTCCGGGCGCTGGGCATGGCGCCGGCGGCCATCGAGATCACCGGCTCGCTGAAGTTCGATATCGGCGTCGACCCGGCGGCCCGCGAGGCGAGCGAGCGCTTGCGCGCCGCGCTCGGCGGGCGGCCGGTGTGGGTGGCGGGCTCCACCCACGAGGGCGAGGACGAGGCGGTGCTGGCCGCCCATGCCCGGCTGCGCGAGACGCACCCGGCGGCGCTGCTGATCCTGGTGCCCCGCCATCCGCGGCGCTTCGAGGCGGTGGCCGAGCTGTGCCGGGAATCCGGGATGGCGACGGTGCGGCGTTCCGCGGGGGAGCGACCGCAGGCCGGCACGGCGGTCTACCTGGGCGATACCATGGGCGAGCTCGGCGTCCTCTACGGCGCCGCGGACCTGGCCTTCGTCGGCGGCAGCCTGGTGCCGGTGGGCGGGCACAACCTGCTCGAGCCGGCCGCCCTGGGCGTGCCGGTGCTGACCGGCCCGGCGCTGGCCAACTTCGCCGATGTCGCCGAGGCGCTGCGCGAGCGGCAGGCGCTGGTGGAGGTCGCCGAGGCCGACGCCCTGGCGGCGGCGCTGGCGCGCCTGGTCGACGACGCCGACGAGCGCCGCCGGCTCGCCGCCGCCGGACGGGCGGTGGTCGAGGCCAACCGCGGTGCCCTGGCGCGCACGCTGGAAGGCCTCGACCGGCTTCTTCCCGCGGGGTGAGTGCTTACTCGCCGCTCGGCTCGGGCGTCAGCCGCTGTACGCCCTGGTCGGTGCCCAGCAGCAGCACGTCGGCGCCGCGGGCGGCGAACAGGCCGTTGGTCACCACCCCGACGATGGCGTTGAGCCGGGCCTCCATGGCCGCCGGGTCGTCGATCATGAACTCGAAGCAATCGAGGATCTGGTTGCCGTTGTCGGTGACCACGCCCTGGCGATACACCGGGTCGGCGCCCAGCTTGACCAGCTCCCGGGCCACGTAGGAACGCGCCATGGGGATCACCTCCACCGGCAGCGGGAAGTCGCCCAGCCGCTCGACCTTCTTGGAGGCGTCGGCGATGCACACGAAGCGGTCGGCGCAGGCGGCGACGATCTTCTCCCGGGTCAGGGCCGCGCCGCCACCCTTGATCATCTGAAGGTGAGCGTTCACTTCGTCGGCGCCGTCGACGTAGACGGGCACGGTGCCCACCTCGTTGAGCTCGAAGACGTCGATGCCGTGGCCGCGCAGGCGTTCGGCGCTGGCCTCGGAGCTGGCCACGGCGCCGCGGAAGTCGCCGCGCAGCGCGGCCAGCTTGTCGATGAAGCGATCGGCGGTGGAGCCGGTGCCGACGCCGATCACCACCTGGTTGCCGAGGAGGGGGCGGATCTCGTCGAGGGCGGCGGCGGCCACGGCATCCTTGAGTTCGTCCTGAGTCATGTCCTGCTCGCTTTGCTGGAGGGTGTCGAATGCCGCGCCATTATAGGCCATGGGCCGGCGCCGTGCTGGACGCCGCGCCGGCGGGGATGCTACCAATAGGGGTTCCCTTCTCGCCGCGTCATGCGGCGCTCTCGCGCCACTCATCGGGATATCAGGATGCTCGAAGCCACCGTCAAGAAGATTCTCCAGGCCCGGGTCTACGAGGCCGCCCGGGAAACGCCGATCTCGCCGGCCCCCTTCCTCTCCCGCCGGTTCAACAACCAGATCCTGATCAAGCGCGAGGACCTCCAGCCGGTCCACTCCTTCAAGATTCGCGGCGCCTACAACAAGATGGCCCAGCTCAGCGACGAGCAGAAGGCCAAGGGCGTGATCGCCGCCTCGGCGGGCAACCATGCCCAGGGGCTGGCCCTGGCGGCCAGGCAGATGGGCGTCAAGGCGGTCATCGTGATGCCGCGTATCACCCCCGAGATCAAGGTCGCCGCGGTGCGGGCGCGGGGCGCCAAGGTGGTGCTCAAGGGTGACGCCTTCGCCGAGGCCGCCGCCCACGCCCGGGAGCTGATCGAGGAACACGGCTATACCTATATCCCGCCCTTCGACGACATCGACGTCATCGCCGGCCAGGGCACCGTCGCCGTGGAGATCCTGCGCCAGACCCCCGGCCGCCTGGATGCCATCTTCGTGCCGGTGGGCGGCGGCGGGCTGATCGCCGGCGTGGCCGCCTACGTCAAGTACCTGCGCCCCGAGATCAAGGTCATCGGCGTGGAGTCCGAGGACAGCGCCTGCCTCAAGGCCGCCCTGGACGGCGGCGAGCGGGTGACCCTGGCGCAGGTCGGGGTCTTCGCCGAGGGCGTGGCCGTCTCGCAGATCGGCGAGGCCCCCTTCGCCGTGATGCAGGGCCTGGTGGACGACGTCATCACCGTCAATACCGACGAGATGTGCGCCGCGGTCAAGGACATCTTCGAGGACACCCGCGCGGTCTCCGAGACCTCCGGGGCCCTGTCGCTGGCCGGCCTCAAGAAGTACATCCAGCAGACCGGCGCCAGCGGCGAGACCCTGGTGTGCATCAACTCCGGGGCCAATACCAACTTCGACCGGCTGCAGCACATCGCCGAGCGCACCGAGCTCGGCGAGCAGCGCGAGGCGATCCTGGCGGTGACCATCCCCGAGAAGCCGGGCAGCTTCAAGAAGTTCTGCCGCACCATCGGCAAGCGCATGGTCACCGAGTTCGGCTATCGCTACGCCGATCCCCGGCAGGCGCACATCTTCGTCGGCGTGCAGGTCAAGCCCGGCGGCGACGACCGCCAGGCGGTGATCGACAAGCTGCGCGGCGCCGGCTATCCGGTGGAGGACCTCACCGACAACGAGCTGGCCAAGCTGCATATCCGCCACCTGGGCGGCGGCAGGCCCCAGGAGCGCTTCGCCGAGGAGGTCTACCGCTTCGAGTTCCCCGAGCGCCCCGGCGCGCTGATGAACTTCCTCACCCACCTGCCCCAGGACTGGAACATCTCGCTGTTCCACTATCGCAACCACGGTGCCGCCTATGGCCGGGTGCTGGTGGGCATGCAGGTGCCGGGCGACGACCGTAGCCACGTGGAGGAGTACTTCGATGATATCGGCTATCGCTACTGGAAGGAGTCGGACAATCCCGCCTATCGGCTCTTCATGGCCTGATCTCCCGGGGTGCGCGAGTGAATGCTCGCTTGCGCGCCGCTTCAGGCCACGGGCGGCGCCTGGCGTCGCCTCCCTTGTCATGCCCGGAGGCTTTCGCTAGGCTGTGGCGTCGCTTGGGGGCCGCCGGCCGCAGCTCGCCTGGCCCGAGCCGTAAGCGGCTAAGAAACAGCGTTCATGCGCCCAAATGGGCATTTTGCGTCGCCGGCGACCCCGTATAGTCGAGACATACAGGCGTTCGTTCTTGCCCCGGAGCCCCCGGGCGCGTCACCAAGGTTATCGAAGGGAGTCGACGACATGAAGCGCAAGCCCGACCTGGTCATGACACTGGTGCTGATCTTCGGTCTCGGGGTCGTCGCCACCGGCTATGCCCAGGCGCTGGCGGGGAGCTGATCCCGCTCCCGCGACGGATCCCCGGAAAAGCGGTCGATGCCCCCGGCATCGGCCGCTTTTTCATGTCGGGCATGCATGGGGCGGCGGGGCGCTTCCCGTCGGGTCAGGGCCGCAAGACGCCCCGGTCGCTGGCGATGGCGTCCAGCGGCACGTCCCAGGGCGCCACCGGCAGGCGCTCGACGCGCTGGACGTCGTGGGCCAGGCCGACCAGCCGGGGGCGCGGGCCGGCGCCGCGGGTGAAGGCCAGGGTGCGGTCGTAGAAGCCGCCGCCCATGCCGATGCGCTGGCCGGCGTCGTCGAAGCCCACCAGCGGCATCAGGATCAGGTCCAGGGACCAGGCCGGCCGGCGCCGGGCGCGATGGGCGCCGTGGCGGGTGCAGGGCTCGGGGATGCCGAAGCGGTTGGTCGTCATGGGGGTGTCGCGATGGTAGCGGACGAACCACAGGGCGTTGCGGGACAGCGGTCGCAACACCGGCAGGTAGACGCGGGCGCCGCGGGCGCGCAGCCAGGGAATCAGCGGGGTCGGGTCGATCTCGCCGTCGTTGGGCAGGTAGAGGGCCACATGCCTGGCCCGCTGGACCTCGGGCAGCCGTCTCAGGTGGCGGCCCAGGCGCCGTGCGGCCTCGCGCTGCTGGCGGGCGCTCAGCTGTCGGCGACGACGTCGCAGGTCGCGACGCAGGGCGCGTCGGGCGTCGTCTCGGGCGGCGGTATCCTGCATGTGGGTCATGTCGGATGGAGTTCCCCAGAGTGCCGCTGTCGTTCTGGCCCTTGAACCCTGTGGTTCAAGGTGGGTGGCCGCAGCCGAACCGTCAGGCTTTCCGTCGCGCGGACATGCACACGGGTCCGGCTAGCTGTTGGCCCCCTGGGTACTGCGCATAGGCTCGAGGGACGATAACGACTGGCGAACACCCCAGGGAACGTCCTCATCCTAGCAGAGCCGAGCCCTCGGCCAAAGCGAAGAATCCTCAGCGTGACGGGGCGTCGGCCAGGGCGCGCTCGAGGCGCGCGCTCAGCTCGCCGAGGCTGCGCTCGCCGGCGCGGCGCTCGTCCTGGGTCTCGAGCAGTTCGTGGGCGATGTTCAGGGCCGCCATGATGGCGATCTTCTCCCGGTCGACCACCTTGCCCTGGGCATGGATGCCCTGCATGGCCCGATCCAGGTAGCGGGCGGCACGCTCCAGCGCGGCCTGCTCCTCCGGCGGGCAGGCGATGACGTACTGGCGCTCCAGCAGGGTGATCTCGGTGGTGGGCCGCGAGGCGTCGGTCATGGAGTACTCCGGCCGGGCCCGGGCGGAGAGGGGTGCGCGCCATGGGGGCCCGATGCGTTAACATCGTGGGGGAAACGTACGTCAAGCCACTATAAGAGAGCCGTTTGCGGGCGGTCAACGCGCGCAAACGGCTCCCGCACCGGATGGTCCCATGTCACTGATCAACGAACGCCAGGATTTCGCCGACATCGCCGACACCTTCCTGCTGCATGGCAGCATGCAGTCGCCGGCCTTCCTCGACGGGCGCCTGTGCGCCGCCCTGGCCCTGCACGACCTCAGCGCCGAGGCCTGGCTGGAGATGGTCTGCCTCGGCCTCGGCGTGGAGCAGCCGCGTGACGAGCCCGCCGCCGAGCGGCTGCTGGGCTGGCGCCGCCAGACCCTGGAGGCTCTGTCGGCCAGCGAGATGAGCTACGAGCCGCTGCTGCCCGACGACCTGTTCTCGCTCGCCGAGCGGGCTCAGGGGCTCAAGGACTGGACCCTGGGCTTCATGGAGGTCGTCGAGGAAGCCGGCGATGCGCCCCGCAAGGCCTGGTCCGAGGCGCTGCGCGAGGCCATCGACGACCTCGCGGGCCTCGCCGCCATCGAGACCGACCTCGACGACAGCCCCGAGAACGAGAACGACCTCTTCGCCCTGACCGAACACGCCCGGATGGCCGCCATGCTGCTCTACACCGAGCAGCACCCGAGCCAGCCCCAGGTGGAGCAGGTCGAGGATCCCGAGTCTCAGCCCAAGCACTGAGGCGCCTCGCGCCGCGGGTTCGGCCCGCGGCGCGACCGCCAGGAGGCGCCATGCCGATCGAGACCCTGCCCCGCCCCGCCCCTATCGCCAATGCCGAGTACCGCGAGCGCCGCGCCCGGCTGATGGCCGGCCTGCCCCCGGACGCGGCCGTGCTGCTCCCGGGGGCCTCGCTGGTCACCCGCTCCCGGGACAGCGAGCATCCGTTTCGCCAGGACAGCGACTTTCACTACCTGACCGGCTTCCCCGAGCCCGATGCGCTGTTGCTGCTGCTCCCCGGACGCGAGGCCGGGGAGTGCGTGCTGTTCTGCCAGGATCGGGATCCCGAGATGGAGACCTGGACCGGCCGCCGGCTGGGCACCGACGGCGCCCTGCGCGAGCATGGCGGCGATCAGGCCTTTCCCAACGCCGAGCGCGACACGCGGCTGGCCGAGCTGCTCGACGGCCGGGACAGCCTCCACCTGCCGCTGGACGACGCCGGCGCCCTGCGCCTGGCCGAGCGCATCCGTGCCGACCTGGTGGCCGGCGGGCGTCGGGACGCCCGGGCGCCGCTGTCCTTCGCCGATATCTCGGGAGCCATCCACGAGCAGCGGCTGATCAAGAGCGAGGCCGAGCTGGCGCTGCTGCGCCATGCCGGCGCCATCTCCGCCCGGGCTCACCGACGGGCCATGGCGGCGGCGCGCCCCGGCCGGGCCGAGTACCAGCTCCAGGCGGAACTGGAGCACGAGTTCCGCTGGCAGGGCGCCAGCGGCCCGGCCTACGCCAGCATCGTCGCTGGCGGGGCCAACGCCCGTGTGCTGCACTACATCGACAATGCCGCCGTCCTGGCCGACGGCGACCTGGTGCTGATCGACGCCGGCGCCGAGTTCGACCTCTACGCCGGCGACGTCTCCCGCACCTTTCCGGTCGGCGGCCGCTTCTCGCCCCCGCAGCGGGCCCTCTACGAGGTGGTGCTGCGCGCCCAGGCGCGGGTCATCGAGGCGGTGCGCCCCGGCGCCACCCTGGAGGACCTGCATCGCCTGGCGGTGCGGGAGCTCACCGCCGGCCTGATCGAGCTGGGGCTGCTGGCCGGCGAGCTCGACGCCTGCCTGGAGGCCGGCGCCTGCCGGCGCTTCTATCCCCACGCCACCTCCCACTGGCTGGGCCTCGACGTGCACGATGTCGGCGGCTATCGGCGGGCGGGACAGCCGCGCCCCCTGCGCCCGGGCATGGTGCTGACCGTCGAGCCGGGGCTCTATGTGCCCGACGAGGCGGACCTGCCCGCGGCCTATCGGGGCCTGGGGATACGGATCGAGGACGACGTGTCGGTGACGCCGCAGGGGCACGAGGTGCTCAGCGCCGACGTGCCCAAGCGGGTGGCCGATATCGAGGCCCTGATGGTCAAGGAATGATCGCCGGCCATCCCGTCGAGAGTCATGTTACGTAATTTACGTTATGAATGAGAGGAGCCTGCCATGAGCGAGACGCCCGAGGGGGCGACCCCGCCGCGCGTGGATATCGCCATCATCGGCGGCGGCCTGGTCGGGGCCAGCCTGGGCTGCGCCCTGGCGCCGCTGATCCGCGAGCGGGGGCTCAGCGTGGCGGTTATCGAGGCCGCCCCCCTGCCGTCGGACCTGGACGCCCCCTGGCAGCCGAGCTTCGACGCCCGGGCCAGCGCCATCGCCGCGGGCTCGGTGGGCCACTTCCGCGGCCTGGGGCTGTGGGAGGCCCTGGCCGAGCAGGCCGCCCCCATCCGGCGTATCCACGTCAGCGAACGGGGACGGCTGGGGGCCACCCGGCTGCGGGCGGAGGAACTGGGCAGCGAAGCGCTGGGCCAGGTGATCCCCAATGCCTGGATGGGGCGCGTGCTGCACCGGCGCCTCGCCGAGCTGCCCCTGGAGTGGCACTGCCCGGCGCGGGTGGAGACCATCCAGCCGGCGGCCGGCGGCCACCGCCTGACCCTGTCCGACGGCGCCCGGCTCGAGGCGGGGCTGACGGTGCTGGCCGACGGCGGGCGCTCCGGGCTCAAGGAGCGCCTGGGCATCGAGAGCGAGGCGCGGCCCTACGACCAGGTCGCCCTGATCGCCAGCGTCGAGATGGACCGGCCCCACCGCGGCTGGGCCTACGAGCGCTTCACCGCCGACGGCCCCATCGCCCTGCTGCCCCTCAAGGGGCAGGCCATGGAGCTGGTCTGGACCCACGAGGCGGGTCACGAGGCGCCGCGGCTGGCGCTCTCCGACGGCGACTTCCTGGCCCGGCTGCAGGCGGCCTTCGGCGACCGCGCCGGCCGTTTCCGGCGGGTGGGGCGGCGCCATGCCTATCCGCTGTCGCTGGTCACCGCCAAGGAGACCACCCGGCCGGGCCTGGCGGTGATGGGCAATGCCGCCCATGCGCTGCACCCGGTGGCCGGCCAGGGCTTCAACCTGGCGCTGCGCGGGGTGATGGACCTGGTCGGCGCCCTGGAGGCCGGGCTCGAGCGGGGCGATGCGCCCGGCAGCGCCGCCGTCCTGGCCGACTTCGAGGCCCGGCGCGGCGGCGATCGCCACGACGTCATCCGCTTCAGCGACGGCCTGGTGCGGCTGTTCGGCCTGGACAGCGCCCTGCTGTCCCATGCCCGGGCGGCGGGGCTGGTGGGGCTCAACCTGCTGGGGCCGCTGCGCCGGACCCTGGCGCGGCGTGCCATGGGAGTCCAGCGATGAACCGACACGAGGAGGAGCGCGACATGCACGAGGCGACCACGGACGGCGGCGAGGCGATCATCGTCGGCGGCGGCATGGTCGGGGCCACCCTGGCCTGCCTGCTGGGCGAGGCCGGCATGGCGGTGACCCTGGTGGATGCCCGGCCGGCGCCGCTGGACGACGAGGCCGCCGGGCGCGGCCGGCCCGCGCCGCGGGTCAGCGCCCTGACGCCGGTGTCGCGGCGGCTGCTCGACGGCATCGGGGCCTGGCCCGACATGCAGGCGCGCCGGGTCACCCCCTATCGGGGCATGGCGGTGTGGGACGCCGAGGGCACCGGCGAGGTGCGCTTCTCCGCCGAGGAGGCGGGGCTGCCGGTGCTGGGGCACATCGTCGAGAACGACGTGGTGGTGGCCGCCCTGGAGGCGCGGCTGGCCGCCCTGCCCGGGGTGCGCCGGCGCTTCGGCGCCCGGGTCGCCGGCCTGGAGGCCGCGGCGGCGGGCCGCGCGGTGGTGCTGGAGGATGGCGAGCGCCTGGCCGCGCCGCTGGTGGTGGCCGCCGACGGCGCCCGCTCGCCACTGCGCGAGCTGGCCGGCATCGGCGTCTCGGCGCACGACACCGGCCATGCGGCGGTGGTGACCACGGTGCGCACCGAGCGTCCCCACGGCGGGGTGGCCCGCCAGGCCTTCCTGGCCGACGGCCCGCTGGCCTTCCTGCCGCTGACCGTGGACGGCGACGCCCGCTACTGCTCCATCGTCTGGTCGACGCCCCCGGCGGAGGCCGAGCGGCTCTGCGCGCTTTCCGCCGAGGCCCTGGGCGAGGCCCTGGAGGCCGCCTTCGCGAGCCGCCTGGGGGCGGTGACGGTGGTCGATCGCGCCCAGGCGGTGCCGCTGACCCAGCGCCACGCCGAGCGCTACGTGCTGCCGGGGCTGGCGCTGGTGGGGGATGCCGCCCACAGCATCCATCCCCTGGCCGGCCAGGGGGTCAACCTGGGGCTGATGGACGCGGCGGTGCTGGCCGAGGAGCTGCTGGCGGCTCGGCGGCGGGGGATCGCGCCGGGCGACGAGGCCTGCCTGGCCCGCTACGCGCGGCGCCGCCGCGGCGACAACGCCGCCATGCTCAAGCTGATGGACGGCTTCCGGCTGCTGTTCGGGACCCGCCACCCGGCCATCACCCTGGCGCGCAACCTGGGCATGCGCGGGGTCGACCGCCTGTCGCCCCTCAAGCGGCTGCTGATGCAGCAGGCCGCGGGGCGGCGCGGGCGGCTGCCCGCCTCCTGCCGCTGAGCCGGCGCCGGCGGGTCAGGCCCCGCCGGCGTCGCCCTCTTCCTCGTCTTGGGTCTCGGCTGCGTTCCGCCGGCCGAGCACGTCCAGCGCCTTGAGCAGGTTCAGCGCCTCGCCGAGCTGGTAGTCGTCGCGCAGCCGCGGGCTGGTCTCGCCGCTCGCTTCCTCCTCGCCGTCGCCCGCCAGGTGGCCCTCCAGGTCGGCCTCGCGCACGCGCAGGCCGTTGCCCTCGGCGATCTCGAGGCGGCCGCGCACCACCTCCACGTCCGGGGCGATGCCCTGAGCCTGGATGGAGCGCCCGCCGGGCGTGAAGTAGCGGGCGGTGGTCAGCTTCAGCGCCTCGTCGTCGCCCAGCGGCATGATCTGCTGGACCGAGCCCTTGCCGAAGCTCTCGGTGCCCATCACCACGCCGCGGCGCTGGTCCTGCAGGGCGCCGGCGACGATCTCCGCCGCCGAGGCGCTGCCGCCGTTGATCAGCACCACCAGCGGCACCTCGGGGGCGGCGGTCGCCTCGCCGGCCGAGAAGCGCATCGCGCTGTCCGCCAGCCGGCCCTCGGTGTAGACGATCAGGCCGTCGTCGAGGAAGGCGTCGGCCACGTCCACCGCCGCCTGGAGCACCCCGCCGGGGTTGTTGCGCAGGTCCAGCACCAGCCCCTTGAGGGGGCCGTCCTCGCCGCGCAGCGCGTCCAGGGCCTCGACGACCTGCTCGCCGGTGCGGGTCTGGAACTGGCTGACCCGCAGGTAGCCGAAGCCCGGCGCCAGGATCTCCTGCTTGACGCTCTGGGTGCGGATGATCTCGCGCTCGATGGTGACGCGGCGGGGCGCGGTCTCGCCCTGGCGCATCAGCGTCAGGCCGATCTCGGTGCCGGGCTCGCCGCGCATCAGGTCCACGGCCTCCTGCAGCGACAGCCCCTCGGTGGGGGTGTCGTCGATGCGCAGGATCACGTCCCGAGCCTGCAGGCCGGCGCGGGAGGCCGGGGTGTCGTCGATGGGGGTGATCACGGTGAGCTGGCCGTCGCGCTTGCCGACCTCGATGCCCACGCCGCCGAACTCGCCCTGGGTGGATTCCTGCAGGCTGCGATAGGCCTCGGCGTCGAGGAAGGTCGAGTGGGGGTCGAGCTCGCTGAGCATGCCGCGCATGGCATTGCGCAGCAGGGTGGCGTCGTCGACCTCCTCGACATAGGCCCGCTTGATGCGCTCGAACACCTCGGCGAAGGCCTGGATCTCGGCCACCGGCAGGGCGTCGGCCGGCGGGGCCGGCTCGGGCTGGGCCGGGGCGGACAGCGGAAGGGTCAGCAGGGCGACCGGCAGCAGCGCCGATATCAGGCGCCGCCGCAGGGCGAACGGGCCGGCGGGGCTCAGGGGCATGGGGCTCTCACGGTGTCACGGAGGTGAGCGCCCAGCATAGCGTGGCCGCGGTCGCTAATGGAATAGCGGCGCTTGCGGCGAGCCCTCAGCGGCGGGCGATCCAGCCGCGGGGATCGATGGGATCACCACCCCGGCGCACCTCGAAGTAGAGCCCCGGCCGGGGCTGGCCGCCGGTGGCGCCGACCCGGCCCAGGGGATCGCCCCGGGCGACCGCCTGGCCGACGCGCGCCGAGAAGCGCTGCAGGTGGGCGTGCAGCGTCATCACGCCGTCGCCGTGATCGACGATCAGCAGGTTGCCGAAGCCGCGCATCCAGTCGGCGAAGACCACTCGGCCGGCGTGGACGGCCGTCACCTCGCGGCCCTCGGCGGCGCGGATCACCAGGCCGTTGCGGTGCACGCCGTCGCCGCCGCCGAACCCCGAGGTCACCTTGCCCTGCACCGGCCAGGGCAGCTCGCCCCGGGTGGCCTCGATCTCGGTGGAGGGCGGCGGCCGCTGGAGCCGGGCCAGCCGCGACTGCACCTGGCGCAGCACCCGCTCGGCGTGGGCGCGATCCTGGTCGAGGTCCGCCAGGCGGGCCTGCTCGCTGGCGTAGCGATCCTCCAGCTCGGCGACCAGCGCCTCGCGCCGGGCCACCCGGTCGGCCAGCTCGGCGCTGCGCCGCTCGAGCCGCTCGGACAGCGTCGCCAGGCGTTCGCCACGGCGGTCCAGCGCCCGGCGGTTGTCGGCCAGCTCGGCGTCCAGCCGCGCCAGTGCGTCGAGCCGGGCATGGCGCGCCTCGGCCAGGCGGTTGAGATAGGTCTGCAGGCGATCCAGGCGGGCGGGGTCGTCCTGGTTGAGCAGCAGCTTGAGCTGCGGCGTCAGGCCCAGCCGGTAGAGGGCCGCGAGCTGCTCCGCGAGGGCGGCGCGCTGGTCGCGGCGTTCGGCCTCCAGGGTCGCCCGCCGCTCCTCCAGCGCGGCGATCTCGCGGCGCAGGGTCCGGCGCTGCGCCTGGATGGCGTCCAGGCGGGCGTGGGTCTCGGCCAGGGCGGTCTCGATCTCGCGCAGGGCCTCGCCGGCCTCGTCCCGGGCGTCGCGGGTGGCGGCGAGGTCCGCGGTCACCGCCTCGATGCGCTCGCCGATGGCGTCCAGCCGGGCCCGGGCCTGGCGCGCGTCGTCCGCCGCGGCGGCGCCGCCGGCCAGGGCGAGGCCCAGCAGCGGCACCGCCCACCGGGCGAGGCGCGGACGGCGGCTCACGCCTCGATCAGCACCCGGCCGGTCATCTCCTCGGGCACCGGCTGATCCATCAGCGTCAGCAGGGTCGGGGCGATGTCGCACAGCCGGCCGTCCGGGGCCAGGCGCCAGGGGCGCTCGCCGACGTAGATCAGCGGCACGTCGAAGGTGGTGTGGGCGGTCTGGGCGGCGCCGGTGTCGGGATGGATCATCTGCTCGGCATTGCCGTGGTCGGCGGTGATCAGGCAGGCGCCGCCGGCCCCCTCGATGGCCTCGACCACGCGGCCCACGCAGGCGTCGACGGTCTCGATGGCCCGCACCGCGGCGTCGAAGTCGCCGGTATGGCCGACCATGTCGCCGTTGGCGTAGTTGCAGACGATCAGGTCGTGCTCGCCGGAGGCGATGGCGTCCACCAGGCGGTCGGTGACCTCCACGGCGCTCATCTCCGGCTTCTCGTCGTAGGTCCTGACGTCCTGGGGCGAGGGCACCAGCACCCGGGTCTCACCCCGGTACTCGGCCTCGCGGCCGCCGGAGAAGAAGAAGGTCACGTGGGCGTACTTCTCGGTCTCGGCGATGCGCAGCTGGGTCAGGCCGCGACTTTCCATCACCTCGCCCAGGGTGTTGGGCAGCTCGGCCGGCGGGAAGGCGGCCGGCGCCGGGATGTCGGCGGCGTACTGGGTCATGGTGACCAGGCCGTCGCCGGCCAGCGCCGGCCGCACCCTGCGCGCGAAGCCGGCGAAGTCGTCCTCGGCGAAGGCCCGGGTCAGCTCCCGGGCGCGGTCGGCGCGGAAGTTCAGGAAGATGGCGGCATCGCCGTCCGCCATGCGCACTGGCCCCTGGTCGTCGAGCACGGCGGTGGCGGCGACGAACTCGTCGGTCTCGCCCCGGGCGTAGGCGGCGTCCAGGCCGGCCTCGGCGCTGCGGGCGCTGTGCTCGGCGACGCCCTCGACGATCAGGCGGTAGGCCTGCTCGACGCGGTCCCAGCGGTTGTCGCGATCCATGGCGTAGTAGCGGCCGATCAGCGAGGCCACGTAGCCGTTCTCGGCGCCCACCAGCTCGGCGAGCCGGGCATTGGTGCGCTCGAGGGAGGCGCGGGCGCTCTGCGGGGGGGTGTCGCGGCCGTCGAGGAAGGCGTGCACGTAGATGCGCGTCGCGCCCCGGCTGGCCGCCAGCTCGGCCATGGCCAGCAGGTGGTCCTCGTGGCTGTGCACGCCGCCCGGCGACAGCAGCCCCAGCAGGTGCACGGCGCGGCCGGCCCCGGCGGCGGCGTCCAGGGGCGCGGTGAGGGTGGCGTTGCGCGCCAGCTCGCCGTCCTCGACGGCCTTGGTGATGCGGGTGAAGTCCTGGTAGACGACGCGGCCGGCGCCCAGGTTCATGTGGCCGACCTCCGAGTTGCCCATCTGGCCGTCCGGCAGCCCCACGTAACGACCGTCGGTATGCACCAGGGCGTGGGGGCGGGTCTCCCAGAGGCGATCCATCACCGGGGTCCGCGCCGCCTGGATGGCATTGTCGGCGGGATCCGGGTTGTGGCCATAGCCGTCGAGGATGATCAGCGCCACCGGGCGGGGCGTCGGGGTCGAAGAGTCGGTCATGGGTCGAAGCCTCGTCGTTGGGGGGCGATGCCGCCACGGCGCGTCCGGGCCATCGGCGGGGTCGCGACTTGCATCTGCATGCGGCATCATATCGCACGGTCGCGTCGGGCGTCATATCGCGCCGCCCTCGGCGGTGCCGCGGCATCATGTATACTGGGGCGCCGCCGGCCCGGGCCGGCGACGTTCACCGTGCACCCGAAAAAGAGTCATTCCGAGCCATGATCGATCAGCTGTTCGAATTCGTGCAGAACCATCCGCTGCTGGTGGGCGCCTTCCTGCTGGTACTGGTTGCCTGGATCGCCTACGAGATCCGCAACAGCAGCGCCAGCGGCGTGACCGCCGGCGAGGCCACCCAGCTGGTCAATCGCGAGGACGCCGTGGTGCTCGACATTCGCGACAAGAACGACTTCAAGGCGGGCCATATCGCCGGCGCCCGCAACATTCCCCAGAGCCGCCTCGACGAGCGCATGGGCGAGCTCGAGAAGTTCAAGAGCCAGCCGATCATCGTGGTCTGCAAGCACGGCCAGAGCTCCGGCGCGGCCCTGGCCAAGCTCACCAAGGCCGGCTTCGAGCGCGCCTTCAAGCTCAAGGGCGGCATGACCCAGTGGCAGGCGGACGGCCTGCCGCTGGTCAAGAAGTGACCCGCGCCCCTTCTCATCCAACCACCAGAGGATTCCCTTCCATGGCGGAAGACAACAACCCGAGCGGCGGCGCCAACGGCCAGGCGACCGGCCAGCAGGACAAGCCCCAGGTGCAGTTCGCCCTGCAGCGCATCTACGTCAAGGACATCTCCTTCGAGGCGCCGAACTCGCCGGCGGTGTTCCAGCAGCCGTTCAAGCCCAAGGTCGGCCTGGACCTCAACACCACCCACCAGCAGGTCGGCGACGACCTCTTCGAGGTGGTGATCAAGGTCACCGCCCAGGTGACCCACAGCGAGGAAGGCACGACCTCCTTCCTGGCCGAGATCGAGCAGGCCGGCCTGTTCCGCATCGCCGGCCTCCAGGGCGACCAGCTCGACCACACCCTGGGCGCCTTCTGCCCCAACATGCTGTTCCCCTATGCCCGGGAATGCATCGACAACCTGGTCAACCGGGGCGGCTTCCCGCCGCTGATGCTTTCGCCGGTGAACTTCGAGGCGATCTACGCCCAGAAGAAGCAGCGCGAGGCGCAGCAGCAGGGCGAGCAGGCCACCCAGTAAGGGCACCATGAAGGCTCCGCGTATCCATGTCGCCGCCGCGCTGGCCGCCGGCGGCGACGTCGTGCTGCCCGAGGGCGCCGCCCGACACCTGGTGCGGGTGCTGCGCCTGGGCGAAGGCGCGCCCCTGGTGATCTTCGACGGCGAGGGCGTCGAGGCCGAGGCGGTGCTGGTCGAGGCCGGCCGCAAGCGGGTGGTGGCCCGCGTCGAGGCGCTCCGCGAGGGGCGCGGCGAGTCGCCGCTGGCGGTGCACCTGGGCCAGGCGATCTCCAAGGGGGAACGCATGGACTACGCCATCCAGAAGGCGGTGGAGCTGGGCGTCGCCGAGATCACGCCCCTCTACACCGAGCACGGCGACGTGCGCCTCAAGGGCGAGCGCCAGGCCAGGAAGCTCGCCCACTGGCAGGCGGTGGCCGCCAGCGCCTGCGAGCAGTGCGGCCGCGCCACCCTGCCGCCGGTGCATCCGCCGGTGGCGTTGGCCGAGTGGCTGGCCGGGCGCGACGAGGCGCTGTGCCTGGTGCTGCATCCCGGCACCCCGGGGGCACTGGAGCGCGCTGAGGCGCCCGCCGATGCGGCGCTGCTGATCGGCCCCGAGGGCGGCCTCGCCGACGCCGAGGTCGAGGCCGCCGGCGCCGCCGGCTTCGCCGCCCTGACCCTCGGCCCGCGTATCCTGCGCACCGAGACCGCCCCGGTGGTGGCCCTGAGCCTGCTGCAGGACCGCTTCGGCGACCTGTGAACGGCGCCGCCGACGGCTTTCCTCGCCTCGGGGCGGCGCCCATAATGGCGGTACACCCGCCGTGGAAGCTCGATCATGTCCGACGCCCGCCGTTCCGCCCCCCGGGCGGCCCACTCCCGCCGCGAACCCATGCGCCGCGCCCGCGAGCCGCGGGCCAGCATCGGCGAGGTCGCCTACCTGCCGGTGGTGACGGTCAACGAGACCGGCGCCTTCCTCGACTGGGGCCATGCCCGGGACCTGCTGCTGCCCTTCGGCGAGCAGCGCTTCCGGCCCAGCGTGGGCAAGCGGGTGCTGGTGATGATCCGCGAGGACGACCGCGGCCGCCCCTTCGCCAGCCAGCGCCTCGATCGCTACCTGTCCGACCATGCCGAGGGGCTCGCCCCCGGCGATGCCGTGGCGCTGGTGATCGCCGACCAGACCGATCTGGGCTACAAGGCGGTGGTGGATGGCCGCTGCTGGGGCCTGCTCTACCATGACGACGTGACCCGGCCGCTGCGCCGCGGCCAGCGCCTGGAAGGGCACGTGAAGCGGGTCCGCGACGACGGCCGGCTGGACCTGTCGCTGTTGCCGCCGGGGGCGGCGCGGCTCGACGTGGTGGGCGAGACGGTGCTCAAGGCGCTGCGCGCCAGCGGCGGCTACCTGCCGCTGGCCGACGCCAGCCCGGCCGCCGAGATCAAGGCCCGCCTGGGCGTCAGCAAGAACGCCTTCAAGCAGGCCATCGGCCGGCTCTACAAGCAGCGCCGGATCGTCATCGAGCGCGGCGGCATCCGCCTCGCGCCCGGCGGCGGCCAGGACTGAGCTCGGACCGTCAACGGGCGCTTGCAGGGCCTGGGCTGGCCTTCCCTGGCCAGCCCGTTCGGAGCCCTGCTCCTCACCCATGGCGTAGGCCGCCCGCTCCGCCCTGTCGCCGGTGCATCGCGCCATGGCGATGTCCGCAGGTGAGCGCCTTGGAGTCCATCGCGGCCCTGCGGCATACTGCCAGGCATCATTCCCCGCCGGCCAAGGCCCGGCGCCGACGAGAAGACCGATGAGCCAACGCCCCCTCCAGGTCGGCGTGGTGATGGATCCCATCGCCGACCTCAGCTACAAGAAGGACACCAGCCTGGCCATGCTATGGGCCGCCCAGGACCGCGGCGCCGCCCTGCACTACATGGAGCAGGAGGACCTCTTCCTGCGCGACGGCCGCGCCCACGCCCGGCTCCGCGACCTCGAGGTGTTCCGCGATCCCGAGCGCTGGTATGCCCTGGGCGCGCCCGCCAGCCGCCCGCTGGCCGAGCTCGACGTCATCCTGATGCGCAAGGATCCGCCGGTGGACGGGCGCTTCCTGGACGCGGTGCACCTGCTGGGCTTCGCCGAACGCGAGGGCGTGCTGGTGGTCAACCCGACCCGGGCGCTGCTGGAGTGCAACGAGAAGCTGTTCGCCCAGCAGTTCCCCGATTGCTGCGCCCCGACCCTGGTGGCCTGCGACGAGGCCGAGCTGCGCGCCTTCCATGCCGAGCACGGCGACGTCATCCTCAAGCCCCTGGACGGCATGGGCGGCAACGGCGTCTTCCACCTGGGGCCCGACGGCCGCAACCTGGGCGCGGTCATCGAGATGCTCACCGAGCGCGGCCGCCGCCAGATCATGGCCCAGCGCTACCTGCCCGAGATCAAGGACGGCGATACCCGCATCCTGCTGGTCGACGGCGAGCCGGTGCCCTACGGGCTGGCGCGGGTGCCCCTGGCCGGCGAGACCCGCGGCAACCTGGCCGCCGGCGGCCGCGGCGTCAGCCGCGAACTCACCGACCGGGATCGCTGGCTGATCGAGCGGGTCCAGCCGACGATCCGCGACAAGGGCCTGATGTTCGTCGGCCTGGATGTCATCGGCGACTACATCACCGAGATCAACGTCACCAGCCCCACCTGCGTACGCGAGATCGACGACCAGCGCGGCACCGACATCGCCGGCCAGCTGATGGACGCCATCGAGCGTCGCCTCGCGACGCGCCGGCGGGGCTGAATCGGGAGGGCAGCATGGCCGCGCCCGTCAACGATCCGATTCGCTATGCGCCGGTCACGCGCCCCCATCGGCGCTGGCTGGCCTGGACGGTATCGCTGCTGCTGCACCTGGCGATCATCGGCGTGGTGGCCAGCCGCCAGTTCGCCCCGGCGCCCCCGGAGCGCAGCGGCCTGGACGTGGTGCTGGTGACCCGCCAGAGCGAGGCCCCGGTGGCCGCCGAGGCGCTGGCCGAGGCCGACCAGCGGGCCGCCGGCGAGGCCCAGGCGCCGCCCGCCGAGGCCCGCGCCGCACCGCGGGCGGCGCGG
>NZ_JARWAK010000023.1:0-32561 GCF_031451675.1 Halomonas koreensis | reverse complement strand
GCGGGAACCACCTGATCCCTTGCCGAACTCAGCAGTGAAACCGCTCAGCGCCGATGGTAGTGTGGGAGTTCCCATGCGAGAGTAGGTCATCGTCAGGCACTTATTCGGAAAAGGCCCCGGGCTCGAGAGAGCTCGGGGCCTTTTTGTTTCGATCTCTTGATCCCCCCTGCCGTGGAAGCCCCGTGCTCGAAGGAGCTCGGGGCTTTTCTTCACCCCGCCGCTGCGCCGGCGAGGCGTGTCATCCCACCTGTCATTTCCGAAGAGGAGAGTGCGGCCTCCGGCCGACAGCATTGCATGAGCGAACCACACGCCACTACGACGACCACCGCCGCGTCCGCGCCCGGACGGCTGGGCGATCCCCTGGTGCTCGGCCTGAGCATCGGCTTCATCCTCGGCTTCCTGGCGCTGTCGCTGTACGACATCGACATGGTGGCCGGTGGCATCGCCGCCGGGTTCGCGTGGACGGCCAAGACGCTGGGCAGCTATTTCCAGCTGTTGCTGCTGCTGACCTTCCTGGTGGCCATGGGGCTGGCCTTCTCGCCGGTGGCCAGCGCTCGGGTCGGGAATCTCGACCGGCCCGAGCTGAGCACCTTCAAGTGGCTGTCGATCATCATGTGCACCCTGCTGGCCGGGGGCGGCGTGTTCTTCGCCGCCGGCGAGCCGGTCTACCATTTCGTGGTCACCCCGCCGGCCTTCGACACCGAGGCGGGCACCGCGGAGGCCATCGCCGGCGCGCTGGCCCAGTCGTTCATGCACTGGGGCTTTCTGGCCTGGGCGGTGCTCGGCTCACTGACCGCGGTGGTGCTGGCCCATGCCCACTATGTGCGGGGCCTGCCGCTGCAGCCGCGTACCCTGCTGGTGCCGGTGCTCGGCGATCGCCGCATGCAGGGCTGGCTCGGCGGCGTGGTCGACGCCCTGTGCGTGATCGCCGTGGTCGCCGGCACCGTGGGCCCGATCGGCTTCCTGGCCACCCAGGTCAGCTTCGGCCTGCACGAACTGTTCGGCCTGCCCGAAGGCTACGGCACCCAGCTGGCCATCCTGGTGGCGCTGGGCGTCGTCTACGTGTCCTCGGCCATGACCGGCATCCATCGCGGCATCCAGGTGCTCAGCCGCTTCAACGTGCTCCTGGCCCTGGCCATCGCCGCGGTGATCTTCCTCTTCGGGCCCACCCAGTTCCTGACCAATGCCTTCACCCAGGGCTTCGGCGAGTACCTGACCTCCTTCTTCACCATGGCCACCATGACCTCTCAGACCGCGCCGGACTGGTGGATGCAGTGGTGGACGGTGTTCTTCTTCGCCTGGTTCATCGGCTACGGTCCGCTGATGGCGATCTTCGTGGCGCGCATCTCCCGCGGGCGCACCATCCGCCAGATGATCCTGGCGGTGGCCGTGATGGCGCCGATCGCCACCACCGTCTGGTTCACCCTGCTCGGCGGGTCGGGCATCCACTACCAGCTGAGCGGTGCCATCGACCTGTCCGCCGCGCTGCAGGACTTCCAGTTCGACGTGGCCACCCTGACCGTGGCCCAGGCGCTGCCCGGTGGGCCGGTGATGGCCCTGGCCATCCTGGTGCTGACCACCATCTTCGTCGCCACCACCGGCGATTCCATGAGCTATGCGATCTCGGTGGTCGGCGCCGGGCATGACGCGCCCAATGTGCTGGTGCGCGCCTTCTGGGGCATCGCCATGGCACTGATGGCGGCGGTGCTGCTGTACATGGGCGCCGGGCAGATCAGTGCCCTGCAGCAGTTCATCGTGATCACCGCCATCCCGGTCTCGCTGGTGCTGCTGCCCTCGCTGTGGACGGGCCCGCAGGCGGCCATCGCCATGGCCCGCGAACAGGAGCTGCTGGCGCCCTCGCGGAAGCCGGCGGCCGAGGCCTGAGTCGGGCCGCCCGTCGCTCGGCGGCGGGCGGCCTGCTACCATTGGCGCCTCCGATCACCGAGGAGCTCGCGCCGTGACCCTGACGACGCCCGCCCTGCTGTTTCCCGCGATTTCCCTGCTGCTGCTCGCCTACACGAACCGCTTCCTGGTGCTGGCCCAGCTGACCCGCAAGCTGGCCGACGAGGTGCGCGACCAGGGGCAGGAAGCGGCGGCGCGCCAGATCCTGCTGCTGCGCAAGCGCATCTCGTTGACCAAGCGCATGCAGCTGGCCGGCGTGCTGAGCTTCCTGCTGTGCACCCTGTCGATGTTCGCGCTCTTCCTGGAGTGGACCCTGCCCGGCGTGTGGCTATTCGGCATCAGCCTGGTGTGCCTGTCGGTGTCGCTGATCTATTCCTTCTGGGAGATCCTGCTCTCCACCGATGCGCTCAGCGTGCAGTTGCAGGATATCGAGGACCTGTGGCGCGCCGCCGGACGCGGCAAGCGCCGTGACGAGGAGAGCTCATGACCGTGCCCCACGAACTGCTGCTGTATTGCCGGCCGGGCTTCGAGCCCGACCTGGCCGCGGAACTCCTCGAGAAGGCCGCCCTCGCCGGCGAGTCCGGCGCGCCCCGCTTCGAGCGCGGCGGCGGCTTCGTGCGCTTCGTGCTGACCGAGTCGCAACCCGCCAACGGCCTGCACCGCGCGCTGCCCCTGGCCTCGCTGGTCTTCGCGCGCCAGAGCCTGGTGGCGCTGCCGCCCCTGGCCCTCGATCGGGACGACCGGCTGTCGGCCATCATCGACCAGGTGGCGGACAGCGGCTGGAGCTTCGAGGCCGTCTGGCAGGAAACGCCGGACACCAACGAGGCCAAGGCCCTGGCCGGGTTGATCAAGGCGCTGCGGCGCCCCCTGGAGGCCGGCCTGAAGAAGCGCGGGGCGCTGCGCCGCAAGGCCGGTGGCCGTCGGCTGCACCTGCTGTGGACCGACGGCGACCGGGTGCAGCTGGGGATGAGCTTTCCCGGCAACCGCAGCGATCAGCCCGGCGGTATCCGCCGCCTGCGCTTTCCCCACGACGCCCCGAGCCGCTCGACCCTCAAGCTCGAGGAGGCCTGGCACGAGTTCGTGCCCCGGGACGAGTGGGAGACTCGCCTGGCGGAGGGCATGCAGGCGGCGGACCTGGGGGCGGCGCCCGGTGGCTGGACCTGGCAACTGGTGCAGCGCGGCATGCAGGTGTTCGCCATCGACAACGGCCCCATGGACCGCCGGCTGATGGCCACCGGCCTGGTCGAGCATCTCGCGGAAGACGGCTTCGTATGGACGCCGCCGGCGCGCCTGGACTGGCTGGTCTGCGATATCGTCGACAAGCCGGCACGGGTGATCGACATGGTCGAGCGCTGGCTGGTCCGGCGCTGGTGCCGGGAGGCGGTGTTCAACCTGAAGCTGCCGATGAAGCGGCGCTGGGAGGCCGTGTCGCAGGGCCTAGCGCGACTGGAGGCGGCTCTGGCGGAGGCCGGCGTGGTCGCCCGCATCGGCTGTCGCCACCTCTACCACGACCGGGAAGAGGTGACGGTCCATGTCCGGCTGGTCGCCTAGGGGGAGGTCTCAGCAGTAAGCCGGTCGCCGAGACGGCCTAGTAGTCGATCTGGTAGATGCGGATCCGCTCTTCCTCGGTGAGCAACGGATAGATGTTCTGCATGGTGCGTTGGCGCTGTTCGCTGTCGCGCCACTCCTTCCAGGCGCGCAGGTCGCGCCAGGTGGTGATCATCAGGCGGCGGTCCTCATGGCCCATCTCGACGAGGCTCTCGCCGCCCCCGAAGCCGGGGGCGCCCAGCACCTGGCGCATGGCCTCGCGGGCGGCCTGCTCGTATTCTGCCTCCAGTCCGGGCATGATACGACGCTCGATAATGATCTTGATCATTCCATCACTCTCCACTTCCGATCCTGTTTGAGAGGCGAGGTCACACCATGGTCGATGCCACGGATTCCCTGCCAGCCTGTGATGCCGAGCTGGACACCACCGGACTCTACTGTCCCGAACCGATCATGCTGATGCACAACAAGGTGCGCGACATGCAGCCGGGGCAGGTCCTCAAGGTGGTCGCCAGTGATCCGGCGACCACCCGCGACGTGCCCAAGTTCTGCGGCTTCCTCGGCCACGAGCTGGTGGCGCAGCGGGAAGAGGACGACCGCTACCTGTACTTTATCCGGCTGGGCTGAGGGCGGGCCAGGCGCGGCCTTCAACTCTCCGTGTCGGGCGGCATCACCATCAGGGCCAGGGCCTCGAGGGTGGCGGGGTCCTCGCGGCGAATGCGGTTGGCGATCTGGCGCTGGAAGAAGTAGACCACCCGGTGCCGGCTGTGGCCGGGGTAGAGGCAGTCGTCGCCGGGGAGGATCGGCGTCGAGTCGACCCGCTGCTCGTCGGCGAGCAGGGCCTCGATGCCGCCGTCGCTGTAGAGCCGCCAGCCGAAGACCTGCTTGAGCTGCCAGGGGTCGCCGCTGTCGTCCATGCACAGCGCGTGGGTGCCCTGGGTCTCCGGCAGCTGCTGGATCAGGGACGGCTCACGGGTCTCCTCGTACTCGAAGTAGGCGGCGGCCTGGTGCAGCTCCACGACCTTGTGGTCCGGCGGCGCCTCGAAGAGCTCCTCGGTCTCCGGGTCGCGATAGCCCACGAAGTGGCCGTGCTCGGGATCGTCGAGCAGATGGCAGGGCGTCAGGCGCTCCATCCAGGGCACCAGGCCGACGACCTCGCCGTCTTCCCGAAGCCCCCAGGCCAGCAGCGGCATGCCGAAGTAGGCATCGTCCTCCTGGGGCAGGTGGTACACCATTTCCAGGCCATCGAGTTCCGGGGCCAGACGCACCAGCCGACGACGGGCCTGTTGGCGTCGGCGCCGGGTTTCCAGGTCGATGACCCGGGCGGGGCGAGGTGACAGCGGGATACCCATGAAGTCGTCCCTCCAGCAGCTGCGGGGTCACGGCATCGGCCCGCTCGGGCCGGTCGGCAGCGCACAACGTCACTGTCATCCCATCAATAGCACAGAGTGGTGACCGAGGTTAAGGCCTGTCGCCCTCCTGGCGCGGCCGCGGGGCGGCCCGCCACCGCGCCCGCCACCGGATTGGGCCCGATAACGCCTTGCGGGCACGTGATTTTTTCTCGCCGCCAGGCGTCATCGACAGTGCCGCCGCAGCGACGTCGCCAGGGCGCGATGCCGCGTGCGGGCCGCCGCCAGCGCCGGCCAGGGAGCCTCGGCTCGGGTCAGCGACAGCCAGCGGCGGCGATAGGCCGCGACGGCGGGGCGCGGCGCCACCGCCTGGGCATCGAGCAGCGCCCCCACCGCGGCCAGCCAGCGCCGCGATGCGGCCTGCAGGCGCGGCAGCCAGGCCGCCAGGCGCCGGGCCTGGGGGCCCTGATCCAGCGCGGCGCCATCGGCGGGACAGCGCGACTCCGCCAGGGCCGTCTCGAGCAGCGCCGAGGCCTCCGTCAGGCGGCGCTCGGCGAGCATCAGCGCGCGCAGCAGCTCGGCGGTCAGCGGCCGGTCGCGCAGCCGCTTGAGGTGGCCCTCCAGGGTGGCCGAGTCCGGCGACCAGCGCCGGTCGAACTGGTGGAGGGTGGCCTCGCGCAGATAGGCCAGGGCGGGCAGCTGGGCGTCCACGGCGTCGAGCTCGTCGGGCGGCAGCGGCGCGCTGGCCCGGGAGAAGCTGCCCGTCCATTCGCTGGAGGCGAACAGGGCGTTCCAGCTCGCCCGCGGCAGCTGGTCGGTCTTGCGCCGGGTCAGCCGGGCCAGCCGCTGTCGGTCGCCCTCGCCGAGGGTGTCCGGCACCTCGCGGTTCCAGCAGCCGCTCAGGCGTCGCCACAGGCGCAGCTCGTAGAGCCAGCGCTGGCTGGGCGCGGCGACCCGGCCCAGCTGGTTGTTGCGCCCGGCGACCAGGTTGGCGATGTGGCAGCCGCGCAGGGCGAAGACATCGAGCAGCCCCTCCCGGGTCTCGGGGATCTCGAACAGGCGCTGCGCCCGCTCGGGGAAGGCGCCGATGTTGGCCGGGGCCTCGGGGGCCGGCGGCGGCAGCGCGAGGCGCTCCGCCAGCTCGCCCTGGTAGCCGGTCAGCAGGCGGTCGGCCGGCCCCTCGCCGCAGCCGGCCAGCAGCCCCGCCACCAGGGCCAGGCACCACCGGCGGCGGCCCTCAGTCCGGGGTCTGCGGAATCTCCATCTCGCCATGCGCTATCGCCTTGCTCCGTCGTCTCAAGCGTTCGCCCAGCAGGATCGCCGCGACCGTCAGTCCGGCCACCAGGCCGATCCAGTAGCCGTGCACGCCCAGCGGCGCGACCCGGCCGAAGAGGCCATGATCGCCCAGCCAGTGGCCGCCGCCCAGCCCCACCAGCCAGTAGGCGACCAGGGTGATCAGCATGATGATCCGGGTGTCCTTGTAGCCGCGCAGGGCGCCGGCCAGGTTCACCTGCAGGGAGTCCGAGACCTGGTAGAGCATGGCCAGGCCGACCAGCGAGAGCGTCAGCCGGGTCACCGCCGGGTCCTGGGTGTAGAGCCCGATCACCGGCTCGGCGGTCAGCCACAGCAGCAGGCTGTTGAGCAGCGCCACCGCCACCGCCACCAGGATGCCGTTCCAGGCCACCCAGCGGGCGGCCTCCGGGCGTCCCTGGCCCAGGGTGTTGCCGACCCGCACCGTCAGCGCCATGCCCAGCGACAGCGGCAGCATGAACAGCAGCGAGGTGTAGTTCAGGGCCACCTGGTGGGCGGCCACCGTCACCTCGCCGAGGCTGGCGATGAACAGCGCGATCAGGGTGAACAGGGTCACCTCGACGAAGATCGACACGCCGATCGGCACGCCCACGTAGAGGAGCTCGCCGATGACCCGCCAGCGCGGCGGCGTGGGCGAGCACCACAGCGTGACCTCGCCGTAGGCCCGGCTGTGGCGGGTGTAGGCGATCATGGTCAGGCACATCACCCACATCGACAGGGCCGTGGCGATGCCGCAGCCCACCGCGCCGAGCGCGGGCAGGGCCGACAGCGGCGCGGGCAGCCAGCCGCCGAACAGGCCGGCCAGCCCCTCGCCGCCGTAGATGAGCACGAAGTTGCTGGGGATGTTCACGGCCAGGCCCACCAGGCTGATCCACAGCGCCGGCCGGGTGTGGTTCATGCCGTCCGAGAAGGCGCGCAGGGCCATGAAGATCCCCACGCCGGGCAGCCCGAAGGCCACCGCGGCCAGGTAGCCGGCCGAGCGGGCGGCCACCTCCGCGGGCACGTCCATCAGCCGGAACACCGGCATGACCGCCGTCCACAGCAGCAGGGCGGCGACCAGTCCCAGTGCCAGGCCGATCCACAGCGCCTGGTGCACCTGGAGGCGGATCGACGACCGGCGATTGCCGCCCAGCAGGTGGGCGACGATCGGCGTCAGCCCCATCAGGGTGCCGGTCATGAACAGCATCAGCGGCAGCCACAGGCTCGAGCCCACCGACACCGCGGCCAGGTCGGTGGCGCTCAGCCGGCCGGTCATCATGACGTCGACGGTGCTCATGCCCGCCTGGGCCAGCTGGGCGCCGCAGATGGGCAGGGTCAGGCGAATCAGGGGAGCCGTCTCCCTGCGCGAGACGGCGATCAGGTCGGAAAGCAAGCGGGCCAAGGGAGATGCTCCATGCCGGGATCGGTACGGCCCCGGGCTCCATGCGTGCGGGGCGGTCGCCCTAGTCTATCAGGCGCACTCGGAGCTGGCGTCCGGGGAACGCGGCACATCGGCGAACAGGCTCAGCCCAGCCAGTCGGCGCAGGTCCGCGAGGCCTGCGACGAGGAGGCGTTGCGCCCATCGAGAAAGCCGGGGGCAGCAACGGGGGGAGGTGGCAGGGCCGGGAGGGAGTGGTACGAATCGCGTACTGGCATCGTGGGCGGCGGGTTTCCATGCTGAGGATACGGCATCCCGCACCCCGTGCGGGGTCTCTCTCATTCCTCGCCTCGCGCCGCTATCCCGGGGTGGGGTTGGCCGGGTGGCATGGCCACCCAAGGAGATCGGACATGGGCCTCTCATCACAACGCTCAGCCCTGACGGGACCGGCGTTGTCCAACCTGCGAGAGCGAGTACGCGGCCGTCTGCTCTCGCCGGATGACGACGGCTACGAGGCCGCGCGATGCCTTTTCAACGCCATGATCGACAAGCGCCCCGCGCTGATCGTCCAGTGCGTCGACGTCGCCGACGTCATGGCCGCCCTGGCCGTGGCTCGGGCCCAGGGGCTCGATGTCGCCATGCGCAGCGGTGGTCACAACGGGCCCGGCCTGGCGCTGGTCGACGGCGGGCTGGTCATCGACCTGTCGCCGATGCGGGGCGTACGCGTCGACCCCGAGGCTCGGACGGTGCGCGTCGAGCCCGGCTGCACCTGGGGGGACGTGGATCACGCCACTCACGCCTTCGGGCTGGCCACGGTCAGCGGCATCATCTCCACCACCGGCGTCGGCGGCCTGACCCTGGGCGGGGGACACGGTTACCTGACCCGCCGCTACGGCCTGACCATCGACAACCTGGTGAGTGCCGACGTGGTGCTGGCCGACGGCCGCCTCGTGCACGCCAGCGAGGCCGAGCATCCCGACCTCTTCTGGGCGCTGCGCGGCGGGGGCGGCAACTTCGGGGTGGTGACCTCCTTCGAGTACCGCCTGCATCCCGTGGATACCGTCATCGCGGGGCCCATGTTCTGGCCCCTCGACGCCCTGGCGCCGACCCTGCGCTGGTATCGCGACTGGCTGCCCGAGGCGCCGGAGGAGCTCTATGCCTTCTACCTGACCGGCGAGGTGCCGCCGGCGCCGCCCTTCCCCGAGGAGCTCCATGGCCGCAAGGTCTGCGGGCTGATGTGGTGCTGCACCGGCGAGCCCGGCCAGGCCGAGGCCGCCATCCGTCAGGCCAGGAAGGTGGCCGAGCCGCTCTTCGAGCATATCGGCGAGATGCCCTATCCGGCCCTGCAGAGCCTGTTCGACGGCCTCTACGCCCCGGGCGACCAGTGGTACTGGAAGGGCGACTTCGTGCGCGACATCAGCGATGCCGCCATCGCCGTGCACCGCCGCTTCGCCGAGGTGCCGACGACCCAGTCGACCATGCACCTCTACCCGGTGGACGGAGCCGCCGGGCGGCCCGGCGTCGGGGAGACCGCCTGGGGTCATCGCGACATCACCTGGTCGATGGTGATCGCCGGCGTCGACCCCGATCCCGGGCGAGCCGACCTGATACGTGACTGGGCGCGGGACTACTGGCAGGCGCTGCATCCCCACTCGGCAGGCGGGGCCTACGTGAACTTCATGATGGAGGAGGGCGAGGCCCGCGTGCAGGCCACCTATGGCGACAACTTCGCGCGACTACAGGCGATCAAGGCCAAGTACGACCCCGACAACGTCTTTCACGTCAACCAGAATATCCCGCCGGCCGAGGCGGTGGCCTGAGCCCGGGGCCGCGCCGTCCCGGCGGTTTTCGCCGTCGGGGCGGCCTCGCTATACTGTGCCGCCCACTCACCACCCGCCGGAGCCCGCTTGAGCCACCGCCTCGAGGATGTCATCGCCCTGTTCGACGGCCTCTTCCTGCCGACCTACCGGACCCGCCTGGTGCGCGGCGGCGACGAGCCGCTCTACCTGCCCGCCGACGGGACGACGCCCCACCACCGGGTCATCTTCGCCCGCGGCTTCTACGCCAGCGCCCTGCACGAGATCAGCCACTGGTGCATCGCCGGGGCCCGGCGGCGCGGGCTGGAGGACTACGGCTACTGGTACCTGCCCGACGGTCGCGACGCCGAGCAGCAGCGCGCCTTCGAGGCGGCGGAGGTGGCGCCCCAGGCCCTCGAGTCGCTGTTCGCCGCCGCCTGCGGGCACCCCTTCCACGTCAGCGTCGACAACCTCGGCGAGGTCGAGGTCGACCGCGAGGGCTTCGCCGCCCGGGTGGCGGCCCGCGCGGCGCGCTACGAGCACGAGGGCCTGCCGACCCGGGGCGAGGCCTTTCGCACTACCCTCGCCGCCTTCTACGCGGAGGGCGCCTCGCTCGACGAGGCGGTGGCGGCGGGGCGGGCCTGGCTGGCGCCTCAGCCGGCCTGAGTCGCCCAGCGCTCCCGGCTCAGCGCGATCAGGGCGTCCAGCGCCGCGGTGTCCGCCCGGCGCGGCCAGGCGAGCCCCACCACCTCGGCGATCTCGAGTTCCTCCAGGGGACGGCACTGCAGGTCAGGACGAGCCAGTACCTCCGGCCAGGCCGGCACCAGCGAGGCGCCGACCCCCGCCGCCACCAGTCCCAGGGTGTACTCGATGGTGCGCAGCCGCGCGTGCACCTGGCAGCGCACTCCGGCGTCCGCCAGCGACTCGCCCAGCCGTTCCATGCCGGCGCAGGGGGAGCGCCAGATCATCGGCAGTCCGTCCAGCGCCTCGAGCGCGACTCTCGTCTCCCTTCCCAGCGGGTGGCCGGCCGGCAAGGCCAGCAGGTAGCGATCATGCCAGATGGGCTGGAAGGCCTCCTCGGGGGAGAGCTCCTGCTCGCCGATGATGCGGGCGTCGCAGGTCTCCCCGGGATTGACCAGGGTCAGCGCCAGGTTGTCGCGGCGTGCCGCGTAGTCCTTGAACAACGACGACATGCGCTCGGCGCCGAGGGAGCGCTTCAGCCCCAGGCGGACCGGGGTCGGGGCCTGGGGCTGGCGGAACAGGCGGGTGATGGCGCCCATGTCGTCGCAGACGCGGCAGGCCAGCGGATAGAGGCGCTGGCCCTCCTCGGTGGGGGTGATCCCGCGTCGGTGACGCTCGAAGAGCACGGCATCGAGCCGCGCCTCCAGTTGCGCCAGGGCCTGGGAGATCGAGGGCTGGGCGACATGGCAGCGGCGGGCGGCGGCGCTGATCGAGCCACCCTCGTAGGCGGCCAGGAAGTAGCGAAGGCTGCGTACATCCATAGGTATAGCCTTTATCAGGTGCAGGATATCGATATTATTCCTTTGCCTGCAGGCCGCGCTAGGCTGGATAGCCTCTCCATCGCCCAGCAGGAGCCGCCGTGTATCCCGATCCCTTGCCTCAGGAGCAGCGTTTCCTCGATGCCCTCGACCAGGACGACTGGCCGAAGCCCCCGTCATCCTGGACCCCGGAGACCGTGGGCCTGGCGCCCGCCGCGCTGGCCGAGCTGTTCGAGAGCCAGCTGTTCAGCCGTCACCTGGATCTCCAGGCTCGCCGTCTGCAGGGCCGGGGCGAGGCCTTCTATACCATCGGCAGCGCCGGCCACGAGGGCAACGCGGCGGTGGCCCTCGCCCTGAGGCCGAGCGATCCGGCCTTCCTGCACTACCGCGATGCCGCCTTCCTGATCCAGCGTGCCCGCATGGTGCCGGGACAGACGCCCCTGCGGGACCTGCTGTTGAGCTTCGCCGCCTCCGCCGAGGATCCGATCGCCGGCGGCCGACACAAGGTACTGGGCTCCAAGGCGCTCAACATTCCCCCCCAGACCAGCACCATCGCCTCGCATCTGCCCAAGGCGATGGGCGCCGCCTTCGGCCTGGGGCTGCGGCGTCGCCTGGGATGTCAGCCCAGGGAAGGCGGTGACGACCTGGTGATGTGCAGCTTCGGGGATGCCTCCTTCAACCACTCCACCGCTCAGGGGGCGATCAACGCCGCCGGCTGGGCCGCCTATCAGGGCTCGCCGATGCCGCTGATCTGGCTCTGCGAGGACAACGGCATCGGCATCTCCACCCCCACCCCCCAGGGCTGGGTGGCGGCCAGCATGGGCGCACGGCCCGGCATCCACTACCTGGCCTGCGATGGCCTCGACCTGCTCGATACCTGGCAGGCATCCCGGGAGGCCGCACGCCTCGCTCGGGTGCACCGGCGGCCGGTGTTCCTGCACATGCGCTGCGTACGGCTGTTCGGCCACGCCGGCTCCGACGCCCAGCAGGCCTACCTGTCGGCGGCGCGGATCCGGGCCGACGAGTCGCGGGACCCGCTGCTGTACGGCGCCGGCCTGCTACGGCGTCACGGCGTCCTGTCGCGCGACGCGATCGCCGCCCTCTACCACCATGTCCGCGAGCGGGTGGCGCGCGTCGCCGAGGAGGCGATCCGTCGCCCCAGGCTGGCCAGCGCCGAGCAGGTGATGGCCAGCATCGTGCCGCCGCCTCGGCCCGGTCGCGCCCGGCCCTGGCAGGGCGAGGTGGACGACAAGCCCGATACCCTGGCCCGGCGGCTCAATCGGGCCCTCGACCGGCTGATGCAGCGTTATCCCCGGCTGGTGATGGCCGGCGAGGACATCGGCCGCAAGGGCGGGGTCTACGGCGTGACTCAGCAGCTGCAGTCGCGCTTCGGCCCGCACCGGGTGATCGACACCCTGCTGGACGAGCAGAGCATCCTGGGCCTGGGCATCGGCCTGGCTCACGACGACCTGTTGCCGATCCTCGAGATCCAGTTCCTGGCCTACCTGCACAACGCGGAAGATCAGCTGCGCGGCGAGGCCGCGACCCTGAGCTTCTTCTCCGCCGGCCAGTACACCAATCCCATGGTGGTGCGCATCGCCGGGCTCGGCTACCAGAAGGGCTTCGGCGGCCACTTCCACAACGACAACGCCATCGCCGTGCTGCGCGATATCCCCGGCCTGCTGGTGGCCTGTCCCTCCAACGGGACCGATGCCGTGGGATTGCTGCAGGAGGCGGTGCGCCTGGCCGACGAGGAGCAGCGCGTCGTGGTGGTGATCGAGCCCATCGCGCTCTACCATCGGCGCGACCTGCTGGAGGAGGGCGACGGCGGCTGGTGCTTCCCCGACCCGGGGCCCGAGCATCGCCTGCCGGTGGGGCAGCCGGGGCAGTGGGGCGAGGGCCGGGACCTGGCCATCGTCACCTACGGCAACGGCGTCCACCTCTCCCGCCGGGCCGCGGCGCGCCTCGAGGCCGAGGGGATCGCCCCGCGCATCATCGACCTGCGCTGGCTCACCGCCATCGATCACGAGGCCCTGGGCGCGCGGGTGGCCGACTGCGCCCGCATCCTGATCGTCGATGAATGTCGCCGCACCGGCTCGGTCAGCGAGGAGCTGGTGACCGGCCTGATCGAGCGGGGAGTGGCAGGCGAGCGGATCGGCCGATTGACGGCGGAGGACAGCTTCATCCCGTTGGGGCGCACCGCCACCGCGACCCTGCCGTCGGTGGAGGGCATCGTGGAGCGAGCCCGGCGGCTGTTCGGCGCCGCCCGGGCCGAGGCTCCACCTACTCCGCAGGCCGGGAGGGCGCACCCATGAGTGCCCGCGAGGATTCGCCGCGCGAGCGGCTGTTGATCGTCTGTCCCGGCCGGGGCACCTACAATGCGCCCGAGTGGGGCAGCCTGATCCGTCATGCCGGCGGTGCCGACTGGCTGGAGCGACTGGACGCCCTGCGCCGCGAGGCGGCATTGCCCACCCTCGGCGAACTCGACGGCGAGATCTCCTGGCGGATGAGCCTCCATGGGCGGGGCGAGCATGCGGCGCCGTTGATCTATGCCTGTGCCCTGGCCGACCTGCTGGCCATCGATCGCGAGCGCCACGAGATCGTCGCGGTGACCGGCAACTCCATGGGCTGGTACATCGCCCTGGCCGCCGGCGGGGCCCTGGGGCATGAGGCAGCCTTCCGGCTGATCGGCACCACGGCGGGCCTGATGCAGGAGCACGGGATCGGTGGCCAGCTGCTCTATCCCTGGGTGGACGACGACTGGCGGGGGCGGCCCGAGCGGCGGCGGGAACTGCTGGCGCTGGTCGACGAGCTTCATGGCCGCCACGGCGCCGAGCTCTACCTGTCCATCGAGCTCGGCGGCATGCTGGTGTTCGGCGGCAACGAGGCCGGGCTCGAGGCGTTGACGCGGCGATTGCCCGCCAGGGGCCGATACCCCTTGCGACTGCCCCAGCATGCGGCCTTTCATACGCCGTTGCAGGGGCCGGTGCGGGAACTCGCCCGCCAGCGCTTCGGCCCTGCTAACTTCAGGGTCCCGGGAGTACCGTTGATCGATGGTCGGGGCCATCTCTGGACGCCGTGGAGCACCGATCCCCAGGCGCTGTGGGAGTACACGCTGGGCGAGCAGCTGGTGGCGCCCTACGATTTCAGCGCCGCCGTCAGGGTGGGGGTGCGTGAATTCGCGCCCGATCGGGTGGTCATCCTGGGCCCGGGCAGTACCCTCGGCGGGGCCACGGCCCAGGTGCTGATTCAACTGGGATGGCAGGGGCTGGCGGACAAGGCGGACTTCCAGGCCCGCCAGGCGCAAGACCCGCCGCTGCTCGCCATGGGGGTGCCGGAGCAGCGCGAGCGGCTGCTGCCCTAGTCGTCCAGGGCCAGGCGCTGGTGCAGCGTCAGCATCACCTGAATCTCTTCCTCGGGGCGCAGCGGCTCCAGGCCCAGTTCGCCGAACAGCTCGCCGCGCGCCCGGGCCCAGTCGCCGGGCGCCAGCCCCGCGTAGAGGCTCTCCGCGGGAGCCAGCTCGACGAAGGGATCCAGTCCGTAGGTCTCGAACAGCCTCGACAGCGCCGCCTCGTCGTCGCCGACGCCGGCGGTGTAGAGGGTGGCGTTGAAGTGGTCGCTCTCCAGCTCGCGGATCACGTCCAGCGGGCTCACGCCCAGGCTGGTGAGCTCCTCCAGGCTGTAGGCGCCCAGCGAGACCAGCTCGTCGTCCAGCCAGTCGTCGTCGGGCTGGATCAGGGTGTGCTTGACGCGGCCGTCACTCAGGGTCCAGGCGATCGACAGCGGCAGCTCGCCGTCGTCGCCGGTCTCGACGGCGATGAAGGCCGGCAGCTCATCCATGGTCGGGTCCCTCCTCGGGGGCGTGGGGGGCGAGGCCGAAGAAGGCCAGGGCGGTGGCGGTGGTGGCGCGAGCCAGCTCGGCCTCGGTGTCGCCGCGCCAGTGGGCGATCTCGCGCACGATCCAGGGCAGCAGGGCCGGCTCGTGGCGCCGCCCCTTGAGCTTGGCGGGCAGGTTGCGGGGCAGCAGGTAGGGACAGTCGGTCTCCACCATCAGGCGCGTCGCGGGGATCGCGCCGACCAGCTCGCGCAGGTGGTGACCGCGGCGCTCGTCGCACAGCCAGCCGGTCAGGCCGATGTGCAGGTCCAGGTCCAGGTAGCCGTAGAGGGTGTCGCGATCCGCCGTGAAGCAATGCACCACCGCCCGCGAGATGTCGTCGCGCCAGGCATGCAGCATCTCGCGCATGCGGCGCCCGGCGTCGCGCTCGTGGAGGAACAGCGGCAGCCCGCTCTCCGCGGCCAGGCCCAGCTGAGCCTCGAAGGCCCGTTCCTGCTCCGCCGGGGTCGAGAAGTTGCGGTTGAAGTCCAGGCCGCATTCGCCCACCGCGACCACTTCCGGCGCCCGGTGCAGCTCGCGCATCGCCGCCTCCAGCGCCGGCGTCCAGCGGCTGGCGTCGTGGGGGTGGATACCGGCCGTGGCATGCAGCCCGGGGTGCTCGCGGGCCAGCGCCACGGCCTGCTCGGCATGCTCGCGGTCGGTGCCGGTCAGGATCAGGGTGTCGACGCCGGCGGCCCGGGCGCGGCGGATCGTCGCCTCGAGATCGCGGGCGAAGCTCGCGTGGGTCAGGTTGGCGCCGATGTCCACCAGCGGCGCCGGCGAACGGAACCGCAGCGCCTCCGGCAGGGCGTCGTCGAAGGGGGGCGTCGTGTCGGCCAAGGCGGAACACTCCTGTGGGGTCGTCTGGCAAGCGAGGCGAGCGCGCGGTCGCCCCGGCGGGCGCGTATTGTACCCGTCGGGCGGGGGGCGGGCCACGCCGGGGGGGCATGCGTTACACTGGCGGCTTCGACGAACCAAGAGGTGAGCGCGTGACCCTGCTACGTCTGGAACAGCTGCAACTGGCCTATGGGCCCCGGGTGCTCCTCGACGGCGCCGACCTGGTGCTGGAGAAGGGCGAGCGCCTGGCCCTGGTGGGCCGCAACGGGACCGGCAAGTCGACCCTGCTCAAGCTGGTGGCCGGCGAGATCGCCCCCGACGGCGGCAGCATCTGGCGCGCGCCGGGCCTCAAGATCGGCGTGCTGGCCCAGGACCTGCCCGACGCCTCGGGGGAGACCATCTTCGACGTGGTTGCCCAGGGCCTGCCCGAGGCCGGGGCCCTGCTCTCCGAGTACCATCACCTGGTCCAGGCCGAGGCCCCGGACATGGCACGCATGGCCCAGCTGCAGACCCGCCTGGAGGCCATCGACGGCTGGTCCTTCCACCAGCGCATCGACGTGGTGCTGACCCGCCTCGGCCTGCCGGAGGACGCCGAGATGGCCGGCCTCTCGGGGGGCTGGCGGCGGCGCGTGGCGCTGGCTCGGGCGCTGGTCGCCGAGCCCGACCTGCTGCTGCTCGACGAGCCCACCAACCACCTGGACCTGGACACCATCGCCTGGCTGGAAGAGCAGCTGTCCGCCTTCCAGGGGGCCGTGCTGTTCATCACCCACGACCGGGCCTTCCTGTCCAAGCTGGCCACCGGCATCCTCGAGCTCGATCGCGGGCGGCTGGGCCGCTATCCCGGCGACTATGCCCGCTACCAGGAGCAGAAGACCCACGAGCTGGAGGTCGAGGCCCGGGAGAACGCCGAGTTCGACAAGAAGCTGGCCCAGGAGGAGGCGTGGATCCGCCAGGGCATCAAGGCGCGGCGGACCCGCAACGAGGGGCGCGTGCGGGCCCTGCAGAAGATGCGCCAGGAGCGCGGCGAGCGCCGCGAGCGCCAGGGGCGGGCCAGCCTCTCGGTGGACAGCGGCGAACGCAGCGGCAAGCGGGTGGTGGAGCTGACCCGGGTCAGCCAGCGCTACGGCGACGAGACGGTGATCCGCGACCTGAGCCTGGAGATCCAGCGCGGCGACCGCATCGGCCTGATCGGCCGCAACGGCGCCGGCAAGACCACCCTGCTCAAGATCCTGCTCGGCGAGCTGGCGCCCACCGAGGGCACGGTGCGCCTGGGCACCAAGCTGCAGGTGGCCTACTTCGACCAGCTGCGCGCCGGGCTGGAGCCCGAGAAGAGCGTCTACGACAACGTCGCCCAGGGCAGCGACCGGGTGACGGTGGGCGGTCGCGACCGCCACGTGATGAGCTACCTGCAGGACTTCCTGTTCACCCCGGAGCGCGCCCGCCAGCCGGTCAAGGCGCTGTCCGGGGGCGAGTCCAACCGTCTGCTGCTGGCCCGGCTGTTCACCCAGCCGGCCAACGTCCTGGTGCTCGACGAGCCGACCAACGACCTGGACGTGGAGACCCTGGAGCTGCTCGAGGAGCTGCTGCTCGACTTCGACGGCACCCTGCTGCTGGTGTCCCACGACCGGGCCTTCATGGACAACGTGGTGACCAGCGTGCTGGCCTTCGAGGGCGAGGGGCGCGTCCGCGAGTACGTGGGCGGCTACAGCGACTGGGTGCGCCAGGGGGGCAAGCTGCCCCCGGCGCCCTGGGAGGGCGCGGCCCGGCAGCATGCCGAGCCGGTGGCCGAGGCCGCCCCGTCCCGGCCGCCCGAGGAGCGGGCGGCGGCGTCCGCCAAGCCCGCGTCGCGGCCGGCGAAGCTGTCCTACAAGCTGCAGCGCGAGCTCGACGGCCTGCCGGCCGAGATCGAGCGCCTGGAAGGCGAGGTCGCCGATATCGAGGCCCGGGTGGCCGACCCCGCCTTCTACCAGCAGGACACCGAGACCGTCACCGCGACCCTGCAGTCGCTGAGCGACAAGCAGGCCGAGCTGGAGGCCGCCATGGAGCGCTGGATGGAGCTGGAGGCGATGGCCGCCGGGGAGGCCTGAGGGGGCTGCGGCGCTCGGCGCCCCGCAGGAAGCCGGCGAGGGCGCCCCGGCGCCCTGCCCGGAACGCCGAAAGGCGCCCCGACGGGCGCCTTTCGCATGGCTCGGGCGAGAGTTTGGGCGGGTTACTCCTCCGCCTCGCCGTCCTTGCCCACGCGCACCGCCAGCACGTCGCACTGGGCGCCGTGCAGGACGCCGGTGGAGGTGGAGCCCAGCAGCAGGGCGAAGCCGTGGCGGCCGTGGGAGCCGACCACGATCAGGTCGACGCCCTGCTCCTCGGCGAAGCGGTGGATCTCGGTGTCGGGCATGCCGACCACCACGTGCTGGTTCTCCTGGGCCACATGGGGATCGGCGATCTCGGCCAGGCGCTGCTTGGCGTGCTCGTCGAGCTGGTCCTGGATGCTGGTGAGGTCCATGGGGATATCGCCACCGTAGGCGAAGCCGAGCGGCTCCAGGGTATGCATGATGGAGAGCTTGGCCTGGTTGCGGTCGGCGATCTGCATCGCGCGTTCCAGCACCTTGTGGGAGTCCTTGGTCAGGTCGACGGCGACCAGGACATGACGATACTCGTTGCTCATGGCATTGCCTCCGGCAGGTCCGAGTGGGATGGCTGTTCCCCACTCTAGGACGCGCCACGAGACAAGACAACGACTTGCATCAAGAAAGGATCAGGAAACGCTTATGATATGGCTGATCATCGCCGCCGTGGTAGGCATGGTGTTCGCCCCGGCCATGTGGCTGCGGCCCAGCCCGCGCCAGCAGCGGTCGATGCGCCTGCGCGAGGCCGCCAATCGCCTCGGGGTGCGCGTGAGGCTCGCGCCCTCGCCCCTGCATCACGACGGCGATCGCATGCCGGCCTATCGCTGGCCCTATCCCGCCGAGCGGCCGGGCCCCGACTTCATGCTGGTCCACGACGACGAGGCCAGTGCGGCGCTCAAGGTCTTCGTCGATGGCTGGCGCTGGCGCAAGGAGCCGCTCCGCGGGCTGCCGGCGACGGCGCGCGAGCGGTTCGCGGCCATGCTGGCGGCCCTGCCGGCGGATGCGGTGGCGGTGGAGTCGGATGCCGAGGGCCTGACCCTATGGTGGGGCGAGTCGCAGGACGAGGCCGCCTTCCAGGCCCTGGCCGGGCGGCTGGCCGAGCTGCGCGACGGCCTGGCGGGCCGCCCGGACAACCCCGAGGCGCATCGCCCGTTGCGCTCCGTCTAGGCGGGGGACGGAGCTTCCCCGGGGCTCCGCGTCCTTCTAGGCCTCTTCCCGGGACTGGATCGCCAGGCCATTGGCCTCGATCCGCGACAGCAGCTCGCCGAGCTGGTCGACGTCCGCCTCGGAGAGGCCGGCGAGCATTTCCTTCCGCGCCTGGCTGACCACCGCATCGATGCGTTCCAGCAGGGGCGTGGCGGCCTCGGTCAGGACGATGCGCTTGGTGCGCCGATCCTGGTCGCAGGGGCGGCGCTCGATGAGTCCCTGCTCGGCCAGCTGATCCAGGGTGCGCACCAGGGACGGGGCCTCGACGCCGATGGCGCGCGCCAGGTCGCACTGGGGCTGGTCGTCGCCCAGGCGCCACAGGTGGTAGAGCGTGACCCAGCGGGTCTGGGTCAGCCCTTCCGGGGCCAGGCGTCGGTCGATGATGGCGCGCCACAGGCGCGGCACGCGGGCGAGTTGAAAGCCGATGTTCTGATGCATGGGACTCTGGGTAACGGGAAAGCCTGGCTGGATTGTCCGGAGCGTCGCCGTGTAATGCAAGCCGCGCCGTCAGGGCCCCGGCGCCGGGCGGGCCACCAGCCCCCGCGGGTCGAGTCCGGGCACGCCCGGCGGCGCCTGGGTGCGTCCGTCGGCCAGGGTGGCGAGCTCGGGATCCTCGCTGACCCGAAAGCGCAGCACCCCGATGCGCTGGCCGCCGCTCGTCATCACGTCGACCCGCCAGTCGCCCGCCGGACGGTCGGGGAAGCGCCGCTTGTGGCTCCAGGCGCGATAGCCCGCCTGGCGGCCGCCCTGGATGGTCAGCGGAATGCGGTCGACCAGCCGCCCCTGGTGGCGCCACTCGTGCACGATTTCCTCCTTCAGTCCCCGCGGGGCGTGGATGGCGGTGAAGGCGTAGAGGCCGCGCCGGCGCAGCGCCTCCGGCGTCAGCCGCAGCCCGCCCTCGGGGGCGCGGGCCTGCTCGTCGACGGCCGGCGCCAGGGCGCGCCCCGACAGCCACAGGCTGGCCGGCGGCACCCAGGCTCGGCCCAGCCAGCCGGCCCCGGCGAGCACCGGCAGCAGCGCCAGCATGGCCAGCCAGCGTCCCCGGCTCAGCGGGCGCAGCAGCTGCATCAGGCTCGGCAGGCTGAACGCCGTCATGGCGCCCAGGGCGATGACCAGGCTCTGCCCGGTGGTCAGGTGCAGCAGCGTCGGCAGGGCCACCAGGGTCACCAGGAAGACGCACTGGGCGTGGAAGGCGAAGTACAGCCAGCGGTGGCGCTCGGCCAGCCGGTAGTAGAGCGGATCGAGGATCGACAGCAGCGCCAGGCCCAGCACCAGGGTCGTGAACAGGGCCTGGCCGCTCGTCCAGACCGTGGTGGCCAGCAGGAACGGCAGGGTGAAGAACAGCGTCTCCTGGTGGACCAGTTGAGCCAGGAAGGTGGTGATGCCCCGCGGCAGGGCGGGATAGCCGCGGCGGGTCAGCCAGCGGGTGATCAGGCTCTCCGACAGCAGCAGCAGCCAGGTGACCAGCATGCCCAGGGCCAGGGTGGCCCCCAGCCACTGCTGGCGCTCCACCAGGAAGAAGCTCGCCACCCCCGCGGCGAAGGCCACCGGGGGCCATAGCCAGCGCCAGGGGCGGGCGCTGGCCGCCAGGCGGGTCAGGCGGCGTTGCCAGGCCTCGAGTCGCGAGGCGCCGGCGGGGGGCGAGGGCAGGGGCGTGGGAGTCATGGGCGGATCCTAGCAAGCCGGCGGGGCGACCGGGAGTCGCCGGGCGGCGACGCCCTGAGCGCGGGACTTGACGTGGCCGGTGGTCTGGACCAAGCTGATCGAATCAAACGGCCGTATGAATTCCTGCACGGAGATTCGTGGATGATCTATCAAGGCAATGCCATCACGGTGGATCGCGACGCCCGGGGCGTCGCGACGCTGACCTTCGACCTGAAGGACGAGTCGGTCAACAAGCTGTCGACGGCGGTGGTCGGCGAGCTCGGCGAGGCGGTGGAGGCGATCCGCGGCGCGTCGGACCTGGAAGGGCTGATCCTTGCCAGCGCCAAGGAGGCCTTCATCGTCGGGGCCGACATCACCGAGTTCCACGGCATGTTCGAGAAGGACGAGGCCGAGATCCTGAGCATGCTCGAGCGGGTGCACGGCATCTTCAACGCCATCGAGGACCTGCCGTTTCCCACCGTCACCGCCCTCAATGGCCTGGCCCTCGGCGGCGGCTGTGAAGTCGCGTTGACCACCGACTTCCGCGTCATGAGCGACGCCGCCCAGCTCGGCCTGCCCGAGACCAAGCTCGGCATCCTGCCGGGGTGGGGCGGCTGCGTGCGCCTGCCGCGCCTGATCGGGGCCGACAACGCCATCGAGTGGATCGCCGGCGGCACCCAGAACAAGGCCGACGAGGCCCTGCGCATGGGGGCCGTGGACGCGGTGGTGCCCGGCGAGTCGCTGATGGACGCGGCCCGAGACCTGCTCGAGCGGGCGCGTCGCGGCGAGCTCGACCACTCGGCGCGCCGGGCCGAGAAGGCCGGCCCGCTGGGGCTCGATGCCATCGAGCAGATGATGGCCTTCGAGACCGCCAAGGGCTATGTGGCCGGCAAGGCCGGGCCGCACTATCCGGCGCCGATCGAGGCCATCAAGGTCATCCAGAAGGGCGCCGGCGAGCGGCGCGATCGGGCCCAGGCCATCGAGGCCAAGGCCTTCGCCAAGCTGGCCCGCACCGACGTCTGCTTCAACCTGGTGGGGCTCTTCCTCAACGACCAGCTGGTCAAGAAGAAGGGCGGCCAGTACGAGAAGCAGGCGCGCCCGGTCGAGCAGGCCGCCGTGCTGGGGGCCGGCATCATGGGCGGGGGCATCGCCTACCAGAGCGCCGCCAAGGGCACGCCGATCCTGATGAAGGACATCAAGGACGAGGCCGTCGAGCTGGGGCTCAAGGAGGCCCGCAAGCTGTTCGCCAAGCAGGTGGAGCGGGGCAAGCTCAGCACCGAGCAGATGGCCGAGCGGCTGACCAACATCCGCCCGACGCTGTCCTACGGCGACTTCGGCCACGTCGACCTGGCGGTCGAGGCCGTGGTCGAGAACCCCAAGGTCAAGGGCGCGGTGCTCGCCGAGACCGAGGCGGCGGTGGGCGAAGACGCCATCCTCGCCTCCAATACCTCGACCATCTCCATCACCCGCCTGGCCGAGAGCCTCCAGCGGCCCGAGAACTTCTGCGGCATGCACTTCTTCAACCCGGTCCACCGCATGCCGTTGGTCGAGGTGATTCGCGGCGAGAAGACCGGCGATGCCGCCGTCGCCGCCACCGTCGCCTATGCCCGCCGGATGGGCAAGACCCCCATCGTGGTCAACGATTGCCCGGGGTTTTTGGTCAATCGGGTGCTCTTCCCCTACTTCGGCGGCTTCAGCCTGCTGATGGAGCAGGGCGCCGACTTCCGGCGGGTCGACAAGGTCATGGAGTCGTTCGGCTGGCCCATGGGCCCGGCCTACCTGCTCGACGTGGTCGGCCTGGACACCGCGGTGCATGCCGGCGAGGTGATGGCCGAGGGCTTCCCGGAGCGCATGGGCAGCCTGGGCGGTGACGGCGAGAGGAGCGTCATCCAGCGCATGTTCGACGCCGACCGCCTGGGCCAGAAGAACGCCAGGGGCTTCTACGCCTACGAGGAAGATCGCAAGGGCAAGCCGAAGAAGGTGGTCGACGAGGACGCCATCGCCCTGGTCGAGCAGGCCGCCGGCGAGCGTCGCGAGTTCGGCGACGAGGAGATCGTTGCGCGGATGATGGTGCCGCTGTGCCTGGAGGCGGTGCGCTGCCTGGAGGACGGCATCGTCGGCTCGCCCGCCGAGGCCGACATGGCGCTGATCTACGGCATCGGCTTCCCGCCGTTCCGCGGCGGCGCCCTGCGCTACATCGACGCCCAGGGCGTGGACGCCTTCGTCGAGCTGGCCGACCGGCTGGCCGAGGAACTGGGGCCGCTCTATGCCCCCACCGACAAGCTGCGCGAGATGGCCCGCGCCGGCGAGCGTTTCTACGCCTGATTCACCGCGTTACAGGAGAGAAGTTCGATGAGTTTGCATCCGAGAGACATCGTGGTGGTCGACGGCGTGCGTACCGCCATGGCCAAGGCCAAGCACGGCGCCTTCCGCCACGTGCGGGCCGAGAACCTGTCCGCCGCCGTCATGCAGGCGCTGTTCGACCGCAACCCGGGGCTCGATCCGAAGGAGGTCGACGACGTCATCTGGGGCTGCGTCAACCAGACCCTGGAGCAGGCCATGAACATCGCCCGCAACGCGGCGATCATGACCGGCATCCCGCGCTCCGTGCCGGCTCAGACCGTCAACCGGCTGTGCGGCTCCTCGATGAGCGCCCTGCACATCGCCGCGGCCAACATCCGCGCCGGCATGGGCGACATGTACGTGATCGGCGGCGTGGAGCACATGGAGCACGTGCCCATGACCCACGGCGTCGACGTCAACCCGGCGGCCAGCAAGCATGCCGCCAAGGCGGCGATGATGATGGGCCTGACCGCCGAGCTGCTGGGCAAGATGCACGGCATCGGCCGCGAGGAGCAGGACGCCTTCGGGGTGCGCTCCCACCAGCGGGCCCAGGCGGCGCGGGACAACGGCGGCTTCGACAACGAGATCGTCGGCGTCGAGGGTCATGACGAGCGCGGCTTCAAGGTGCGCGTCGACCGCGACGAGGTGATCCGCGACGACGCCAGCCTGGAGGGCATGGCCGGGCTCAAGCCGGTCTTCGATCCGCGCGGCGGCACCGTGACCGCCGGCACCTCCTCGGCGCTGTCGGTGGGCGCCAGCGGCATGGCGGTGTTGAGCGCCGAGCGCGCCCAGGCCCTGGGCCTCGAGCCGATCGCCCGGGTGCTGTCCACCGGGGTGGCGGGCTGCGATGCCTCGATCATGGGCTATGGACCGGTGCCGGCCTCGAAGAAGGCGCTCAAGACCGCCGGCCTGACCATCGACGACATCCAGACCGTGGAGCTCAACGAGGCCTTCGCCGCCCAGTCGTTGCCGGTGCTCAAGGACCTTGGCCTGCGCGACCGGGTGGACGAGGCGGTCAACCTGCACGGCGGCGCCATCGCCCTGGGCCACCCGCTGGGCTGCTCCGGCGCGCGGATCAGTACCACCCTGCTCAACGTGATGCGCGAGCAGGACACTACCCTCGGCCTGGCCACCATGTGCATCGGCATGGGGCAAGGCGTGGCCACGGTGTTCGAGCGGCTCAAGTAAGGCCACGACTTCCCGTCAGTCGATCGACGCCGACGGCCCTTTCGGGGCCGTCGGCGTCGTCGTGTCAGAGGCTCGGGTCGGCGGGCTCGGCAGGTGTCGGCGGCTCGGGGGGCGTCGGCGGCTCGGCGCTCAGCCAGCCGCGTTCCCGGTAGTAGCGCCTGGCGCCCTCGTGCAGTGGCGCCGAGAGGCCCTCGGTGATCATCCGCGCGGGGGTGAGATCGCCGTAGGCCGGATGCCGCGCCTTGAAGGCGTTCAGGTCGTCGAAGACCGCGGCCACGATGGCATGGATGGCATCCGGCGGGGTCTTCGCCGAGGCGACCAGGGTGGCGCGCACGCCGAAGGTGGCCACCGCCGGCTGGTCGGCGGTATAGAGTCCGGCCGGGATGGTGGCATGGGTGAGGTAGGGCGTCTCGGCCACCAGACGGCCCACCGCCGGGCCAGTGACGTCGACCAGCTTGGCGTCGCACAGCCGCACCGCCTGCTGGATGGAGGGGTTGGGGTGGCCCACCGTGTACACCATGGCGGCGATGTTGCCGTGGCACAGCGCCAGGGACTGCTGGTCGGCGGGCAGGAAATGCGCCGGGCGGAAGTCGTCCAGGCTCCAACCCCAGGCCTCGAGCAGCGTCATCATGGTGCCGCGCTGGCCCGAACCGGGATTGCCCACGTTCACCGCGCGGCCCTCGAGGTCGGCGAAGCCGTCGATGCCGCTGTCGCGGCGGACCACCAGGGTGAAGGGCTCGCCATGCAGGGCGAACACCGAGCGCAGTTCGGGGTCCGGTCCGGCCGCGGCGAAGCCCCGGGTGCCGGTCACCGCCTGATACTGAAGGTCCGACTGCGCCAGGGCGGCGGTCACCTCGCCGGCCCGCACCGCCTCCAGGTTGGCGGCGGAGCCGCCGCTGGTGCGCGCTTCACAGGGGCCGTCGAGCAGGCGGCACAGGGTCTGGCCGGTGGCGTGATAGACCCCGGCGGGGCTCGCCGTGGCGATGACGATGCCGGGCTCGGCCGCCGGGCCGGACACCGGCAGGAGCAGGGCGGCGACCAGCGCCAGGCGAGCGCCGAACGCACGCCCGGGGTGCCGTGGCGGCGTCTCTTGGGTATACATGGCGCACCTCCTGCGGACTCGCCCCCTCGTCGAGGTCGACTTCGGGGGATGAGTCTCAGCATAGTCGCCGCCCTCAGAGGATGCCGCCGTCCAGGCCGGCGGCCAGGTAGAGTCCCAGCTCCTCCACCCGGTCGGCGAAGGCGTCCTGCCACTCCCCCCTCAGGATCAGCGGGTCCTGGGCCCACTTCCAGCGCAGGCCGGTGACGATGCTCTCCACGGCCCGCCGGGTGCCGGTGCCGTCGTGTCCCGCGCGGACGTAGAGCGCGCAGGGCAGGCCCTGCTTGTCCTCGAGCACCGGGTAGTAGCTGCGATCGAAGAAGTCCTTGAGCGCGCCGCTCATGGTGCCCAGGTTCTCGGTGGTGCCGAGCAGGATGGCGTCGCAGGCGTGCACGTCCTCGGGGCCGGCCTCCAGGGGCGGCTTGACCGTCACCTCGACGTCCTCGACGTCGGGGTGGCGGGCGCCGCGTTCGGCGGCCTCGCGCAGCCGCAGGGTATTGGGGGAGGGCGCATGGGCCACGATCAACAGTCGCTTCATGGCGGGCCTCGGGGTTGAAGGAGGGCGATGCCGCCATCATGCCATGGGGTGGCGTCGTTGACAGGCTCCCGGGCCTCGCCGACGCTGAAAAATGGCACTCATCTTCCATCTCAGGGAGGACGCTTCCATGGCCTTCGCGTTTTCGAAGCTGCAGGTCACCAGCCCCGCCTTCGAGGATCGTCACGAGATTCCCGTCAAGTACACCGGGGAAGGCGACGACCTCTCGCCACCCCTGGAGTGGGCGAACCCGCCGGAGGGCACCAAGGGCTATGCGGTGATCTGCCACGATCCCGACGCGCCCCTGGTGCAGCACGGCAGCTATGGGTTCGTGCACTGGGTCCTCTACAACCTGCCGTCCTCCACCACCTCGCTGAAGGAGGCCACCGCCACCGGCACCCGGGGACGCAACGATTTCAACCGCAACGGTTATGGCGGCCCCATGCCGCCCGAGGGGCACGGCCTTCACCAGTACTACTTCTGGGTGCTGGCGCTGGACAAGCCCACCGCCCTGCCCGAGGGCATCTCCATGGCCGAGCTGCTCAAGCAGGTCGAGCCGCATCTGATCGGCATGAACCGGCTGATCGGCACCTACCGCCGCGACTGACATCGCCCGCCCCATGCCCTGGCCGGGCATGGGGTCGTCACTCCGGAAGGATGTCGCCCGGGTGGGGGGCAGCCACATCGTCGTTGTGGACGACGATGCGCTCCAGTTCCTCGCAGAAGGCGTCCAGCGCCTCGCTGGTATGGCCCGGGCGGCGGTGCAGCTCGATCTCCACCTGGCCCAGGGGCGGTAGTCCTTCCTCCTCGCCGACGATCCGGCAGCCGTCCGGGACGCTGCGTGGCGTCTTCACGGTCATCGCCAGGCCCGCCTGCACCGGGAGGTTGATGCCGGTGGGGGATTGGCTGGCGTAGCGGACCTCCCAGCGCCGCTCCTCCTTGCCCAGCGCCGACAGCGCATGGGCGCGGAAGATGCAGCCCTCGGGGTTGAGCGCCAGTGGCAGGACGTCGCCCCAGCGGTCGAGCCGGCAATCCTCGGCCACCACCCAGACCATGGGCTCCCAGCCCAGCAGCTGCCCCGACTGGGTCGGGGTGTGGCGCACCGACAGCACCACGTCCAGCAGGCCCTCCTGGAACTGGCCGACCAGGGCGGAGCTCATGTCGCAGTTGAGGTCCAGCCGGGTATCGGGATAGCGCCGGGCATAGCGTTCCAGCAGGGCCGGCAGGTAGGCGCCGGCCTGCTCCTCGGAGGTGGCGAAACGGATCAGCTCGCCGCGCCGCCGATCGCCCAGGGCGTCTCGGGCCTCGTCCTCGAGGGTCAGCATGTGGCGCGCATAGGGCAACAGGCGTTCGCCGTGGCGGGTCAGCAGCACGCTGCGACTGGTGCGCTCGAACAGCGCCTTGCCCATCTGGTCCTCGAGCCGCTTGATCTGCAGGCTGACCGCCGACTGGGTGCGGTGCAGGACCTTGCCGGCCGCGCTGAAGCCCTGGCATTCGGCCACGGTCACGAAGGCCCGAAGCAGTCCGGTATCCATTGATTAATGAGCCTTTGAAATTATCTGTATCTTCATGATTCATTTTTATTATGAATCGGGGCTCTCTAAGCTGTCCACCATGAACTCGAAACCGGAGCAATGCATGTCTGTGGACACCTCGGTCAACGCCAACGACACTTCCCTCCAAGGCCTCATCGATCTCGAGCGCTATCCCCTCGATGCCCTCGATGGCGAGGCCGGCCGCGCGCTGATCGATCAGTGCCGCCGCCAGCTCGAGGACGATGGCTGCGTGGTGCTCAAGAACTTCGTTCCCGAGCAGGCCCTGGCGCGGCTCGAGCGCGAAACCGAGCGGCTGTCGCCCGATGCCCACTACAACCAGACCGAGACCAACCCCTACAACAGCGATGCCGACCCCTCCAAGCCGGCCAGCCACCCGCTGAACCGTTTCGGCGATCGCACCAACGGCTTCGTGGCCGGCGATCGCATCGGCGACGACACCATCATCCGCCAGGTCTACCGGAACGCCGACTTCCAGCGCTTCATCGCCACCGTGGTGGGCATGGAGGAGATCCACCAGTACGCCGACCCGCTCGCCGACCTGGTGGTCAACGTGCTGCGCGAGGGCTGCCAGCATCCCTGGCACTACGACACCAACGAGTTCATCGTCACCATGATGACCCGCCAGTCCCACGGCGGCGGCCGCTTCGAGTATGCCCCGGGCATCCGCAGCCCCGAGGGCGAGAACTTCGAGGAAGTCGAGCAGGTCATCGACGGCGATCGCTCGCGGCTCAAGTCCCTGGACCTGTCGCCCGGCGACCTGCAGATCTTCTTCGGGCGCTACTCCCTGCACCGGGTCACCCCGGTCGAGGGTGACAAGGAGCGCCACACCGTGATCTTCGCCTACGCCAAGGAGCCGGGCTTCATCGGTCGTCCCGAGCGCGCCCAGCGCATCTTCGGCCGCATGGCGCCGGTCCATGAGCAGCTGCTGAAGGATGGCATGCAGCGCAGCGACTCCCTGGTCGACTGACGCCATGGTTCCAGGCGCCGGCCCGGCCGGCGCCGCCCCATCATCTCAACGATCCCCCCGAGAGAGACCCGACATGAGCATCGTGGACTTCGAGAAGCTGACCGACAACGAGCCGGACCGGATCCCGGTCATCCCCTCGGCCCCCATGGCCAACGGCGACAGCATTCCCACCGCCTTCGACCCCAAGCAGCTGCGCGCCGGTCGCCTGCAGCGCCTGCGGGCGATGATGGCCGAGCAGGGCTATGCCGCCGTGGTGCTGTTCGACCCCTACAACCAGCGCTACGCCACCGGCTCGCGCAACATGTTCGGCTACTTCCTGCGCAACTCCACCCGCTACATCTACGTGCCGCTGGACGGCCCGGTGATCCTCTTCGAATACCCGGGCAGCGCCCACGTCTCCACCTGGCTCGAGACCATCGACGAATCGCGCACCTCCAAGGTGGTCTGGTCGGCGGTCAACCAGCGCGACAACCTGTCCTCCGATCCCTTCGGCGTCGAGATCGCCGAGCTGATCGAGGAGCACGGCCGCGGCAACAAGAAGGTCGGCCTGGATCGCTGCGCCCTGAACCTGGCCCGCTCCCTGGAGGCCCAGGGCCTCGAGGTCTTCGACTGCATGCAGGACACCCTGCACTGCCGCCGCATCAAGACCCCGGAAGAGATCGCCTGCCTGGCCCAGTCCATGGCCGGCTCCGAGGCGGCGGTGGCCGAGGTCGAGGCCGCCATCAAGCCCGGCGTCACCGAGAACGAGCTGTTCGCCATCATGTACGGTGACGTCATCCGCCAGGGCGGGGAGTTCATCGAGACCCGGTTGCTGTCCTCCGGCCCGCGCACCAACCCCTGGTTCAACGAGGCCAGCGACCGGGTGATCCGCCCCGGCGAGCTGGTGGCCCTGGACACCGACACCATCGGCTGCCACGGCTACTACTCCGACTTCTCGCGCACCTTCCATGTCGGCCCGGGGCGGCCCAGCGATTACCAGAAGAGCCTGTATCGCATGGCCTACGACCAGGTGCACCACAACATGGGCATCCTCAAGCCGGGCATGAGCTATCGCGAGATCGCGGAACAGGCCTGGAAGATCCCCGAGCGCTTCCTGGATCGCCGCTATCCGTCGATCATCCACGGCGTGGGCATGCACGGCGAGACGCCGCTGGTCGCCCACCACATGGACTTCGACCGCTTCTCCAAGGACGGCATCCTGGAACCGGGCATGGTGGTCTCCGTGGAGAGCTACATCGGCGAGGTCGGCGCGGCCGACGGCGTCAAGCTGGAAGAGGAGGTGCTGGTCACCGAGACCGGCATCGAGAAGCTCTCGCGCTATCCCTTCGACGAGGCCCTGCTTGGCAAGGAATATTGAGAAAGTCGCCCCAGCAGCACTTTCCCGACGAATCACAGAGAGACCCCATGACTGACGTGACCCATTGGATCGCCGGCGACCGCGTGGCCGGCGAGCGCAAGCTCGATGTCTTCAACCCCGCCACCGGCGAGGCCGTTCGCCGGGTGACCCTGGGCGACACCGCCACCGTGGACCGAGCCATCGCCGCCGCCCGCGAGGCCCTCCCGGCCTGGCGGGATCTGCCGCCGGCCAAGCGCGCCCAGGTGATGTACCGCTTCAAGACCCTGCTCGAGCGCGACGCCGACGAGATCTGCCGCCTCGTTGCCGAGGAGCACGGCAAGGTGCTCGAGGACGCCATGGGCGAGCTCAAGCGTGGCATCGAGAACGTCGAGTATGCCTGCGGCGTGCCCGAGCTGCTCAAGGGCGAGTACTCCCACAACGCCGGCCCGGGCATCGATACCTGGTCCAACCACCAGCCGCTGGGCATCGTCGCCGGCATCACGCCGTTCAACTTCCCGGCCATGGTGCCGCTGTGGATGTATCCGATGGCCATCGCCTGCGGCAACGCCTTCATCCTCAAGCCGTCCGAGCAGGTGCCCTCCACGGCCATCAAGATGGCCGAGCTGCTCGACGAGGCCGGCCTGCCGCGGGGCATCTTCAGCGTGGTGCACGGCGATCGCGAGGCCGTCGAAGCGCTGATCGACGCCCCGGCGGTCCGCGCGCTGTCCTTCGTCGGCTCGACCCCGGTGGCCAAGGCCATCTACCGGCGCGGCGCCGACAACGGCAAGCGCGTCCAGGCCCTGGGCGGGGCCAAGAACCACGCCGTGGTGCTGCCCGACGCCGACCTGGACAACGCCGCCAGCACCCTGATCGGGGCCGCCTACGGCAGCGCCGGCGAGCGCTGCATGGCGATCTCCGTGGCGGTCTGCGTGGGCGACGACACCGCCGACGCCCTGGTCGCCAGGCTCGCCGACCAGGCGCGTACCCTGAAGATCGGTCCGGGCACCGAGCAGGGCCTCGACATGGGCGCCCTGGTCAACGCCGGCCATCGCGACAAGGTCGCCGGCTACATCGCCCAGGGCGCAGAGGCCGGGGCCGAGCTGGTCGTCGACGGCCGCGAGCACCCGCTGGTCGAGGGCTCCCCCGGCTACTTCCTGGGCGCCACCCTGTTCGACCGGGTGACCCCGGAGATGGGCATCTACCGCGACGAGATCTTCGGCCCGGTGCTGTGCGTGGTGCGCGTCGAGACCTTCGAGGAGGCCATCGCGCTGATCAACGCCCACCAGTACGGCAACGGCACCTGCGTCTTTACCCGCGACGGCGAGGCCGGCCGCCGCTTCAGTGATGCCATCGAGGTGGGCATGGTCGGCATCAACGTGCCGCTGCCGGTGCCGGTGGCCTTCCACAGCTTCGGCGGCTGGAAGGAGTCGCTGTTCGGCGACCTGCACGCCTACGGCCCCGACGCGGTGCGCTTCTATACCCGCCGCAAGGCCGTGTCCCAGCGCTGGCCCAAGCGCTCCCAGCAGGAGACCGCCCAGTTCAACTTCCCCTCCAACTGATCGTGTCTCCCGGCCGGCCCGTCCGGGCCGGCGCCCGCGACGCCCCCGCGCCCTCCGGCGCGGGGGCGTCGTCGTTCCGGCCCGCGGCCGGATGTCGGAAAAGTGTCCCGGGGTGGCGCCTTCCTGCCGCTCGCGGGGAGGGGGGCCATGGTTTGATGAGCCGCACATTCTTGCCCGGTCGACCCCTGCCATGATCGCCAGACTGGACACCGCACACGCCAGCCCCCCCGGCCGCGACGATGCCCGCTACCTGCACTTCCTCGAGGCCCTGCGTGACGCCGGCTTCGAGGGCGACATCGCCCCCGACTACGCCAACCGCACGGTGCTGGCCACCGACAACTCCCTCTACCAGCGCCTGCCCCAGGCGGTGCTCTATCCGCGGAGCGCCGCCGACCTCACGCGCATCGCCCGCCTCGCCGCGCGCGATGACTTCCGCCGCGTGGTGCTGGCGCCCCGCGGCGGCGGCACCGGCACCAACGGCCAGTCACTCACCGACGGCCTGGTGGTCGACGTCTCCAAGCACATGAACGCCATCCTCGACATCGACGTCGCCGCCCGCCGGGTCCGCGTCCAGGCCGGGGTGGTCAAGGACCAGTTGAACGCCGCCTTGAAGCCCCATGGGCTGTTCTTCGCCCCGGAACTCTCCACCTCCAACCGGGCGACGATCGGCGGCATGATCGCCACCGACGCCAGCGGCCAGGGCAGCTGCGAGTACGGCAAGACCCGTGATCACGTCCTCGAGCTCGACAGCGTGCTGCTCGGCGGCGAGCGCCTGACCACCCGGCCGGTGGACGAGGCCGAGCTCGACGCCCTGTGCGCCCGCGACGACGCCGTGGGCCGGGTGCACCGCACGGCCCGCGCGATCATCGACGCCGAGCGCGAGCGCATCCGCGACACCTTCCCCCCGCTCAACCGCTGCCTGACCGGCTACGACCTGGCCCACCTGCGCACCGAGGACGGCCGGTTCGACCTCAACAGCGTGCTGTGCGGCGCCGAGGGCTCGCTGGCCTTCACCAGCGAGGCGGTGCTCAACGTCCTGCCGATCCCGAAGCATTCGACCCTGGTCAACGTGCGCTACGCGGGCTTCATGGACGCCCTGCGCGACGCCGAGGCGCTGATGGCCAGTGACGCCGCCCCCACCTCCATCGAGACGGTGGACGACAAGGTGCTGACCCTGGCCATGGAGGACGTGGTCTGGGACGGCGTCGCCGAGTTCTTCCCCGACGCGCGGGAGGAAGACGACCCAGTCCGAGCCGAGCGGGATGATGGGCTAGGCGCGCGGCGCGCCGACGACGAGACATACCGAGGGGGTAGGCGAGTCGGCGAGCACCGCGCAACAACGCCCAGCGCCCGCGCAGGCCGGACGAGCCGATGCCAAGGCATCAACCTGGTGGAATTCAACGACGACGACCCCCAGCGCCTGGCCGAGCGGGTCGCCGCCTTCTGCCGCCACCTCGAGGACGACCGCAGCGTCGACCGCCTCGGCTACACCCTCGCCGAGGGGCGCGAGCAGATCCAGCGCGTCTACGGCA
>NZ_JARWAK010000022.1:0-39572 GCF_031451675.1 Halomonas koreensis | reverse complement strand
GGCGCCGCCAGGCGCCTGGTTCCGCCTCGGGGGGCGGGCCGGCTCATCGCGCAACGAGTTGCGCTCCTACAATCCGAGGCGATCCATGCCCTCGGGCGGCTCAAGCCCATCCATCGGCCAGCGCGGCACCGCCTGCATCTGCCCGAGCTCGTCGCGCTCCCCGGCCAGCAGGCGCTGGGCGCCCACGTAGGCGATCATCGCCCCGTTGTCGGTGCAGAAACGGCCCCGGGGGTAGAACACCTCGGCGTCGCGCTTGGCCGCCTCCCGGGCCAGGCGCTCGCGCAGGCGGGCATTGGCGCTGACGCCGCCGGCCACCACCAGGCGCTTGAGCCCAGTCTGGTCCAGGGCGCGGCGGCACTTGATCACCAGGGTGTCGACCACCGCCTCCTCGAAGGCGCGGGCCACGTCGGCCCGGGCTTTCTCGTCCAGATCGCCCGCGGCCTCCAGCTGCCGGATGGCGGTCAGGGTGTGGGTCTTGAGGCCGGAGAAGCTGAAGTCCAGGCCGGGACGGTCGGTCATCGGGCGCGGGAAGCGCAGCCGGGTCGGGTCGCCGTCCTCGGCGAGCCTGGCCACGGCGGGGCCGCCCGGGTAGTCCAGCCCGAGCATCTTGGCGGCCTTGTCGAAGGCCTCGCCGGCGGCATCGTCCACCGATTCGCCGAGCAGGCGATACCGGCCCAGGCCCGCCACCTCCACCAGCTGGGTGTGGCCGCCGGAGACCAGCAGGGCCGCGAAGGGAAAGGCCGGCGGGGCGTCCTCGAGCATGGGGGCCAGCAGGTGGCCCTCCATGTGGTGCACGCCGAGCACCGGGATGTCCAGCGCCCGGGCCAGGCCGTGGGCGGTGCTGGCGCCGACCATCAGGGCCCCGACCAGGCCGGGGCCGGCGGTGTAGGCGATGGCGTCCAGCTCGTCGCGGCCCAGGCCGGCGTCGTCCAGCACCCGCTGGATCAGCGGCAGCAGCCGGCGGGTGTGGTCGCGGCTGGCCAGCTCCGGGACCACCCCGCCGTACTCGGCGTGCATGGCGATCTGGCTGTGGAGGGCGTCGGCCGCCAGGCCGCGCTCGGTATCGTAGAGGGCGACGCCGGTCTCGTCGCAGGAGGTCTCGATGCCCAGTACACGCATGGTCATGGCTCGGTATCGGGGAAACGGCGGCATTCTACGCCTTTTGCCCGCCGGGCGGCAGGGGCCGGGGGCGAAACGGTTTGCATGCCGGCGCCGCGACGACTAAAATGCTGTGCGCTGCAAGACTGGGTCGTGCGCCCGGGGCCAGCTTTCCCCCATACCTCTATCCAGCATCCGGGCTCGCCCGGCGAGTCGATGGCGGTGGCGAAGCGTCCCCGCAGGGCGTGCGTTCAAACCGAACTCAAGTTTTCCAAGGTAGGTGAGTGCTTAATGCCTTCTGTCAAAGTACGCGATAACGAGCCGTTTGACGTCGCGCTGCGTCGCTTCAAGCGTTCCTGTGAAAAAGCCGGTGTCCTCTCCGAAGTTCGCCGTCGCGAGCAGTACGAGAAGCCGACCGCAGAGCGCAAGCGCAAGGCGGCCGCCGCCGTCAAGCGTCACGCCAAGAAGCTCCAGCGCGAGCGCAAGCGCTTCGAACGGCTCTATTGATCCGTACTGGAGTCGGCCGGCTCCCCGGCGGGTCGACTCGCGAAGGATGCCAAGCGGCCGCCGTTCGGTGGCCGCTTGTTTTTGCGCCCTGCGCGGCGCGGTTCCGTTTCCCCAGCTCTGGTTTGTCCGATGGTCGGTCAGATCCCGCAACGCTTCATCGATGACCTGCTGGCCCGCGTCGACGTGGTCGAGGTGGTCGGCGAACGGGTCAAGCTGAAGAAGGCCGGGCGCAACCATTCGGGGCTCTGCCCCTTCCATCAGGAGAAGTCGCCGTCCTTCACCGTCAGCGCCGACAAGCAGTTCTATCACTGCTTCGGCTGCGGGGCCCATGGCAACGCCCTGCGGTTCCTGATGGAGTACGACAACCTGCGCTTCCCCGAGGCGGTGGAACAGCTGGCCGCCCGCCAGGGGCTGGAGGTGCCCCGGGAGGGCGCCGACGATCCCCGGGCCCAGGCTCGGGAGCGCAAGCGCAAGGAAGGCGTCAACCTGCTGGAGCTGTCGGCCAGCTTCTTCCGCGAGCGCCTGAAGATGCCGGAGGGGCAGGGCGCCCGGGACTACCTGGCGCGTCGCGGCCTGTCGCCGGAAGTGGTTCGCGACTTCGGGCTCGGCTACGCGCCTGACGGCTGGGAGGCGCTCAAGCGCCACCTGGGCGAGCGCGGCGTCGCCGAGGCGGTGCAGGTCGAGTACGGCCTGCTGGTGCACCGCGAGGAGAGCGGCCGCACCTACGACCGCTTCCGCGATCGGGTGATGTTCCCGATCCGCGATATCCGCGGGCGGACCATCGCCTTCGGCGGGCGGGTACTCGGCGATGCCAAGCCCAAGTACCTGAACTCGCCCGAGACGCCGGTCTTCCACAAGGGGCGCGAGCTCTATGGCCTGTATGAGGCCCGTCAGGCCAACCCGCGCCTCGAGCGGCTGGTGATCGTCGAGGGCTACATGGACGTGGTGGCGCTGGCCCAGTTCGGCATCCGCAACGCGGTGGCCACCCTGGGCACGGCCACCACCGAGGATCACCTGGCCCGGCTGTTCCGGATGGTCGACGAGGTGGTGTTCTGCTTCGACGGCGACCGGGCCGGCCGCCAGGCGGCGTCCCGGGCCCTGGAGACGGTGCTGCCGCAGATGATCGACGGGCGCCAGGCGCGTTTCCTGTTCCTGCCCGAGGGGGAGGATCCGGACACCCTGGTGCGCCGGGAGGGGGCCGAGGCCTTCGAGGATCGGGTCACCTGCGCCAGCCCGCTGTCCGAGTTCCTCTTCGAGCATGCCGCCGAGGGGCGGGACCTGGCGAGCCTGGAGGAGCGGGAGCGGTTCGCCAGCCGGGTGCTCGGCGCCATCGGGCGGCTGCCCGAGGGCGTCATGCAGTCGCTGCTGCTGACGGAACTCTCGCGGCGCACCGGCGTCGACCAGTCAAGCTTCGAGGCCCTGATGGCCCGCGGTGCCGAGGCCCGTCCGGCGGCGCCGTCCGCCGGCGAGACGCCGTCGCCGATGCCGCCCGCGGGGCCGCCCGCCGAGCCGGCGCCTTCCCGGGAAGCGGGGGCGCTGGGGCAGATGGCCCGGGCCCTGCAGCTGCTGGTGCACGAGCCGTCGCTGGTCGAGCGCCTGCCGGAGGACGACGACTGGTGCGACCAGGCGGATCCGGACGCGGCGCTGTGCCGCGAGGTGGTGCGCCTGCTGCGGGCGGGCGGCTACCGCAGCGCCCAGGTGCTGCTGGCGCACTTCCATGGCACGCCGGAAGGCGAGCGCCTGGCGGCGCTGGCGCGGCGCGAGCCGCTGGTGCCGAAGGGGGTAAGGGGGGCCGAGCTGGATAACTGGGTCGCCTATTTCCAGCGCCACCGGCGGCGCCGGACGCCCCAGGAGGAGTACGACGCCCTGCTGGCCAGGACGCGCCGGGGCGAGCGGCTCTCCCGGGAGGAGGGGCAGCGGCTCAACGAGCTGCTGATGGCCCTGAAGGGCCAGGGCTGAGCCGGCCCGGCCCGGCGATGGCGCCGGGGTTGAAATGCCGCCCGCCACCACCATGTATACGGCGTCACCTGAACGGGACGCAACCTGACAACCTAACACACCTGAATGACCGCGCAAATACACCGTGCTGGCAATTAGGCGGTCACACCCGCTATACTGTTCGGCTTACCGAGTTTTTCTCCGCCTCAGTGCTTCAGGTGCTCCATTCTTCTTCGTCGAGATAGGGTTTCTATGGCTGGAAATGCGCAGCAGCAGTCACGTCTGAAGGAGTTGATCGCGCGCGGCAAGGAACAGGGCTTCCTGACCTATGCCGAGGTCAACGACCATCTTCCCGAGGATATCGCCGACCCCGATCAGGTGGAAGACATCATCGGCATGATCAACGACATGGGTATCAATGTCGTCGAGGAAGCGCCCGATGAAGACACCCTGATGATGGCCGACCACTCCACCGACGAGTCGGCCGCCGAAGAGGCCGTGGCCGCCCTGGCGGCGGTGGAGAGCGACGTGGGCCGCACCACCGACCCGGTGCGCATGTACATGCGCGAGATGGGTACCGTGGAGCTGCTGACCCGTGAGGGCGAGATCGAGATCGCCAAGCGCATCGAGGAGGGCACCCGCGAGGTGATGTCCGCCCTGGCCTACCTGCCGGGGGCCGTGGACTCCATCCTCGAGGCCTATGACGCCACTCAGGACGAGGAAGCGCCGGGCCGCCTGTCCGACCTCTTCTCCGGCTTCATCGATCCCGACGAGGGCATCCCCGGCGTCGCCGAGGCGGAGACCCCCGAGGAGCCCGAGGCCGGCGCCGGCGAGGGCGACGAGGACGACGACAGCGACGAAGACGAGGACGACAGCGGCGGCGGGCCGGATCCCGAGGAGGCGCGCGCCCGTTTCGAGCAGATCCGCGCCCAGAACGAGGCCGCCCGTGCCGCCATCGAGTCCCAGGGCCGCGCCTCCCGCGAGGCCCAGGAAGAACTGGCCCGCCTGGCCGAGCTGTTCTCGCCGATCAAGCTGGTGCCCAAGCACTTCGAGCGCCTGGTCGGCCAGGTGCGCATCAGCGTCGAGCAGGTGCGCGCCCAGGAGAAGGCGGTCATGCAGCTGTGCGTGAAGAAGGCCAAGGTGCCGCGCAAGACCTTCATCAAGGCCTTCCCCGGCAACGAGTCGCGCCAGGACTGGCTCGACGACTTCATGGCCGAGAACGCCCGCTACGCCGACCGGCTCGACCCCCTGAAGGGCGACATCCAGCGAGCCCAGCGCAAGATCGCCTTCGAGGAGGAGATGGTCCAGCTGCCGGTGACCGAGATCAAGGAGGTCAACCGCCGCCTGTCCATCGGCGAGGCCAAGGCGCGCCGGGCCAAGAAGGAGATGGTCGAGGCCAACCTGCGCCTGGTGATCTCCATCGCCAAGAAGTACACCAATCGCGGCCTGCAGTTCCTGGACCTGATCCAGGAGGGCAACATCGGCCTGATGAAGGCGGTGGACAAGTTCGAGTACCGCCGCGGCTACAAGTTCTCGACCTATGCCACCTGGTGGATCCGCCAGGCGATCACCCGCTCGATCGCCGACCAGGCGCGGACCATCCGCATCCCGGTGCACATGATCGAGACCATCAACAAGCTCAACCGGGTGTCCCGGCAGATGCTCCAGGAGATGGGGCGCGAGCCGACGCCGGAGGAGCTGGGCGAGCGCCTGGAGATGCCCGAGGACAAGGTGCGCAAGGTGCTCAAGATCGCCAAGGAGCCGATCTCCATGGAGACGCCCATCGGCGACGACGACGACTCGCACCTGGGCGACTTCATCGAGGACGGCACCATGGTGCTGCCCATCGACTCGGCCACCGGCGAGGGGCTGATCGAGGCCACCCGCAACGTCCTCGGCGGCCTCACCGCCCGGGAGGCCAAGGTGCTGCGCATGCGCTTCGGCATCGACATGAACACCGATCACACCCTGGAGGAGGTCGGCAAGCAGTTCGACGTGACCCGCGAGCGGATCCGCCAGATCGAGGCCAAGGCGCTGCGCAAGCTGCGCCACCCGTCGCGCTCCGAGCCGCTGCGCTCCTTCCTCGACGAGTAGGGGCTTTCCCCCTCCCGTAACGCACGACGCCCGCGGCCATGCCGCGGGCGTCGTCGTTTCCGGGCGGGCGATTCAGCGCCCGGCGGCGCGTCGCCAGCGCCGGACCATCAGCAGCAGCTCGAGCATGGCGATCACCAGCAGGGTATAGCCGAACAGCTCGGTGATCTCCTCGGCGGCATCCTTGACGGTGCGCAGATAGGCCTCGCCGAGGAGCGCCTGCCACATCTCGCCGCGTCCGTAGAGCCGCGAGAAGGCATAGGTGGCCAGGAAGCCGGCGGCGAACAGGCCGCCGGAGAAGCTCATGGCGAAGCGCTCGAGCTCGGCCGCGAAGGCGCGTCGGCCGCGAATGACGACGTACAGCACCGGCAGCACCAGCAGCGTCACCAGGGTCTGCCAGGCGCCGTCGAAGACGTGGGCGTCGAGCCAGGCGTCCTGCTCGCGGATCAGCGAGGCCCCGAGCAGCCCGACCAGCAGCAGGCTCACATGGCGCAGGTCGCGGCCGAGCAGGCGGGCGGCGAGCGCCAGCGCCGTGGCGATCAGCAGCAGCAGCGACTGGGTCAGCTCGGTGAAGCCGGCCTCGGAGAAGCCGGCGCCGCCCGGCCGCGAGGCCTCCAGCAGCACGCCCTGCATCAGGGCGCCGATCAGCAGCAGATAGGCCAGGCCGCGCAGGCACAACAGGGGAAACCGGATTCGGTCGGGGGGCGTCGAGGGCATCCGTGATCTCGCGATGAAGGCAAATTAAGGCGGGACATTATAGCGGGCTTTCGTGGCCGACGCGCCCTCGGCCGTGGCGGCCACGGGGGCGGGCGGCCTCCTCGAGCAGCCAATCGTGCACGGCCTTCACTCGCCGGTCGTCCAGGGCGCCGGAGGCGTGGACGATGCCGTAGTGCATGCCCGTCGCCACCCGCTGGTCGAAGGGCACCACCAGGGCCCCGGTGTCCAGCTCGTCGGTGATCAGGGTCTGCCGGGCGATGGCCACCCCCATGCCGGCGATCGCCGCTTCCATGGTCAGGTGGTTGCGGTTGAAGGTGTAGCCCCGCCGCACGTTGAGCGGCGGCGCCTCGATGGCCGCCAGGTAGTGCTCCCACTCGCCGTGGTCGTGGCTGCCGCGCCAGGCGGTCACGTCGTGCAGCAGGGGGTACCAGGCGAGGTCCTCGGGGCGGCGCAGCGGCGGGCGGCCGCGCATCAGCGAGGGCGCGCAGACCGGGAAGATGGTCTCCTCCATCAGCGGGGTGATCGACAGGCCCGGGTAGTGGCCGTCGTTGAGGTCCAGGGCCAGGTCGAAGTCGCCCTCCCGCAGCGAGGTGCTGCTGTCCTCGGCGGTGATGTGCAGCTCGATGTCGGGGAAGCGCGCCTGCAGCCGGGGCAGCCGGGGCATCAGCCACTTGTTGAGGAAGGAGGGCACCGCCCGCAGGCGGATGATGCCGCTCATCACCCCGCTGCGCAGGCGCTTCACCTCCAGGCCCACCGACTGGTAGGCCTCGTCGACCACCGAGGCCAGGCGGCGCCCCTCCTCGGTCAGCGCCAGGCGTCGCGGCAGGCGGCGGAACAGCTTGAAGCCCAGGCGGTCCTCCAGCTGCTTGATCTGCTGGCTGACGGCGCCGGTGGTCACGTGCAGCTCCTCCGCCGCCCGGGTGAACGACAGGTGGCGGGCGCTGACCGCGAAGACCTTCAGCCAGGCGTGGGTCTGGGCATTGAGGAGACGGCTCATGGTTTAGCGATTCTATACTGTAGGGGAGATATTCTGGATTGCCGGCCTGCGCCGATGGCGACAACATTAAGGCCCAAGGCTGGCCAAGACCAGTTGGCTTTAGTGTAACTGACAATAAACGGCAGCCGGCCGTCGCCGGCCCGACACGAGGCTCCCCATGGCAATCAGCGTCTTCGATCTCTTCAAGATCGGCATCGGCCCCTCCAGCTCGCATACCGTCGGCCCGATGGTCGCCGCCCACGACTTCGTCCAGGCCCTGCGCGCCCGGGACCTGCTGGAGCGCGTGGCCCGGGTCGAGGTGCACCTGCACGGCTCGCTGTCGTCCACGGGCAAGGGCCATGGCACCGACCGGGCGACCATCATGGGCCTGATGGGCGAGCGCCCCGAGTCCATCGATCCGGCCATCGTCTCGCCCTGCATCGAGGAGCTGCTGGAGTCCCAGACCCTGCTGCTGGACGGCCGCCTGGCGATCCCCTTCCTGTGGGGCCGGGACCTGCAGTGGCACGACGAGAGCCTGCCCTACCACCCCAATGCCATGACCCTGGTGGCCCACGGGCACGCCGGGGAGCTGTATCGCAACATCTTCTACTCCGTGGGCGGCGGCTTCGTGGTCGACGAGGACCAGGCGGCCCGGGGCGAGCTGGATACCGACACCACCGCGCTGCCCTACGACTTCAACAGCGCCGGCGAGCTGATGGCGCTGTGCCGGCTGCACGGCCTGCGCATCAGCGAGCTGATGCTCGAGAACGAGAAGGCCTGGCGCGACGAGGCCGAGATCCGGGCCGGGCTGTGGCGCATCTGGGAGGCCATGTGCGACTGCGTCGACCAGGGGCTCGTCGCCGAGGGCGTGCTGCCCGGCGGGCTCGAGGTCAAGCGCCGGGCCGCGGCCCTGCATCGCCGCCTCGAGGCCATGGACGACGACCGCAGCCTGATCGCCTCCACCTTCTCGGCCATGGACTGGGTCAACGTCTTCGCCCTGGCGGTCAACGAGGAAAACGCCGCCGGCGGACGCATGGTCACCGCGCCCACCAACGGTGCGGCCGGCATCATCCCGGCGGTGCTGCACTACTACATGAAGTTCCAGGAGGGCGCCGACGAGCGCTGCGTGGTCGACTTCCTGCTCACCGCCGGCGCCGTGGGCATCCTGTGCAAGAAGAACGCCTCCATCTCCGGCGCCGAGGTGGGCTGTCAGGGCGAGGTGGGCTCGGCCTGCGCCATGGCCGCCGCCGGCCTCACCGAGGTGATGGGCGGCAGCGTGGCCCAGGTGGAGAACGCCGCCGAGATCGGCCTGGAGCACAACCTCGGCCTGACCTGCGACCCGGTGGGCGGCCTGGTGCAGGTGCCCTGCATCGAGCGCAACGCCATCGCCTCGGTGAAGGCCATCAACGCCGCCCAGATGGCCCTGCGCGGCGACGGCGAGCACTTCATCTCCCTGGACAAGGCCATCCGCACCATGCGCGACACCGGCGCCGACATGCAGGAGAAGTACAAGGAAACCTCCAAGGGTGGCCTGGCGGTGAACGCCATCGAGTGCTGAGTCTCTCTGCCGGGCGGCCTGGCCGCCCATGTGGCGCCTTCCCCTCGGGAAGGCGCCTTTTTTGTTTGCAAGCTATTGATATGTCGAGCTCTACGCCATTGGTCGAGTTCGGCGCCTCGGCGGTTGCCGACGGCGGCATCGTCCTCTAGCTTACGTTGACGTAAAGGTTAGAAGTCCTCGGGGCCCAGGCCTCGACGCCGGGGGCGGCGCGCCTTCGGAGCCACAACAACGACAACGGCAACGGCGGACCGCCCCCCCGGCGGTCCCGAGAGGACATACCATGACCCAGGAGTTCGTGCTCGAGACTCGTGGGTTGACCAAGGCATTCCGCGGCTTCACCGCCGTGGATGACGTCAACCTGCAGGTCCGGGAAGGGCATATCCACGCCCTGATCGGCCCCAACGGGGCCGGCAAGACCACCGTCTTCAACCTGCTCACCAAGTTCCTGCCGCCCACCCGCGGCGAGATCCTCTATCGGGGCGAGCCGATCACCGGCCGGCGGGCCAACGAGATCGCCCGGCTCGGCCTGGTGCGCTCCTTCCAGATCTCGGCGGTCTTCGGCCACATGACGGCCCTGGAGAACGTCCGGGTGGCCCTGCAGCGCAAGCTGGGCACTTCCTTCCACTTCTGGCGCTCCGAGCGCTCCCTGGAGCCCCTGGACGACCAGGCCATGGCGCTGCTCGACCAGGTCGGCCTCAAGGACTACGCCGACGTGCTCACCGTGGAGATGCCCTATGGCCGCAAGCGCGCCCTGGAGGTGGCCACCACCCTGGCCCTGGATCCCGCGGTGATGCTGCTCGACGAGCCGACCCAGGGCATGGGCGCCGAGGACGTCGACCGCATCGTCGCGCTGATCCGCCGGGTCTCGGCCGGGCGCACCGTGCTGATGGTCGAGCACAACCTCAGCGTGGTCAGCCGGCTGTGCGATCGCATCACCGTGCTGGCTCGGGGCAGCATCCTCGCCGAGGGCGACTACGAGGCCGTGTCCCGGGATCCCCGGGTCCGGGAGGCCTACATGGGCAGCGAGGCCGGCGAGGCCGAGGAGGCCGGAGCATGACCGAAGCGGCATTGGAATACCGCGACCTGGACGGCGCCGAGATGCTGCGCGTCCGCGACCTGCACGCCTTCTACGGCGAGTCGCACATCCTCCACGGGGTCGACTTCGACGTCCGCCGCGGCGAGCTGGTGACCCTGCTGGGGCGCAACGGCGCCGGGCGCAGCACCACCCTCAAGGCGATCATGAACATGGTCGGCCACCGCACCGGCTCCATCGTCATCAACGGCAACGAGACCCTGGCCATGCGCCCCCACCGCATCCCGCGGCTGGGCGTGGGCTATTGCCCGGAGGAGCGCGGCATCTTCGCCAGCCTCGACGTCGAGGAGAACCTGCTGCTGCCGCCCACGGTGCGCTCTGGCGGCATGAGCCTCGACGAGATCTACGAGATGTTCCCCAACCTCTACGAGCGCCGCCGCAGCCAGGGCACCCGGCTCTCCGGGGGCGAGCAGCAGATGCTGGCCATGGCGCGCATCCTGCGCACCGGCGCCCGCCTGCTGCTGCTCGACGAGATCACCGAGGGGCTGGCGCCGGTGATCAACCAGGCGCTGGGCGAGGTGCTGGTCAAGCTCAAGGAGCGCGGCATGACCATCGTCCTGGTGGAGCAGAACTTCCGCTTCGCCGCGCCGCTCGCCGATCGCCACTTCGTCATGGAGCACGGCCGGATCATCGAGGAGATCTCGGCGGCCGAGCTGCCGTCCCGGCGCGACCACCTGAATTCCCTGCTGGGGGTCTGACGGCATCGCCGTCGCCCCGGCCCTCGCAGCACCGCTCGACAACAACAAACCGCCCCCCGGGGGCATGGAGAGCACGATGACCTTCACCAAGCGCAGCCTCGCCGGCGCCGTCGCCGCCGCCACCCTGTTCGCCGCCGGCACCGCCCAGGCCCAGATGAGCGACGATGCCGTGCGCATCGGCTACCTGGCCGACATGTCCGGCACCTATCGCGATCTGGCCGGCCCCGGCGGCCTGGAGGCCCTGAAGATGGCCGTCGAGGATGTCGGCGGCGAGGTCAACGGCGTGCCCATCGAGGTGTTCAGCGCCGACGACCGCAACAGCGCCGACGTGGGCGCCAACACCGTTCGTGAATGGATCGACCAGCGCAACGTCGACCTGGTGGCCGGCATGGTGGCCTCCTCGGTGTCCATCGCCGTGACCAAGGTGCTCGAGGAGAACGACGGCCTGGCGATCATCTCCGGCTCCGCCGCCTCCAGCATCACCAACGAGCACTGCACCCCCAACCACATCCACTGGGTCTACGACACCTACCCGCTGGCCCACGGCACCGCCAAGGCGGTGGTCGAGCAGGGCGGGGACAGCTGGTTCATGCTCACCGCCGACTACGCCTTCGGCCATGCCCTGGAGGGCGACGTGACCAAGGTAGTGGAGGAGAACGGCGGCGAGGTCGTCGGCGGGGTGCGCCATCCCTTCCCGACCAGCGACTTCTCCTCCTACATCCTCCAGGCCCAGGGTTCGGGCGCCGACATCGTCGGCCTGGCCAACGCCGGCGCCGACACCGTCAACGCCATCAAGACCGCCAGCCAGTTCGGCCTGACCCAGACCGGCCAGCAGCTCGCCGGCCTGCTGATCTTCCTCAACGACGTCCACGCCATGGGCCTGGAGGCCACCCAGGGCCTGCTGCTGACCACCGGCTGGTACTGGGACATGGACGAGCGGTCCCGGGAGTGGGCCGAGCGCTACTTCGAGCGCGTCGGTCGCATGCCGACCATGGTCCAGGCCGGCGTCTACTCCAGCGCCATGCACTACCTGGATGCCGTGGAGGCCGCCGGCACCGACGACCCCGAGACGGTGCGCGCCCGGATGGGCGAGATGCCGGTGGAGGACTTCTTCGCCCGCAACGGCCGCATCCGCGAGGACGGCCGCATGGTCCACGACATGTACCTGGCCCAGGTGAAGTCGCCGGCGGACTCCAGCGGCGAGTGGGATCTCTACGAGATCCAGAGCACGATTCCCGCCGACCAGGCCTACCGCCCGCTCGACGAGAGCCAGTGCGAGCTGGTCAACCGGTGAGCGGATTCCGACAGGGTGATCGCTGTTAGGGTCGGTCGGGGCTGATCCGGCGACAGGTCTGCGGGCGCTGTGAGCCCTTCCCTGGGCGCTACCGATAGGCCCCCCTCTGTGACCTGTCCCCGGCGCCCCTCGCCATACCCGACGGCGATGGCCCTGCGGAATCTGATACGGCGGCGGCCGCGGCCGCCACCTCCACGACGGCGAGGAGACCCTGCCATGACGATGATATTCGGGGTGCCGCTGGCGGTATTCATGGGCCAGCTGATGCTGGGCCTGATCAACGGCGCCTTCTACGCCCTGCTGAGCCTGGGGCTGGCGGTGATCTTCGGCCTGCTGAAGATCATCAACTTCGCCCACGGGGCCCAGTACATGCTGGGCGCCTTCGCGGCCCTGCTGGGGCTGCAGTACCTGGGCATCAACTACTGGCTGGCGCTGCTGCTGGTGCCGCTGGTGGTGGGCGGCCTGGGGATGGTGATCGAGCGCACCGTGCTGCGCCGCATCGCCCACCTGGACCATCTCTACGGCCTGCTGCTGACCTATGGCCTGGCGCTGATCTTCGAGGGCACCCTGATCAACGTCTTCGGCGTCTCCGGGGCCAGCTACCCGGTGCCCGAGGCGCTCTCGGGCGGCCTCAACCTGGGCTTCATGTTCCTGCCCACCTACCGCGGCTGGGTACTGGTGGCGGCGCTGGCGGTGTGCCTGGGCACCTGGTTCATCATCGAGCGCACCCGGCTCGGCGCCTACCTGCGCGCCGGCACCGAGAACCCGGCGCTGATGCAGGCCTTCGGCGTCAACGTGCCCCAGCTGGTGACCCTGACCTACGGCTTCGGCGTGGCGCTGGCGGCCTTCGCGGGGGTGCTGGCCGCGCCGCTCTACCCGGTCTCGCCGACCATGGGCTCGAGCCTGCTGATCGTGGTCTTCGCCGTGGTGGTGATCGGCGGCATGGGCTCGATCCTCGGCGCCATCCTCACCGGCCTGGCCATGGGGCTGGTCGAGGGGCTGACCAAGGTGTACTACCCCGAGGCGGCCAACACCGTGATCTTCCTGGTGATGATCCTGGTGCTGATGCTGCGTCCCGCGGGACTCTTCGGTAAGGAGGCATGACATGACCGCCACCACCCAGACCCTCACCCCCTCGATGAAGCGCCGCCGGCGGGCCCGGCAGCGTCGCGGGGCCCTCTACCTGGCCCTGCTGGCCATCGGCCTGGTGGCGCCCTTCGTCGCCTACCCGGTGTTCCTGATGAAGCTGCTGTGCTTCGCGCTGTTCGCCTGCGCCTTCAACCTGCTGCTGGGCTATGCGGGGCTGCTGTCATTCGGCCATGCGGCCTTCCTGGCCACCGGCGGCTACGTCACCGGCTACCTGCTGTCGAGCCACCCGGGCCTGACGCCGGAGACCGGCATCCTCGCCGGGACGCTGGCCAGCCTGGTGCTGGGCCTGGCGTTCGGGGCCCTGGCGATCCGCCGCCAGGGGATCTACTTCGCCATGGTCACCCTGGCGCTGGCCCAGATGGTGTTCTTCTTCTACATCCAGGCGCCCTTCACCGGCGGCGAGGACGGCCTGCACGGCGTGCCCCGGGGGCGGCTGTTCGGCCTGATCGACCTGTCCGACAACCTGGCCATGTACTACCTGGTGCTGACGATCTTCGTGTTCGGCTTCGCGCTGATCCAGCGCACCGTGCACTCGCCCTTCGGCCAGGTGCTCAAGGCGATCCGCGAGAACGAGCCGCGGGCGGTGTCGCTGGGCTACAACGTCGACGCCTACAAGCTGGTGGCCTTCGTGCTCTCCGCCGGCCTGGCAGGCCTGGCCGGGGCCACCAAGACGGTGGTCTTCCAGCTGGCCTCGCTCACCGACGCCCACTGGCACATGTCCGGCGAGGTGATCCTGATGACCCTGCTGGGCGGGGTGGGCACCTTGTTCGGCCCGCTGGTGGGGGCAGGGCTGGTGGTCAGCCTGCAGACCCAGCTCGCCCAGTCGCCGCTGGGCAACTGGGTGAGCGTGATCCTGGGCGCGATCTTCGTGATCTGCGTGCTGAGCTTCCGCAGCGGCATCGTCGGCGAGATCCACAAGCTGGTGCGCAAGAACTTCAAGTAGGGCCGGGCGACGGCCAGCGGCTCGCGGGGCGCCTCAAGGGGCGCCCCGCGTCGTGTCGGCCCCGCGCGCGGGCAGGGTCTCGCCCAGGCGCTCGACCAGGTAGTCGAGGAACTGGCGCACCTTGGGCGAGCGCTGGCGATGGCGCGGGTAGACGGCCCAGACCGCGGTGTCGGCGTGGCGATAGGCGTCCAGCACGCTGATCAGCTCGCCCCGGGCCAGGTGCGGTTCGACGTAGTAGTCGGGCAGCTGGGCGAGGCCCAGCCCCTTGAGGGCGGCGTCGAGCAGCGCCGGCCCGGAGTTGCCGCGCCAGGGGCCGTCGACGCGCACCTCGCGGCGCACCCCGTCGACGTCGAAGCGCCACAGGTCCTTGGAGCCCACCAGGCAGCGGTGCCGGGACAGCTCGGAGAGGCTGTGGGGCTGGGCGATGCGGGTGAAGTAGGCCGGCGAGCCGACCACGTACTCGCGACGCTCGCACAGCCGGCGGGCGATCAGCGACGAGTCCTGGAGCGCCCCCATGCGGATGGCCACGTCGAAGCCCTCGTCGATGATGTCCACCCGGCGGTTGGTGAAGTGCATGCGCACCTCGAGCCGCGGGTGGCGGGCCATGAAGTCGTGGACCAGGGGGGCGACGAAGCGCTCGCCGAAGGTGGTGGCGCAGGTCAGGGCGAGCACCCCGGTGGGGCGCTCCTGGAGATCCTTGACCGCGGCCTCGGCCTCGTGGAGGCCCTCCACCAGATGCCGGCAGTGCTGGTAGTAGACGCGCCCCGCCTCGGTCAGGCGCAGCCGCCGCGTGGTGCGGTAGAGCAGGGGGGTGTCGAGCTGCTGCTCGAGCTGACCGACCAGCCGGCTGACGTGGGAGCTGGACACCCTGAGCCGCTCCGCGGCGGCATTGAAGGCCCCGGCCCGGACCACCTCGACGAATGCCTCGACCCTGTCCCAGCGTTGCATGCGCCCTCCGCGGATTGTTGCTGTATGGCAATAATGAGATGTCTTTGATGCAGTTTATCCGAGTCGGCGGCCATGCCTAGACTGTCAGGTGACACTCAACCCTGCCGAGGAACGCATCATGAAGTCACGCGCCGCCGTCGCCCTGGAAGCGGGCCAGCCCCTGGAACTCACCGAGATCGACGTCGAGGGCCCCAAGGCCGGCGAGGTGCTGGTGCGCATGGCCGCCACCAGCGTCTGCCATACCGACGCCTATACCCTGTCCGGCGCCGATCCGGAAGGCAATTTTCCCGCGGTGCTGGGCCACGAGGGGGCCGGCGTCGTCGAGGAGGTGGGCGAGGGCGTCACCAGCGTGCGCCCCGGCGACCATGTCATCCCCCTCTATACCGCCGAGTGCGGCCAGTGCAAGTTCTGCCTGTCCGGCAAGACCAACCTCTGCGGGGCGGTCCGCGCCACCCAGGGCAAGGGCGTGATGCCCGACGGCACCAGCCGCTTCTCGCTGGACGGCAAGCCGCTGCACCATTACATGGGCACCTCCACCTTCAGCGAGTACACCGTGGTGCCCGAGGTGTCCCTGGCGGTGGTCTCCAGGGAGGCGCCGATGGACAAGATCTGCCTGCTGGGCTGCGGCGTGACCACCGGCATCGGCGCGGTGATGAACACCGCCAAGGTCGAGCCGGGCGCCACCGTGGCGGTGTTCGGCCTGGGCGCCATCGGCCTGGCGGTGATCCAGGGCGCGGTGATGGCCAAGGCCAGCCGCATCATCGCCATCGACGTCAACCCGGAAAAGTTCGAGCTGGCCCGCCAGTTCGGCGCCACCGAGTTCGTCAATCCCAAGGATCATGCCGCCAGCATCCAGGAAGTGATCGTCGACATGACCGACGGCGGCGTCGACTACTCCTTCGAGTGCATCGGCAACGTCAACGTCATGCGCTCCGCTCTGGAGTGCTGCCACAAGGGCTGGGGCGAGTCGGTGATCATCGGCGTGGCCGGCGCCGGCGAGGAGATCTCCACGCGGCCCTTCCAGCTGGTCACCGGACGGGTCTGGAAGGGCTCGGCCTTCGGCGGCGTCAAGGGCCGCACCGAGCTTCCGGGTTACGTGGAACGCTACATGAACGGCGAGATCAACATCGACGACTTCATCACCCACGACATGCCCTTCGAGCAGATCAACGAGGCCTTCGAGCTGCTCCACAAGGGCGAGAGCATCCGCACCGTCCTGCACTACTGATCCGTGCCCGACGCCGGGGCCCGCCGGGAAGGCGGCGGCCCGGCGTCGCCCGACCCACGAGGAATCGCCCATGACCATGACCGAACATCTCGAGCTGGTCGCGGCCAACCGCAGCTTCGGCGGCTGGCACAAGCGCTATCGGCATCGCTCCCGGGCGCTGGACTGCGAGATGACCTTCGCCATCTACCTGCCGCCCCAGGCGGAGACCCAGCGGGTTCCGCTGCTGTGGTGGCTGTCCGGCCTGACCTGCACCGACGAGAACTTCATGCAGAAGGCCGGCGCCCAGCGCCTGGCCGCGGAGCTGGGCATCGCCATCGTCTGCCCGGACACCAGCCCCCGGGGACTGGACCTGCCCGGCGAGCACGACAGCTACGACTTCGGCTCCGGGGCGGGCTTCTACGTCAACGCCACCCAGTCGCCCTGGAAGCAGCACTACCGGATGTACGACTACGTGGCCGAGGAGCTGCCCTCGGTGGTCCGCCAGCACTTCCCGGTCAACGGCCGCGAGGCGATCAGCGGCCACTCCATGGGCGGTCACGGCGCGCTGATCCTGGCGCTGCGCCGGCCCGGCCATTATCGTTCGGTGTCGGCCTTCGCACCGGTGGTCAACCCCACCCAGTGCCCCTGGGGGCGCAAGGCCTTCGGCGGCTACCTGGGCGAGGACGTCGGCAACTGGACCCAGTACGACGCCTGCGAGCTGGTGGCCCGGGGCGCCTCCCGCCAGCCGTTGTTCATCGACCAGGGCGAGGCCGACGACTTCCTCGACGAGCAGCTGTGCCCCGAGCGCCTGGAGGCGGTCTGCGCCGAGCACGACCACCCGCTGACCCTGCGCCGCCAGCCGGGCTACGACCACAGCTACTTCTTCATCGCCACCTTCATCGACGACCACCTGCGCTACCACGCCGAGCACTTGCACGATCGGCGCTGAGGCGCCTCACCCTTCCGGCGCCGCCCCTCGGGCGGCGTGCCCCGAGTGTCGTGTCGTATGTCGGAGCGTCAGCGGCATGTCCCTGAGCGACTCATTGTTCCCGTGCACCGGCGAATCGGCCGTCGATAGGCAAATTTGACATGCCCGACAGCGACACAGCGGGTACATTCCGGATGAGAGCGTGCCTGTTCGCGACAGGCCGCCCCGACAACAACAAGGAAGATGACAAGCCCCACCGTGCCGGAGTACCCACGATGACAACCGCTCGCCAGGCCTCGCGCAACACCGCCACTCCCCAGACCCTGGGGTTCCTGCTGCTGGACAACTTCACCCTGATCTCCCTGGCCTCGGCCATCGAACCCCTGCGCATGGCCAACCAGCTGGCCGGCCGGGAACTCTATCGCTGGTATACCCTGGGCCTGGACGGGGCGCCGGTGAAGGCCAGCGACGGCCTTCAGGTGACGCCGGATGCCTCGACCACGGTGCCCCTGGCGCTGGACACCATCATCGTCTGCGGGGGGGTGGGCCCCCACCGCAGCGTCCAGCGCGAGCACGTCACCTGGCTGCAGACCCAGGCCCGCCAGTCCCGCCGCCTGGGCTCGGTGTGCACCGGCAGCTGGGCCCTGGCCCGGGCCGGGTTGCTCGACGGCTACGAGGTCAGCGTGCACTGGGAATGCCTGGCCGCCATGCAGGAAGCCTTTCCCAAGGTCTCGCTGTCGACCCGGCTGTTCTCCATCGATCGCGACCGGGCGACCTCCTCGGGCGGCACCGCACCGCTGGACATGATGCTGACCCTGATCCGCCGCGACCACGGCCGGGAGCTCGCCGCCGGCATCTCGGAGATGTTCATCTACGACCGGGTGCGCGGCGAGCAGGACCAGCAGCGGGTGCCGCTCAAGCATGTGTTGGGCACCACCCAGCCGCGGCTGCTGGAGATCGTCGCCCTGATGGAGGCCAATCTGGAGGAGCCCATCAGCCTCGACGAGCTCGCCGACTACGTGAACGTCTCGCGCCGCCAGCTGGAGCGCCTGTTCCAGAAGAACCTGCACTGCTCGCCGTCGCGCTACTACCTCAAGCTGCGCCTGACCCGGGCCCGCCAGCTGCTCAAGCAGACGCCGATGTCGATCATCGAGGTGGCCTCGGCCTGCGGCTTCGTCTCCACCCCGCACTTCTCCAAGTGCTACCGGGAGTACTTCGGCATTCCGCCCCGGGACGAGCGGCTGGGCTCCAGCGCCGTGGACCTGGTGCCCGTCCAGCTGGGCCAGGAGGCCGCGGCCATGCTAGAGTCCGCATCCTTCGAGTCGGTTGCCGAGGCGCCGGTATCCGCGGCCATGAGCGCCCTGGACCAGGCCCGCGGCGAGCCGACCTATGCCAGCGTCAGGTTGCGGAACTAGGGGCTCGCTCCAGCACCGTGCCGATGGGCTGGCCGGCGGTGAATCTCCGCGAGGTCGCCATGCCGCCTCGCGCTGGCGCGACGCCTGCCAGGCATGGCAGCAGGCCCTCGCGCGCATTCGCCCCCGGCATCGCCCGTCGCGGGTGAGGGGAGCAGGGCGCCGGGCGGAGGTCGATGGGCAAAGGACTACGATGGCTGGCGCGGGCCCTGGGGCTCGCGTTGCTGGGCTGGGTGGGACTGAGCGTCCTGCTGGTGCTGATGTTCCGGGTGGTGCCGGTGGGCGGCTCCATGGTGATGTTCGAGCGCAAGGTCGAGGCCTGGCGTGACGGCGAGCCCCTGGACATCCGCCAGCACTGGCGTCCCTGGGTCGCGCTGCCCGACACGGCCAAGCTGGCGGTGATCGCCGCCGAGGACCAGCGTTTCCCCGCCCATCATGGCTTCGACCTGGTGGAGCTGCGTCGCGCCGTCGAGGCCAGTCTCGACGGCGAGGGCCTGCGCGGCGCCAGCACCCTCAGCCAGCAGACCGCCAAGAACCTCTTCCTGTGGACCGACCGCAGCTGGGTGCGCAAGGGCCTGGAGGCCTGGTTCACCCTGTTGCTCGAGCTGCTCTGGCCCAAGGAGCGGATCCTCGAGGTCTATCTCAACATCGCCGAATGGGATCGCGGCGTCTTCGGCCTGGAGGCCGCGGCCCGCCACCACTTCGGCGTCTCCGCCGCCGACCTGTCCGCCGTCCAGGCCAGCCGCCTGGCCGCCATCCTGCCCAACCCCCGGGGCTGGAGCGCCTCCCGCCCCGGTCCCCATGTCCTCCGCCGCAGCGCCTGGATCCGTGGCCAGATGCGCAACCTGGGCGGGGCCACCTACCTCGAGCGCCTCTGAGACGCCCGCCCCGCAGGGGCGTGTCGCGATCCGGATGGCCGTGACGCTTTTGGAATTTTCCCGGTCGCTTCCAGGCGCCGGGGGTCAGAGGGCGGGGGATATGCTGCCGGCGTGATCATGCACCACCACGGAGCCCCCACATGACCCCTGCCGAGTTGCACCAGGACGCCATCGTCATCGATGGCCTGATCATCGCCAAGTGGAACCGCGAGCTGTTCGAGGACATGCGCAGGGGCGGCCTCACCGCCGCCAACTGCACCGTGTCCGTCTGGGAAGGCTTCCAGGCCACGGTCGACAACATCGTCAGGACCAACGCCCTGATGGCCGAGTCCAGCGACCTGGTGCGGCCGGTGCGGACCACGGCGGACATCACCCGCGCCAAGGAAGAGGGCAAGACCGGGATCATCTACGGCTTCCAGAACGCCCATGCCTTCGAGGATCAGATCGGCTACGTCGAGATCTTCAAGCGGCTCGGCGTGGGCATCGTGCAGATGTGCTACAACACCCAGAACCTGGTCGGCACCGGCTGCTACGAGCGCGACGGCGGCCTGTCCGGCTTCGGTCGCGAGATCGTCGCCGAGATGAATCGGGTGGGCATCATGTGCGACCTCTCCCACGTCGGCGAGACCACCTCCCGGGAGGTCATCGAGGCCTCCGAGAAACCGGTCTGCTACTCCCACTGCCTGCCCTCCGGGCTCAAGGACCATCCCCGCAACAAGTCCGACGAGGAGCTGAGGTTCATCGCCGACCGCGGCGGCTTCGTCGGCGTGACCATGTTCACCCCCTTCCTGCGTGCCGGCGTCGATGCCACCGTCGACGACTACGTCGAGGCCATCGAGTACGTGATGAACATCGTCGGCGAGGACGCCGTCGGCATCGGCAGCGACTTCACCCAGGGGCACGGCCACGACTTCTTCGAGTGGCTGACCCACGACAAGGGCTATGCCCGCCGCCTGACCAACTTCGGCAAGATCATCAACCCCGAGGGCATCCGCACCATCGGCGAGTTCGGCAACCTCACCGAGGCCCTGCTGCGCCGCGGCTTCAGCGAGCCCCAGGTGCGCAAGATCATGGGCGAGAACTGGGTGCGCGTGCTGAAGGACGTATGGGGAAGCTAGACACAAGAACGAAGAGGGAAGAAGGAAGAGGCAATACGCTTTCCTTCCCTCTGAACTCTTAGCTCTTCCCTCTTATCTCTTCCTTCTTCATAACGACAATTCGAGGAATACGATCGTGACCAAGATGGCCCCTGAACTGCCCATCGAGGTGGATGCCGAGACCGGCGTCTGGACCACCGATGCGCTGCCCATGCTCTACGTGCCGCGGCACTTCTTCATCAACAACCACGTGGCCGTCGAGGAAGCGCTGGGCGCCGAGACCTATGCCGAGATCCTCTACCGTGCCGGCTACAAGAGCGCCTGGCACTGGTGCGAGAAGGAGGCCGAATGCCACGGCCTCTCGGGCGTCGACGTCTTCGAGCACTACATGAAGCGCCTGTCCCAGCGCGGCTGGGGCCACTTCATCACCGAGGCCATCGACCTGGAGGCCGGTACCTGCCGCGTGCGCCTGGAGCACAGCGCCTTCGTCTACCAGCTGGGCAAGGTCGGCCGCAAGATCGAGTACATGTTCACCGGCTGGTTCGCCGGGGCCATGGACCAGATCCTGGCCGCCCGGGGCAGCGAGCGGCGCACCGTCGCCGAGCAGGTCCAGAGCGCCGCCGAGGAAGGCTGCGACGTGGGCGTCTTCGTCACCCGCCCGCTCGACACCCATCAGGGCTGAGGAGTCACGATCATGGCATTCGACGCGATCTTCCAGCCGATCCAGATCGGCAACCTGACCATCCGCAATCGCGTGGTCAGCACCGCCCATGCCGAGGTGCATGCCACCGACGGCGGCATGACCACCGACCGCTACGTCAAGTACTACGAGGAGAAGGCCAAGGGCGGCTGCGGCCTGTGCATCTGCGGCGGCTCCTCCATCGTCTCCATCGACAGCCCCCAGGCCTGGTGGAGCTCGGTGAACCTGTCCACCGACCGGATCATCCCGCACTTCCAGAACCTGGCGGACGCCGTGCACAAGCACGGCGGCAAGATCATGATCCAGATCACCCACATGGGGCGGCGCTCGCGCTGGGACGGCTTCGACTGGCCGACCCTGGTGTCGCCCTCCGGGATCCGCGAGCCGGTGCACCGCTCCACCTGCAAGACCATCGAGGAGGAGGAGATCTGGCGGATCATCGGCGACTTCGCCCAGGCCGCGCGCCGGGCCAAGGAAGGCGGCCTGGACGGCGTCGAGCTGTCCGCCGTCCACCAGCACCTGATCGACCAGTTCTGGAGCCCGCGGGTCAACAAGCGCACCGACCAGTGGGGCGGCAGCTTCGAGAACCGCATGCGCTTCGGCATGGAGGTGCTCAAGGCCGTGCGCGCCGAGGTCGGCGACGACTTCGCGGTCGGCATGCGCATCTGCGGCGACGAGTTCCACCCGGACGGCCTGTCCCACGACGACATGAAGCAGATCGCCGCCTACTACGACGCCACCGGCCAGGTGGACTTCTTCGGCGTGGTCGGCTCGGGCTGCGACACCCACGATACCCTGGCCAACGTCATCCCCAACATGTCCTTCCCGCCGGAGCCCTTCCTGCACCTGGCGGCGGGCATCAAGGAGGTGGTCTCCGCGCCGGTGATCCACGCCCAGAACATCAAGGACCCCAACCAGGCCAGCCGCATCCTCGAGGGCGGCTACGTGGACCTGGTCGGCATGACCCGGGCGCACATCGCCGACCCGCACCTGATCGCCAAGATCAAGATGGGCCAGGTCGACCAGATCAAGCAGTGCGTGGGCGCCAACTACTGCATCGACCGCCAGTACCAGGGGCTGGACGTGCTGTGCATCCAGAACGCCGCCACCTCCCGGGAGTACCTGGGCCTGCCCCACATCATCGAGGCCTCCGAGGGGCCCAAGCGCAAGGTGGTGGTGGTCGGCGGCGGCCCCGGCGGCATGGAGGCGGCCCGGGTGGCGGCCGAGCGCGGGCATGACGTGACCCTGTTCGAGGCCGCGGAGCAGCTCGGCGGGCAGATCACCACCGCCGCCAAGGCGCCCCAGCGCGACCAGATCGCCGGCATCACCCGCTGGTACCAACTCGAGCTGGTGCGGCTCGGCATCGACCTGCGGCTGGGCACCCGCGCCGACGAGGCCACCATCCTCGACCTGCGCCCGGACATCGTGGTGCTGGCCACCGGTGGCCGGCCCAACCTGGAGCAGTACCCCGAGTGGGGCTACGCGGAGAGCTCCGAGGAGAGCCTGGTGGTGAGCACCTGGGACATCCTCGACGGCCGGGTCGAGCCGGGCAACAACGTGCTGATCTACGACGCCATGTGCGAGTTCGCCGGCATGTCCGCGGCGGACTACCTGGCCGACAAGGGCGCCAAGGTCGAGATCGTCACCGACGACATCAAGCCCGGCGCGGCGGTGGGCGGCACCACCTTCCCGACCTACTACCGCAGCCTCTACGAGAAGGAGGTGATCATGACCTCCGACCTGATGCTGCACAGGGTCTACCGGGAGGGCGATGCCCTGGTGGCGGTGCTCGAGAACGAGTACACCGGCACCCAGGAGGAGCGCGTGGTCGACCAGGTGGTGGTGGAGAACGGCGTGCGTCCCGACGAGGCCCTCTACTACGCCCTGAAGCCCCGGTCCCGCAACAAGGGGCAGGTGGACCTGGAGGCGCTCTACGCCATCCAGCCCCAGCCGGCCCTGGCCGAGGAGGGAGAGGGGCCGCTGCTGTTCCGGCTCGGTGACTGCACCGCGCCGCGCAACACCCACGCGGCGATCTACGACGCCCTGCGCCTGTGCAAGGACTTTTAACCCCCAGCCGTAAGCCGTAAGCCGTAAGCGGTAAGTGAAGAGCAGTGACTCAAGGTCATTTCCACGTGCCATGAGGATGGGCTCTGGGGACAAGGTGAAGCGAGGGTCCTTTGCCATGGATGGCAAGGGTAGCGCCCAGGGAAGGGGTCACAGCGCCCTCGCGATGGCCCGGCACTCCGGGGCTTGTCGCCGGAAAAGCCCATCTCCATCGGCGGGTGGTGGACAAGGACTCTCGTTGCTTATCTCCCAAGGCTTATAGCTCCTCATCGAGGAGAGGTGAGTACCATGCTCGAGACGCTATTGCCGATCCTGATCTTCGCCGCGCTCGCGCTGGCGGTGATCGGCGCCGGGCGGCGCGTGCGCCTGTGGCGCCAGGGGCGGCCCGCCCGGGTCGCCCTGCTCCAGGGGCTCTCCGCCATGCCGCGACGCTACCTGGTGGACCTCCACCATGTGGTGGGCCGCGACAAGGCGATGTCCAACACCCACGTGGCCACCGCCGGCGGCTTCGTCGCCGCGGCGCTGCTGATGATCCTGGTGCATGGCCTGGGGCTGGCCGAGGGCGTGCTGGGTTGGCTGCTGCTGGCGGCCAGCGGCTGCATGTTCGTGGGTAGCCTGTTCGTCGCCCGCCGGCGGCGCAACCCACCGGCCCGCCTGTCACGGGGCCCCTGGATGCGCCTGCCCAAGAGCCTGATGGCCTTCTCGCTGGGCGTCTTCGCCGTCACCCTGCCGGCGGTGGGTATCCTGCCCGCCGACTTCGGGCACTGGCTGCTGGCGCTGGCCCTGGCCGCGGTGGTCACCGGGGGCCTGGGCGAGATGGTCTTCGGCATGACCTGGGGCGGGCCCATGAAGCACGCCTTCGCCGGCGCCCTGCACCTGGCCTTCCATCGCCGGGCCGAGCGCTTCGGCGGCGGCCGCTCCACCGGCCTCAAGGCCCTGGACCTGGACGACCCCGAGGCCCCGCTGGGCGTGGAGACCCCCAGTGACTTCACCTGGAACCAGCTGCTGGGCTTCGACGCCTGCGTGCAGTGCGGGCGCTGCGAGGCCATGTGCCCGGCCTTCGCCGCCGGCCAGCCGCTCAACCCCAAGAAGCTGATCCAGGACATGGTCGTCGGCATGGCCGGTGGCAGCGACGCCGCCTATGCGGGCAGCCCCTACCCCGGCAAGCCGGTGGGCGAGCACCAGGGCACGCCGGCGGGCCCCATCGTCGCCCGCGACGGCAAGGCCCTGGTGGACGCCGAGACCCTGTGGTCCTGCACCACCTGTCGCGCCTGCGTCGAGGAGTGCCCGATGATGATCGAGCACGTCGATGCCATCGTCGACATGCGTCGCTTCCTGACCCTGGAGCACGGCAACACCCCCAACAAGGGCGCCGAGGTGCTCGACAACCTGATCGCCACCGACAACCCCGGCGGCTTCGACCCCGGCGCGCGGATGCACTGGGCCGCCGACCTGGAGCTGCCGCTGATGGCCGATCGCGGCTCGGCCGAGGTGCTGCTGTGGCTGGGCGACGGCGCCTACGACATGCGCAACCAGAGGACCCTCAGGTCCCTGGTGAAGGTGCTGCGCGCCGCCGGGGTGGACTTCGCCGTGCTCGGCAACGAGGAGCGCGACAGCGGCGACGTGGCCCGGCGCCTGGGCGACGAGGCGACCTTCCAGAGCCTGGCGAAGCGCAACATCGCCACCCTGGCCAAGTACCGCTTCTCGCGGATCATCACCTGCGACCCCCACAGCTTCCACGTGCTCGGCAACGAGTACGGCGAGCTGGGTGGTGACTACCAGGTGAATCATCACAGCACCTATATCGCCGAGCTCTTCGAGGCCGGGCGGCTGCACTTCAAGCCCTGGAAGGGCGGCGGGGTGACCTACCACGACCCCTGCTATCTCGGCCGCTACAACGGCGAGTTTGATGCGCCCCGCAAGGTGCTCCAGGCCCTGGGCATCGAGCTCAACGAGATGGAGCGCTCCGGCTTCCGCTCGCGCTGCTGCGGCGGCGGCGGCGGCGCGCCGATCACCGACATCCCCGGCGAGCGGCGGATTCCCGACATGCGCATGGAGGACGTCGGCGAGACCGGTGCCGACCTGGTGGCGGTGGGCTGCCCGCAGTGCACCGCCATGCTCGAGGGCGTCGTCGACGCCACCGCCGAGGTGCGCGACATCGCCGAGTTGGTCGCCGACGCCCTGACCGAGGCCCCTGCGGCATCCGACGATGCGACCCGGCAATCATCGAATCGGCCCCAGGCCGTGGAGGTGGCGTGATGAGCGAGATCAGGCGACGCGATCCGCGCAAGGAATGGATCGCCCGTAACCGACGGCATCCGCAGCACCTGTCGGTGCTGGCGGAACTGGGCAGCAGTGCCGGCCAGGGCGCGGCCAGCGAGTGGCTGGGGCCGGGTGGCCTCGTCCGCCGGAACCCCCATGCGGTGGGCTTCATGGGCCCCAACGGGCTCAAGCGCATCGACCGCAGCGGCGTCCAGCAGGGGGCGGGCGGCGGCGCCGGGGCCTCGGCGCCGGCCGCCGAGCGCAAGCCGCTGGTCGAGATCGAGGCGCCGGCCTTCCTGGTGGCGGTGGTGCCGGACATGGCCGGCGGCCGCCTCTCCGGCCACGACCGCGACCTGCTGGGGCTGGCCCGCCGGCTGGCCGATGCCGACCCCGAGGCCCCGGGCGCGGTGCTGGCCGTGGTCATCGGCGCCCACAAGGAGGAGGGCTTCGGCGATGCCGGCGTCGATCGCCTGCTGCAGCTCGAGGCCCCGGAGCTGGACGGCTATGCGCCCGAGGCTCGCCTCGGTGCCCTGGCGGCCGTGGAGGAAGCCTGGGCCCCGCGGCACTGGCTGGTGCCGGACTCCAGGCTGGGCGGCGCCGACCTGGGGCGGCGCCTGGCGGCCCGCCTGGGCGAACGCCCGGCCACCGGCGTCTGGCAGCTCGAGGCCGACGCCGAGGCCCGGGGTGAGGGCGGGAGCGGCTGGCGCTGCACCGCCCGGGGCGCGGCGAACACCGTCGACATCCAGCGGCCCCTGCCGCGCATCGCCCTGGCCCTCGCCGAGTGCGCCGAGCCGGTCAGCGAGACCCGTCACGCGGCCGAGCCCCTGACCCTGCCCCGGCCGCTGCCGGCGCAGCTGTCGCGCATCGAGGATCTGGGCCAGGTGGCCGTGGACCCGGCGGGGGTGGCCCTGGCCGAGGCCGAGTTCATCCTCTCCGCGGGCAACGGGGTGCGCGACTGGGACGGCTTCCACCGAGCCGCCAGGGTGCTGGGGGCCACTGAGGGGGCCTCCCGGGTGGCGGTGGACGATGGCTTTATGCCGCGGGATCGCCAGGTGGGCGCCACCGGCACCTGGGTCACCGCCCGGGTCTACGTGGCGGTGGGCATCAGCGGCGCCATCCAGCATCTCCAGGGCATCCAGCCCTGCGAGAAGGTGGTGGCGATCAACATGGACCCCGGCTGCGACATGATCAAGCGCGCCGACCTGGCGGTGATCGGCGACTCGGCCGCGGTGCTCGAGGCGCTGGTCGCCCTGGTGGAGCAGCAACGAGAGGAGAAGCGCCATGCGGCCTGAACCCCGAGAGACCCCCTCCCTGGAGATCACCGTGCTGGTCTCGGTGGGCCGGCATCCCGTCACCGGCCGAGGGCGGCGCGCCGACCAGGACGCCCGGGGCGTCGAGCTGGCCCGGGCGCTGCCCGACGCCGAGGTGCGGCTGCTGCACGCCGGCACCCAGGAGGCCGGCAGCGAGGCGGCCCTGCGCGGCTACCTGGGCATGGGCTTCGACGCCCTGACCCTGCTCGAGCAGCCCGAGGGCGCCGACGTGCTGCCGGCCCTGGCCGAGACCCTCAGCGAGGCCGCCCCCCAGCTGGTGATCACCGGCGAGCGGGCCGAGCAGGGCGAGGGCTCGGGTCTGCTGCCCTACCTGCTGGCCGAGCGGCTGGGCTGGCCGGTGGTCAATGGCCTGGCCGCGGTGGAGGCCGTCGAGGACGGCGTGGCCACCCTGCTGCAGGCCCTGCCGCGGGGCCAGCGCCGGCGGCTCCAGGTGCGACTGCCGGCGATCGTCACCGTCGACGGCTCGGCCCCGGCACCGCGCCAGAGCGCCTATGGCCCCGCCAGGCGAGGCCACCTGGCCGCGGTGCCGGGCCCGGTGTGCCACGACGACGACTGGGCGAGCTGGGAGGTGCAGCCGGCGCGCAAGCGGCCCAAGCGCCTGAAGGTGGTCAAGGCCGCCTCGGCCCGGGATCGCTTCAAGGCCGCGGCCGCCAAGGCCGAGGGCGGCGGCGGCCAGGTGCTCACCGACGTGACCCCGGAGCAGGGCGCCGAGGCGATCCTCAAGCTGTTGAAGGAAGAAGGCGTCCTGCGCTAGGAAACCCCGATGGATGACGGCGCTGGACGACCCGCTGGGCAAGCGCCCTCGCCGCGCTTCGCTCGCAGCAGGGAGCCGCGTTTCCCCATCCGCTGGATCCGCCCATGAAAAAGCCCCGGTCATTGACCGGGGCTTCTTGCGTTGCGGCACATGGCTCGCTCAGGGCGCGATCCGTTCGCTGGCCGCGGTGAAGCCCATCAGCGAGATGGTCAGGTCCCGGCGGTTGCCGCGGGGATCGATCAGGCTGAGGGTCGCGTCGGTGCCGCCGCGCAGTCGCTGCAGCAGGGCCGGCTCCAGCGGCAGGTCGGCGCGGCAGCCCGGCTGGTCGCAGACCTGGTAGGGGAAGCCGACGCCTTCGCCGTCGTCGACGCTCAACTGGAGCCCCGGCGCCAGGCGCACGCCCAGCGGCAGCAGGAAGGTCATGACCGGATGGTCGGCCTGGGGCGGCTGGGCGATGATCACCCGCATCAGCGGCTGGTTGCCGTCGGGGGCGGTGATCAGCTGGGTCATGCTGCATTGGCCGGCCGCGCCGCCGGTGGGACAGCGCACTTCCCATTGCTGGAATCGTTCGCTGTCGTAGTCGCGGCGGGCATCCTCGCTGGAGACGCTGGTCTGGGCGAGGGCGGCGGTGGCCCAGGTCATCAGGAGCAGCAGGCCGGTCAGGCCTGACGCGAGTCGCTTGTGCATGAATACACCCTCTATGGGAATGGAGGCAGACGAGGCCCGGGCGCCGCCAGGCGGGCCCGGGCCGGGTGTCCACACCATGCCTGCTGGCGGCCGCGAGGTCGAGCCCCGCGGCCGCCAGCGGCGTCAGGTGGCTGGCGCCGTTCCCAGGGCGCGCTGTTCCTCGCGCAGGCTCTTGACCAGCCCCACGCACATCACCAGCAGCACCAGGGTGAAGGGCAGGCCGGTGGCCACGGCGCCGGCCTGCAGGGCGCCGAGCGCCTGGTCCCCGCCGCCGTAGAGCAGGATGCCGGCGATCACCCCTTCCAGGGTGGCCCAGAACACCCGCTGGGTACGCGGCGCATCGGTCTTGCCGCCGGCGGTGATGTTGTCGATCACCAGCGAGCCGGAGTCCGAGGAGGTGATGAAGAACACCAGCACCAGCACGATGGCCATGGTGGAGGTCAGGGTGGTCAGCGGCAGGTGCTCGAGCATCTGGAACATCGCCAGCGACACCTCGCCGATGCCGTCGGCCAGGGCTCCGACCCCGCCCGCGGACTGGGCCAGGGCGTTGCCGCCGAAGGCGCTCATCCACACCACGGTGACCAGGGTCGGCACCAGCAGCACCGCCATCAGGAACTCGCGGACCGTGCGGCCCCGGGAGACCCGGGCGATGAACATGCCGACGAAGGGCGACCAGGAGATCCACCAGGCCCAGTAGAACACCGTCCAGCCGTGGAACCAGGTGCTGTCCTCACGACCGATCCAGTTCGACAGCGGCACGATGCGGCTCAGGTAGGCGACGCTGGTGTCCCACAGGCCGTTGACGAACAGCATCGTGGAGCCGGTGATCGCCACGAACACCAGCAGCAGCAGGGCGATCACCATGTTGATGTTGGAGAACAGCTTGACCCCGCCGTCGATGCCCCGCCACACCGAGAACAGCGCCACCACGGTGACGCCGACGATGATGGCGATCTGGGTGCCCAGGGTGTTGGGCACGTCGAACAGGTAGTTGAGGCCGCCGGCGGCCTGGGAGGCGCCGAAGCCCAGCGAGGTGGCCAGGCCGAAGATGGTCGACAGCACCGCGACGATGTCGATCACATGGCCGACCCAGCCCCGGGTCCGCTCGCCCAGCAACGGCGTGAAGGCCGAGCGCAGGGTCAGCGGCAGGCCGCGGTTGTAGGCGAAGAAGGCCAGCGACAGGCCGACCACCGCATAGATCGCCCAGGGGTGCAGGCCCCAGTGGAACATGGTGGCGCCCATGGCGGCGCTGGCGCCCTCGGCGGTGCCGGCGGGGGCGTTCAGGGGGGTGCCGTACCAGTCGGTGTAGTAGGCCACCGGCTCGGCCACGCTCCAGAACATCAGGCCGATGCCCATGCCGGCGGCGAACAGCATGCTGAACCAGGACAGCGTGGAGTGCTCCGGCCGGGCCTGGGGGCCTCCCAGGCGGATGCGTCCCAGGGGCATCACGATCAGCGCCAGACACAGCACCACGAAGACGTTGCCGGCGATCATGAACAGCCAGTCGAAGCGCTCGATGGCGAAGCCCCTGGCCGCGGTCAGCTGGCTGTTGGCGGCGTCGGGATAGATCAGGGCGTACAGGATGAAGGCCAGGATGGCCAGGGCCGAGAGGGGAAAGACCGGGTTGTGGAAGTCCAGGCCCAGCCACTGCTTGTTGTCCTGGCCCGGCGCCAGGATGGGGTCGTCGTCTTGGGTCATGCGCATTCCTCTGTTGTTGTTGTGGCGTCGCCGCGGCGACGCCGCACATTCTTGTCGCGAGCGGCGAACGAGGAATGTCGTCAGAGCGACCTCGAGATAGGCGTCATCACCATGGCTTCCGGGATGTCTCTCACAGGCATGGCGGTGCCTCGCTGGGAACATTGCATGCGGGGGGAGCGGCTAAGGTCGTGAAGCGGCATGCCAGCCGCCCCTCACAACAAGACGTAAGGAAGCCAGCCATGAGTGCAGCCAACCGCGGAGTCGTCTATCAGGGTCCGGGCCGAGTCGCCGTCGAATCGCTCCCCTATCCGGAGCTGGCCCTGGGCAATCGCAAGTGCGATCACGGCGTGATCCTCAAGGTCGTCACCACCAATATCTGCGGCAGCGACCAGCACATGGTGCGCGGGCGCACCACCGCGCCCTCCGGCCTGGTGCTGGGCCACGAGATCACCGGCATGGTGGTCGAGTGCGGGCGCGACGTGGAATTCATCCGGCCGGGCGATCTGGTCTCGGTGCCGTTCAATATCGCCTGCGGCCGCTGCCGCAACTGCAAGGAAGGCAAGACGGGCATCTGTCTCAACGTCAATCCGGCCCGCCCCGGCGCCGCCTACGGCTACGTCGACATGGGCGGCTGGGGCGGCGGCCAGACCGAGTACGTCATGGTCCCCTACGCGGACTTCAATCTGCTGAAGTTCCCGGACGCCGACCAGGCCATGGACAAGATCAAGGACCTCACGCTGCTGTCCGACATCTTCCCCACCGGCTTCCATGGCTGCGTGACCGCCGGGGTCGGCCCGGGCTCCACCGTCTACATCGCCGGCGCCGGCCCGGTGGGCCTGGCCGCGGCGGTCTCCGCCCAGTTGCTGGGGGCGGCCTGCGTGATCGTCGGCGACATGATCGAGGAGCGCCTGGCCCAGGCCCGCAGCTTCGGCTGCGAGACCCTCGATCTGACCCTGGAAGGCGACATGGCCGACCGGGTCGAGGCGATCCTCGGCGAGCGCGAGGTCGACGCCTTCGTCGACTGCGTCGGCTTCGAGGCTCATGCCTGCGGCTGCAACCACGGCAAGGAGGCGCCGGCGACGGTGCTGAACTCGGCGATGCAGATGACCCGCGCCGGTGGCCAGATCGGCATTCCGGGGCTGTACGTGACCGAGGACCCGGGAGCGGCGGACGAGGCGGCCAAGCAAGGGGCCCTGAGCATGCGCTTCGGTCTCGGCTGGGCCAAGTCCCACAGCTTCCACACCGGCCAGTGCCCGGTGATGCAGTACCATCGGCCGCTGATGCAGGCGATCCTGTTCGACAAGGTCAAGATCGCCGATGCGGTCAACGTCCAGATGATCAGCCTGGACGAGGCGCCCAAGGGCTACGCCGACTTCGACGGGGGCGCGGCCAAGAAATTCGTCATCGACCCTCACGGCAGCGTAGCGGCGTAAGGGCGGTTTCGGCGCCCCCGGGGCGCGGCCAGCCGATTCGGGGCATCGACCCTCACGGCGGCGTGGCGGCGTAAGGGCGCTTTCGGCGCCCCCGGGGTGCGGCCAGCCGATTCGGGGCATCGACCCTCACGGCGGCGTGGCGGCGTAAGGGCGGTTTCGGCGCCCCCGGGGCGCGGCCAGCCGATTCGGGGCATCGACCCTCACGGCGGCGTGGCGGCGTAAGGGCGGTTTCGGCGCCCCCGGGGCGCGGCCAGCCGATTCGGGGCATCGATCCCCGCGGCGGCGTAACAAGCGCCAGCCGTGTTAGCCGGGGCACCGATGTGCGCGGGGCCGCGCCAACTGTCGCGCCGGGAGGCCTTGCCGAAAAACGACATCGGCATATCCCTGACCTCGTCCCGGGCGCGTCGCGTCGTTGCCAGGTGACGGGGGCAGTGCCAATCTTCGGTAAGCAAGCCGCCGACCGAAGAGTCCGCCATGAGCGTCGAGACCGTGACCCCCAAGCGCCGCTTCCGCGGCACCCCACGCGGCCGAGAGCTGGATCCCGCTGCCCTGGAGGGCCTGCGCGAGCTGCTGGGCGACGAGCGCGCCGATCCGGCGCTGCGTCGACGTGACCTGCTGATCGAGCACCTGCATGCCATCCAGGACGATCGCGGGTATATAGCGCTCGACGCGCTGCGGGCGCTGGCCGCCTATATGAACCTGCCGATGGCGGCGGTCTACGAGACCGCCACCTTCTACGCCCACTTCGACGTCATCCACGACGACCAGGCGCCGCCGCCGGCGATCACCGTGCGGGTCTGCGATTCGCTGTCCTGCCGGCTGGCCGGCGCCGCCGCCCTCGAGAGCGCCCTCGCGTCCGGCGCCGACCCGGCGGCGGTGCGGGTGCTGCGCGCGCCCTGCATGGGGCGCTGCGACATGGCCCCGGTGGTGGAGGTGGGCCAGCGCCACGTCAATCATGCTACCCCGGAGGCGGTGGAGGCGGTGATCGACACCGGGCATTTCCACCCCGAGGCGATCCTCTGGCAGAGGCTCGACGCCTATCGCGCCGCCGGCGGCTACCGCCTGCTGGCCGACTGCCGGGCCGGCAGGGTGAGCGTCGAGGCGCTGATGAAGGCCCTCGAGGCCGCCAACCTGCGTGGGCTGGGCGGCGCCGGCTTTCCCACCTTCAAGAAGTGGGGCTTCGTGCGCGCCGAGCCGGGCCCGCGCTACTGCGCCATCAACGCCGACGAGGGCGAGCCCGGTACCTTCAAGGATCGCCACTACCTGGAGCGCGAGCCCCATCGCGTCCTCGAGGGCGCCCTGGTCAGCGCCTGGGCGGTGGAGGCCGAGGCTCTCTACATTTACCTTCGCGACGAGTATCCCGGCCTGCACCGGGTGCTGCATGCCGCCATCGCCGAGCTGGAGACGGCGGGACTCGCCGAGCCCGGTTACATCGTGCTGCGCCGCGGCGCCGGCGCCTATATCTGCGGCGAGGAGTCGGCGATGATCGAGTCGCTGGAGGGCAAGCCCGGCAAGCCGCGGCACCGTCCGCCCTTCGTCGCCCAGCGGGGGCTCTTCGATCGCCCGACCCTGGTCAACAACGTCGAGACCGTCTACTGGGTTCCCCGGATCTGGGAAGAGGGCGCCGAGGGGATCGCCGCCCAGGGGCGCCATGGCCGCAAGGGGCTGCGCAGCTTCTCGGTGTCCGGGCGCGTCAACCGCCCCGGCGTCCACCTGGCCCCGGCGGGCATCACGCTGAACGAGCTGGTCGAGGAGTACTGCGGCGGCGTCCCCAACGGCCACCGGCTGGCCGCCTACCTGCCCGGCGGCGCCTCCGGCGGCATCCTGCCGGCGAGCAAGGCGGACCTTCCCCTCGACTTCGACACCCTCCAGGCCGAGGGCTGCTTCATCGGCTCGGCGGCCATCATCGTGCTCTCCGACCGGGACGACCTGCGCGACGTGGCCACCAACCTGCTGGCCTTCTTCGCCGACGAGTCCTGCGGCCAGTGCACGCCCTGCCGGGTGGGCACCGAGAAGATGCTGACCCTGCTCGAGCGGGACACCTGGAAGGCGGCGGACCTGGAGCGGCTGTCCCGGGTGATGATGGACGCCTCCATCTGCGGGCTCGGCCAGGCGGCGCCCAATCCGGTGCTGGGCCTGCTGAGGGATTTCCGCGACGCGCTCGCCGCCCAGAACGTGATCGTCAAAGGGTAGGGAGGGAAGACCATGACCACCCACGAGGGCGTTAACGAAGGCTTCACCCTGATCCTGGACGGCGTGGAGGTGGAGGCCGCCCCCGGCGAGACCCTCTGGCAGGTCGCCCGGCGTGCCGGCGAGACCATTCCCCACCTGTGTTTCAAGGACGCCCGCGGCTACCGGGCCGACGGCAATTGCCGGGCCTGCATGGTGGAGATCGAGGGCGAGCGGGCCCTGGCCGCCAGCTGCCTGCGCGAGGCCGCCCCGGGCATGGTGGTTCACAGCGCCTCCTCCGAGCGCGCGCGCACCGCCCGGGAGGGGGTGCTGGAGCTGCTGGTCGCCGACCAGCCGACCCGGGAGACGAGCCCCGACCGCTCCAGCCACTTCTGGGCCACGGCCGACGCCCTGGGCATCGACGCCGAGGCGGTGCGCCGGTGGCTGCCGCCGAGCTCGGCCCGGGCCGAGTCCACCGTCCACCACGCGCCCGAACGCGCGACCTCGACGACCCAGGACCGCTCGCACACCGCCATGGCCGTGAACCTGGACGCCTGCATCGAGTGCAACCTCTGCGTGCGGGCCTGTCGCGAGGTCCAGGTCAACGACGTCATCGGTTTGGCCCATCGCGGGGCGGCGGCCAAGGTGGTCTTCGACTTCGACGCCCCCATGGGCGAGAGCACCTGCGTGGCCTGCGGCGAGTGCGTCCAGGCCTGTCCCACCGGGGCCCTGATGCCGGCCACCCTGGTCGACGAGGCGGGACGCGGCGATTCGGCGATGGCCGACCGCAGCGTGGATTCCGTGTGTCCCTACTGCGGCGTGGGCTGCCAGCTCACCTATCACCTCAAGGACGACGAGATCCTGCACGTCACCGGCCGCGACGGCCCCGCCAACCACGGCCGGCTGTGCGTCAAGGGGCGCTTCGGCTTCGACTATCCGCGCCATCCCGCCCGGCTGACCACGCCGCTGATCCGCCGGAGCGGCGTGCCCAAGGGGCTGGATCCGGCCTTCGACCCGGCCGAGCCGACCACTCACTTCCGCGAGGCGAGCTGGGAGGAGGCCCTGGACCTGGCCGCCCGGGGCCTGGTCGACCTCAAGGCGGCCCACGGGCCGTCGGCGCTGGCCGGCTTCGGCAGCGCCAAGTGCTCCAACGAGGAGGCCTGGCTGTTCCAGAAGCTGGTGCGCACCGGCTTCGGCTCCAACCACGTCGATCATTGCACCCGGCTGTGCCACGCCAGCTCGGTGGCGGCGCTGATGGAGTGCATCGGCTCCGGCGCGGTCACCGCCTCCTTCCTGCAGGCCGCCCGGGCCGAGGTGGTGATCCTCACCGGCTGCAACCCGGCGGTGAACCACCCGGTGGCGGCGACCTTCTTCAAGCAGGCCGCCAAGCGGGGCACCAAGCTGGTCGTCATCGACCCCCGGGGCCAGGCCCTGGGGGCCTACGCCCACAAGACCCTGCGCTTCAGCCCGGGCTCGGACGTGGCGCTGTTCAACGCCATGCTCAACGTCATCGTCGGCGAGGAACTCTACGACCGGGCCTACATCGACGCCCACACCGAAGGCTTCGCCGCGCTGGCCGAGCACGTCCGCGACCTGCCCCCCGAGGCGATGGCGCCGAGCTGCGGTGTGTCCCCGGAGGACATCCGCGAGGTGGCCAGGCTCTATGCCAAGGCCGAACGGGCGATGATCTTCTGGGGCATGGGCATCTCCCAGCACGTCCACGGCACCGACAACGCCCGCTGCCTGATCTCGCTGGCCCTGGCCTGTGGCCACACCGGGCGTCCCGGTACCGGGTTGCACCCGCTGCGCGGCCAGAACAACGTCCAGGGGGCCTCGGACGCCGGCCTGATCCCCATGGTGCTGCCCGACTACCAGCCGGTGGGCGACGCCCAGCTCCGGGCCGCCTTCGAGGAGCTGTGGAACACGCCCCTGGACGCCACGCCGGGGCTGACCGTGGTGGAGATCATGGACGCCATCCGTGACGGGGTGATCCGCGGCATGTACATCCTCGGCGAGAACCCGGCGATGTCCGACCCGGACCTGGAGCATGCCCGGGCCGCCCTGGGGGCCCTGGAGCACCTGGTGGTGCAGGACCTGTTCGTCACCGAGACCGCCCAGTTCGCCGACGTCATCCTGCCGGCCTCCGCCTGGCCGGAGAAGGACGGCAGCGTGACCAACACCAACCGCCAGGTGCAGCTGGGCCGCCAGGCCACGCCGCTGCCGGGGGATGCCCGCCCCGACTGGTGGATCATCCAGGAGATCGCCCGGCGCTTCGGCCTGGCCTGGGACTACGCCCATCCCCGGGACGTCTTCGCCGAGATGAAGCGGGGCATGGCCTCGCTGGATCACATCACCTGGGAGCGCCTGGAGCGCGAGGGCTCGGTGACCTACCCCTGCCCGGCGGACGACGCCCCGGGCGCCGACGTGGTGTTCGGCGACGCCTTCCCCACGGCCAGCGGCCGGGCGCGCTTCTCGCCGACCCTGCCGCTGCCCCCGGACGAGCCCGTCGACGGCGACTATCCCACGGTGCTGACCACCGGCCGCCAGCTGGAGCACTGGCACACCGGCTCCATGACCCGCCGGGCCCGGGTGCTCGACGCCCTGGAGCCCGAGGCCGTGGCCAGCCTGGCGCCGGGGGAGCTGCGCCGGCTCCGACTCGCCCCGGGGGAGGCGGTGACCATCGCCACCCGGCGCGGCCATATCACCCTGAAGACCCGGGTCGACCCCGGCATGGCCGAGGGCATGGTCTTCGTGCCCTTCTGCTACGCCGAGGCGGCCGCCAACATCCTGACCAACCCGGCACTCGATCCCGACGGCAAGATCCCCGAGTTCAAGTATGCCGCCTGTCGGCTGTCACCGGCGGGAGCCTCGGCCGAGGCGCCGACCCGAGGGCCAAAGAGAGGAGAGCACGACCATGATGATCGTCGAACTGATCGACGGGGATGACTTCCGCGAGCGCCTGGTGGCGCTGGGCATTCGCATCCCCGAGGGGGCCTGTCCCGAGACCTGCGCCCGCACGGCGCTGCGCAAGCACGCCGAGGTGGGGGTGCCCGGGCTCCGGGAAGGGGTGCACGAGATGATGGAGCAGGCCGACGTCATGCTGCCTTCGGTGCGCGAGGCCATCGAGCGCTTCCTGCTGCCCGCCCTGCGCTGACCCCGGGAACGACAGGCGCCCCGCCCGATCGCATCGGGCGGGGCGCCTGTCGTTGGGGCGCGATGCCGGACCGCCGGGATCCGGCGGCGGTCGCCGGACTCAGCCCTCGGCCAGCTCCAGGTGAGGCGTGGCGACGCCGAGCCCCGCCAGCATGCGCTCGCTGTACCAGTCGATGAAGTCGATCACCCCGAACTCGAAGGTCTCGGAGTAGGGGCCCGGCTCGTAGCCCTTGGAGTTGATGCCCCGCTGGTTCTCCTCGGCCAGGCGGCGGTCCTGGTCGTTGGTGGCGTCCCAGACGCGGCGCAGCCGGGCGGGGTCGTAGTCGACGCCTTCCACCGCGTCCTTGTGCACCAGCCACTTGGTGGTGACCACCGTCTGCTGCGGGCCGAGCGGCATGACCCGGAAGACCACGGCATGGTCGCCCATGAAATGGTTCCAGGAGTTGGGCAGGTGCAGGATGCGCAGGGCGCCGAGGTCGGCGCTCGGCAGCCGGCCCATCAGCTTCCTGCAGCCCGGCTGGCCGTCCAGGGTCATGGACACGGTCCCCTCCAGCAGCGGGGTGCGGGTCAGGCGGTTACGCTTGCCGATACGCTTGAGCCGCCAGGGCACCCCCATGGCCTCCCACTCGCCCTGCTTGCGCTCGACCAGCGCCTTGTAGGCCGGCGTGGCGCGCGGGTCGTCGCTGTCGTCGAATTCCTGCAGGGAGTTGAGCAGTTCCGGGTGGGCGCCGCTGCAGTGGTAGCACTCGCGGTTGTTCTCGATGACCAGCTTCCAGTTGGCCTGCTCGACGATGCTGGATTCCACCGCCACCTTGACGTTGTCCATCTCGTAGGGCGCCAGGTAGTGCTCCAGGGTCTCGAGGAGCTCGTCGATGGCCGGAGGCTCGTCGGCCAGGCTGACGAAGATGTAGCCGCCGGCGGTGCGTACGTTGACCGGCTTGAGGCCGTAGGCGGAGAGATCGAAGTCCTTGCCCATGTCGGTGCCGGCGAACAGCAGCCGGCCGTCCAGCTCGTAGGTCCACTGGTGGTAGGGGCAGACCAGCTTGGCCACCTTGCCTCGGTCGCTGACGCACAGCCGCGATCCCCGGTGGCGGCAGACGTTGTGGAAGGCATGCACCTCGCCGTCGTTGCCGCGGACGATGACCACCGGGTTGTCGCCGATCTCCAGGGTGATGAAGCTGCCCTTGGTGGGGATCTCGCAGGTCAGGCCGGCGAACAGCCACTCCTTTTCGAAGATCTCCTGCATGTCCAGTCGGAACAGCCGCTCGTCGTTGTAGAAGGGCTGCGGGAGCGAGAAGTGGCGCCGACGGTTCGTCAGCATCTCGGCGGTGGCCTCGCGGGCGGGGGCCAGGGGATCATCCAGGCGGTCGAGTGACATGGGATCCATCAAGACACTTCCTCATGGCTTGGCCGGTCGGGCGGCCTCGTGATTGTTGGGAGGGGTTCGTCAAGGTCGTGTACGCCGCTCACTGGTAGGCCCCGTGGCGGGTTGCAGCGAGTGTGAAACAGCCCTCGCGCGGGCGGTTGTCTGCCGGCGACGCGGGGCGATGCGTCAGCGACCCGGTGCGGGGCTCGATCGAGTCGGGGTGGACGAGACGGACATGCCCGTGTCGCTGCCAGGCAAGTGGCGACGGGCGTCGCTGCGCAGAATTCGCTCAACGGCAGGCGGTGGTACCGCGGTCGGAGACCCTCCCGCTGCACCCCCAGGCGACGCGACAATGACAATGAACTTCCTCAACCCCGTCACCACCCAGACCTGGACCAACGGCCGCCACATGGTGCGCTGCGTCAAGGTGATCCAGGAGACCTGGGATACCCGCACCTTCTGCTTCATGGCCGAGCAGCCGGTCATGTTCTTCTTCAAGCCGGGGCAGTTCGTGACCCTGGAGCTGGAGATCGAAGGCCAGCAGGTAATGCGCTCCTACACCATCTCGAGTTCGCCGTCGGTGCCCTACAGCTTCTCGATCACCGTCAAGCGGATGCCGGGCGGCGTGGTCTCCAACTGGCTGCACGACAACCTCAAGATCAACGACGAGCTGGCGGTCCACGGCCCGGTGGGCAACTTCAACATCATCGACTACCCGGCCGACAAGCTGCTGATGCTCTCCGGCGGCGTGGGCATCACCCCGCTGATGTCCATGGTGCGCTGGCTGTTCGACACCAACGCCGCCGTGGACGTGGAGTTCGTCCACAGCGCCCGCACGCCCCGGGACCTGATCTTCCATCGCGAGCTGGAGCACATCTTCTCGCGGATCCCCGAGTTCAAGCTGCACCTGGTGTGCGAGCGCGGCGACGAGCTGGGCGAGGCCTGGTCCGGGTTCCGCGGCTTCCTCACCCAGCCGATGCTCGAGCTGATGGCGCCGGACTTCATGGATCGCGAGATCTTCTGCTGCGGGCCCACGCCCTACATGAACGCCGTCAAGCACCTGCTCGAGGCCAACGGCTTCGACATGGCGCACTATCACGAGGAGTCCTTCGGGGCGACGCCGCTGGACGTCCAGGAGGAGGTCATCGAGCACGTCGAGCAGGCCGAGGCCGAGGCCGAGGAGCTCGACGTCGCCGACATGCTCAGCGTCGAGTTCAGCGCCACCGGCAAGAGCGTGCGCATCCAGCCGGGGGAGACGGTGCACAGTGCCGCCGCCAAGCTGGGCCTGCACATTCCCAAGGCCTGCGGCATGGGGATCTGCGGCACCTGCCGGGTGCCGCTGACCGCCGGCGAGGTGGACATGGACCACAACGGCGGCATCACCGACGAGGACGTCGCCGAGGGCTATATCCTGTCCTGCTGC
>NZ_JARWAK010000021.1:0-40872 GCF_031451675.1 Halomonas koreensis | reverse complement strand
CGCCAGGGGTCTGGCCCAACTACTAGGCGGCTCTCGGGAGCGCCTGCCTTTGTTATCGGCCGCGACCCCGACGGCCATCTGCTGGAACTGGCCACGCCAGGGGGCTGGCCCAACTGCCAGGCGGCTCTCGGGAGTGCCTGCCTCTGTTATCGGCCGCGACCCCGACGGCCATCTGCTGGAACTGGCCACGCCAGGGGTCTGGCCCACGTACAAGGTGTGATCTCTCGGTAGGTTGTTTATCCGGAACCGGCCCCTAGCTCACCCCCAGGTAACGCCCCGGCTTGTGATTCAGGGCGATGATCAGGTTCATGGCCAGGGCGCCGAACACCGACAGCGCCACCCGGTCCAGGGGCAGCATGAAGAAGGCCACCAGCAGGATCATGCCGTCGATGGCCAGCTGGACATAGCCTGCCCGCCAGCCGTAACGCTCCTGAAGGAAGAGCGCCAGGATGTTGATGCCGCCCAGGCTGGTGCGATGGCGGAACAGCACCAGCATGCCCAGGCCGATCAGGCTGCCGCCCATCAGCGCCGCATAGAGCGGGTGCAGCCAGTCGATGGCGATCCACTGGCCGGTCAGCTCGGAGAACAGCGACACCAGGCCGATGGCCACGAAGGTGCGCAGGGTGAAGTTCCAGCCCATGCGGCGGATCGCCAGGGCATAGAACGGCAGGTTGAGCAGGAAGAACAGCAGACCGAAGCTCCAGTCGGTGGCGTACTGCAGCAGCAGCGCCATGCCCGCGGTGCTGCCGGTGAGCAGGGTCGCCTCGGTGTAGAAGTGGACCCCCAGGGCGACGAAGAGCGTGCCCAGCAGCATGGCCAGCAGGTCTTCGTAGGGGCGATGCGGGTCGGTGGGCAGCTCCTGGGGCTCCATGGACGTTCCTCGTTGATGGCATGACAAGACGGAGGCCGGCGAAGCCGGCCTCCATGACGCGCTGCAGTATACCAGGCCTCAGGCGAGGGGATGGGCGTGCTCGACCATCAGCTGCAACGACTCGCGGCCGCGCCAGCGATTGCGGTTGAGCTTGTAGGCGCAGCGCAGCCGGTCGCCGACGCCGAAGGCCGGCACCTCGCCCGGGGTCAGCGCCCGGAACCAGATCGCCTTCGTCGCCACCGGGCCGGCGGCGAGCTCCATCATCAGGTGATTGCCCTCGGCGCCCACCGGGCGCAGCGCCTCCACCAGGAACTCGCCCTCGAACAGCGGCGGGTCGAACTCGCGGCCGTAGGGACCCAGCGCCTCGAGCTCGTCGAGGGTGGCGAGGCTCATCTGGCCAGGCTCGAGCTCGCCATCGGTGTAGACCTTCGGGAACAGCTCGGTGTCGCCGAGCTGCTCGCCGACCGCCTGCAGGAAGGCTGCGCGGAAGGCGGCGAGCGATTCCGCCGGCACGCCGACGCCGGCGGCGCCGCGGTGGCCGCCGAAGCGCGGCAGCGCCTCGGGCGCCAGCTCGTGGGTGCGCTGCAGGGCGTCGCGCAGGTGCAGGGCCTCGATGGAGCGCCCCGAGCCGGTCAGCATGCCGGCCTGGGCGGCCGGGGTCAGCACCAGGGTCGGCCGGCCGAAGGCCTGCACCAGCCGGGAGGCGACGATGCCCTGCACGCCGGGATGGCCATCCTCCAGATGGACCACCAGCGCCGGCGCCCCCTCGGCGAGCTGCGGCCGGGCCAGGGCGCGGGCCTGCTCGGCCATGTCCGCCTCGATGGCCTTGCGCGACTGGTTGTCCTGATCGAGCACCTCGAGATAGCGCTGCGCGACATGATCCTGCTCGGCGAGCATGAAGTGCAGCGCGGCGTAGGGATCGTCGAGCCGCGACCGGGCATTGATCCGCGGGCCCATCTGGAAGGCCAGGGTCTCGGCGTCGAAGGGCACGCTGTCGGCGCCCAGCCGTTCGGCCATGGTCCGCCAGCAGGCCGCCTCCATGCGGTTGATCAGCGCCAGGCCCTGGGTGACCACGGCGCGGTTGGCGGCGCTGCCGCCCAGCGACACGCAGTCCGCCACGGTGCCCAATGCCACGTAGGAGAGCCAGGGCGAGAGCTTGGGCGTGGCGGCCGCCAGCACGCCCCATTCGATCAGCACCGCCCGGGCCAGCGACATGGTCAGCCAGGCGACCATGCAGCCGGCGATGGTCGGGTCCGGATAGTCGCAGTCGTCGCGGGTCGGGTTGACGGTGGCGAAGGCCGAGGCCGGCGGGCCCTCCACCGGCAGCGCGTGGTGGTCGCTGACGATGACGTCGATGCCGGCGGCCTTGAGCCGGGCGATGCGCGGCTCATCGGAGCTGCCGCAGTCGGCGGTGATCACCAGGCTCGGCCGCGGCGACAGCTTCAGCGTCCGTTCCACCAGCGGCAGGCTGATCCCGTAGCCGTCATGGATGCGGTGGCCGATCAGGCTGTGCAGCCTGGCCTCGGGCACGCCGAACAGCTCGTTCAGGGTCCGGCGGATCACCACATGGGAGGTAATGCCGTCGACGTCGTAGTCGGTGAGGATGCCGATGTGCTCGCCCTCGACCACCGCCTGGGCGATGCGCTCGGCGGCGGGGCGCGCGTCCTTGAGCCGCTCGGGATGCGCCAGGTGGCGCAGGCTGGGCGACACCAGCGGCGCGAGCTCGCCGCGGTGGCCGGGCAGGCGCCCGGCCAGCACGCGGGCCTGCAGCGGCGTCAGCCCCTCCGCCAGGGCGCGGGCCTCCAGGGCCTCGTCGCGGGGCCGCGGCAGGATGCGGGGCGTCAGCGAGGCGTCGGGGTCGGGCGTCGGGATAGCGTCCACGGAAACTCCAGGAGATGACGGCAAGACGCCCGGCGAACCGGGCGTCATGAGGCTTACGGCGAGGGCCGAGGGGTGCCGGGTTAGCCCCGAGCCAGAACATGATTACCGCCGGTTGTCGGCCACGAACCGCTGCACGGCGGCGAGCTCGGCCGGCAGCACGCTGTAGCGCTCCTCGCGCTCCAGCAGGTCGTCCATGTGCGGCGGCAGGGGCACGCCCGGGAAACCGGCCTTGACCACCGCGTCGGCGAACTTGGCGGGATGGGCGGTGGCCAGGGTGATCATCGGCACGCTGGCGTCGCCGCGCTCGCGCTCGGCGGCGCGGTAGCCGGTGGCGGTGTGCGGGTCGAGGATCTCCTGGGTGCGGTGATGCGCCTCGCGGATCACCTCCAGGATGGTGGCGTCGTCGATGCTGTGGCTGGCGAACCTCTCGCGCAGCCGCGCCAGCGGCGCCTCGGCCAGCGCCGAGGGCTCGTCCTGGAAGCGCTCGAGCAGCTCGGCCACGGCGGCGCCGTCGCGCTGGTAGGCCTCGAACAGCAGGCGCTCGAAGTTGGACGACACCACGATGTCCATGGACGGCGCCAGGGTGGCGACCAGCTCCTTCTTGGAGAAGTCGTTGTCGGCCAGGGTCCGGTGCAGGATGTCGTTGGCGTTGGTGGCGATCACGAAGCGCTCCACCGGCAGGCCCATGCGATGGGCCATGTAGCCGGCGAAGACGTTGCCGAAGTTGGCCGAGGGCACGCAGAAGCTGACCTTGCGATGCGGTGCGCCCAGCGCCACGGCGGAGGCCACGTAGTAGACGATCTGGGCCATGATGCGTGCCCAGTTGATCGAGTTCACCGCCACCAGGCGGGTGCCGTTGAGGAATCCCTGATCGGCGAAGCTCGCCTTGACCATCGCCTGGGCGTCGTCGAAGTTGCCCTCGATGGCGACGTTGAAGACGTTGTCGGCCAGCACGGTGGTCATCTGGCGGCGCTGGACCTCGGACACCCGCTGGTGCGGATGCAGGATGAAGATGTCCAGGTTGTCGCAGTGGCGGCAGCCCTCGATGGCGGCCGAACCGGTATCGCCGGAGGTGGCGCCCATGATCACGGCGCGCTCGCCGCGCTTCTCGAGGAAGTGGTCGAGCAGCCGGCCCAGCAGCTGCAGGGCCACGTCCTTGAACGCCAGGGTCGGGCCGTGGAACAGCTCGAGCAGGAAGTGATTGGCGTCGAGCTGGTTGAGCGGCACCACGGCATCGTGGCTGAAGGTCGCGTAGGCGTCGCGGACGATCTCGCGGAAGGTGTCGTCGTCGATCTCGCCGCCCACGTAGGGCTGCATCACCCGGAAGGCGATCTCGGCGTAGGAGCAGCCGGCCATGTCGGCCAGCGTCTCATGGCTCAGCTGGGGCACGGTCTCGGGCACGTAGAGGCCGCCGTCGCTGGCCATGCCGGTGAGCACGACCTCCTCGAAGGACAGCGCGGGCGCCTGCCCGCGGGTACTGATATAGCGCATTCTCTGATCCCTTGCGCCGGCGACCCGAGGCCACCGGCGGCGATTATCCGGCGAAAAGCTCGAAGCTCGAAGCTCGAAGCTCGAAGCTCGAAGCTCGAAGCTCGAAGCTCGAAGCTCGAAGCTCGAAGCTCGAAGCCAGCCTGTACCCGCCACATGAGGCGGTCTAGGTTTTTTCTTCCAGCTTCAAGCTTATGGCTTACCGCTCCGGGCGCAGCCCGGCTTATTCGTTCTCGTCCAGGGCCTCGACCCGGATCCGCGTCACCGCGCCGGCGATATCGGCCATGGACTCGATCTTGCGGATCGCCTCGTTCATCTGCCGCTCGCGGGTGCGATGCGTCATCAGGATGATCGGCACCAGCTCGCCCTCGGTGGCCTCCTTCTGGATCAGCGCCTCGATGGAGATGCCCTCCTCGGAGAGGATGGTGGCGACCCGGGCCAGCACCCCGGGGCGATCCACCGCCAGCAGACGCAGGTAATAGGCGGTGCTGATCTCCTCCATGGCCAGGATCGGCGGCTGGTCGTCGCTCTCGCCGATGCCGCTGAAGGCCAGGTAGGGCACGCGATAGTGGTGATCGGTGGTGATGTCGCGGGCCACGTCGAGCACGTCGGCCACCACCGCCGAGGCGGTGGGCTCGGCACCGGCGCCGGCGCCGTAGTAGAGGGTCGGGCCCACGGCGTCGCCCATCACGGCGATGGCGTTCTTGACGCCGTGGACGTTGGCCAGCAGCCGCTCCTTGGGGATCAGGGTCGGATGCACGCGCAGCTCCAGGCCCTCGTCGGTGCGCTTGGAGATGCCCAGGTGCTTGATGATGTAGCCCAGGTTGTCGGCCTGCTCCACGTCCTCGGCGGTCACCCGGGAGATGCCCTCGGTGTAGGCCTTCTCGAACTGCAGCGGCACGCCATAGGCGATGGAGGCCAGGATGGTGAGCTTGTGGGCGGCGTCGATGCCTTCCACGTCGAAGGTCGGGTCGGCCTCGGCATAGCCCAGCGCCTGGGCCTCGGCGAGCACGTCCTCGAAGGCCCGGCCCTCGTCGCGCATGTGGGTGAGGATGAAGTTGCCGGTGCCGTTGATGATCCCGGCCAGCCATTCGATGCGGTTGGCGCCCAGGCCCTCGCGCAGCGACTTGATCACCGGGATGCCGCCGGCCACCGCCGCCTCGAAGGCCACGATCACGCCCTTCTCGTGGGCCGCCTGGAAGATCTCGTTGCCGTGAACGGCGATCAGCGCCTTGTTGGCGGTAACCACGTGCTTGCCGTTGTCGATGGCGGTGAGCACCAGCTCCCGGGCCACGTCGTAGCCGCCGATCAGCTCGACGACGACATCGATGTCGGGGTTAGCGGCGACTTCGAAGACGTCCTGGGTGCTCTTGATGCCGGTGACGTCACACTCGGGGTTGGGCGTGCGGTAGGCCACCTGCTCGATGACGATCGGTCGCCCCGCCCGACGAGCGATCTCGTCGGCGTTGCGCGTCAGTACGTTGAAGGTCCCGCCGCCGACGGTGCCCAGGCCACAGATTCCCACTCTCACCGGTTTCAATGTCATTCCCCTCGTTACTGGCGTGTGTCTCAGCGATACGGCCTCATCGGCCCACCCGCGCTCGACGGCGCGGCTATTGGTCGTTCAGGCCCAGCATGGCCGCCAGGCGCTCCGCCGGCACGTAGCCGGGCACCAGGCGCCCATCGGGCAGCACGATGGCCGGCGTGCCCTGCACGCCGAGTTCCATGCCCAGATGATACTGGTCCTCGACCGGATTGTCGCAGGCCGCGTCGCCCTCGAACGACTCCTCGCGCTTGGCCGCCGCCATGGCCTCGGCCGGATTGGCCGCGCACCACACCCGCTCGAGCTCCCGCGCCCCCGGCGAGCGCATGCCGCCGCGGGGGAAGGCCAGGTAGTCGACCCGGATGCCCATCTCGTTGAGGCGCGGCACCTCCTCGTGCAGCCGGCGGCAGTAGGGACAGGTGGTGTCGGTAAACACCGTGATCCGGGCCTTCGGCTCGTCGGTGCCGCGGAAGATCACCCGCTCGGCATCGGGGATCGCGGCCAGGCGCTCGGCGCGTTCGGCGTTGCGCGCCTGTTCGGAAAGGTTGACCAGGCCGCCCTCGGCGTTCTCGTAGAGGTCGCCGACCAGGAAGTAGTCGCCCTCGCTGTCCGTGTAGAAGCGCTCGCCGGTCGCCAGGCGGACCTCGAAGAAGCCCTCCAGGGGCGTCGCCTCGATGCGCTCCACCGGCATGTCGCGGCCGTTGACCTGCAGGCCCTCGGCGAGACGCTCGATGGCCGCCTCCGACTCGGCCAGGGCGGGCAGCGACAGGGTGGCGAGGGCGCCGGCGATCAGGGCGCGAAGGGATGCAGTCATGGTTCAACCTCGGGGATGGTGGTCGGCGTGCAGGGCCTCGAGCCGGGCCTGCGCCACATGGGTATAGATCTGCGTGGTCGACAGGTCGCTGTGACCCAGCAACAGCTGTACGACACGCAGGTTGGCCCCATGATTCAACAGATGGGTCGCGAAGGCATGCCGCAGGGTGTGCGGCGACAGCGGCCGGTCGATGCCGGCGGCCAGCGCATGGGCCTTGATGCGGTGCCAGAAGGCCTGGCGGGTCAGGCAGGCGTCCCCGCGCCCGGGGAACAGCGCCGGGCGCGACGGATCGCGCATCAGGGCGCCGCGGGCGGTGCGCAGGTAGCGGCTCAGCCAGTGCAGCGCCTCCTCGCCAAGCGGCACCAGGCGCTCCTTGTCGCCCTTGCCGCGGACCCGCACCACGCCTTGGCGCAGGTTCAGGGCATCGGTGGTCAGCCCCACCAGCTCGCTGACCCGCAGCCCGGCCCCGTAGAGGACCTCGAGCATGGCGCGATCACGCAGGCCCAGGGCGGTGTCGAGGTCCGGCGCGGCCAGCAGCCGCTCCACCTCGCCCTCTTCCAGGGTATCCGGCAACGAGGGGCGGACCCGGGGCAGGCGCACCTCGGCCAGGGGATCCCGGTCGAGCCGCCCCTCGGCCAGGGCCCAGCGATAGAAGCGCCGCAGGCTCGACAGCAGCCGGGCGTTGCTGCGCAGCCGATAGCCGGCCTCCCGGCGCTCGTCCAGCCAGTCCGCCAGCGCCTCGCTCCCGGGCGCCAGCAGCGACTCGCCGCGCGCCTCGAGCCGGGCCGCCCAGGCCATCAGGTCGCGGCGATAGGCGGCCAGGGTGTTGTCGCTGGCGCCCTGCCCCAGCCAGAGATCGTCGAGGCAGGCCTCGATCAGGTGCATGGCATCGTCGCTGACCGTCACGCTTCCTCCCTAGCCGTCCCCCGGCCCGACACGACGAGACCCCGCCCCGCGGCTGCGGTGACGGGGTCTCGCTGTCGATGCGTGGCGCACCACGTCACCGCATGCCGGCGGGCAGGCGCCTCAGGCCAGCTTTTCCTTGATGCGGGCGGACTTGCCGCTGCGCTCGCGGAGGTAGTAGAGCTTGGCCTGGCGGACGTCGCCGCGACGCTTGACGTGGATGGAGTCGACCAGCGGGCTGTAGGTCTGGAAGGTCCGCTCGACGCCGACGCCGTGGGACACCTTGCGCACGGTGAAGGCGGAGTTCAGGCCGCGGTTGCGCTTGCCGATGACCACGCCTTCGAAGGCCTGGAGGCGCTCGCGGTTGCCTTCCTTGACCTTGACCTGGACGACCACGGTGTCACCCGGGGCGAACTCGGGGACATCCTTACTCATCTGCTCGGCTTCGAGCGCCTGGATCACCTTGTTCTTGCTGCTCATGACGATAACTCCTCGATAACATTCGTTGACGCGCCGGTCCGGCAGTGGTTGGCCGGCGTGTCGTGATCCCGGCGCTCGAGCGGGTCGAGGCGCGGGAGTCCTGTTGGTGACGCAGGTCCGCCGCCCTCAGGGCGCGTCCTGCACCTCCGCCTTGTCGGCGTGCTCCTCGATGAACTCCTCCAGCAGGGCCCGCTGCTCGGCGGTCAGCTGCCTGCCTTCCAGCAGGTCCGGCCGCCGCAGCCAGGTTCGGCCCAGGGACTGCTTGAGCCGCCAGCGCCGGATGGCGCCATGATGGCCGCTGAGCAGGACCTCCGGCACTTGACGCCCGTCGACGACCTCGGGACGGGTATAGTGCGGACAGTCCAGCAGTCCGTCGTTGAAGGAGTCCTCGACCGCGGAATCCTGGTGGCCCAGCACCCCGGGCACCAGCCTTGCCGCGGCATCGATCAGCACCATGGCCGGCAGCTCGCCGCCGCTGAGCACATAGTCGCCGATCGACCATTCCTCATCGATGTCGGCTTCCACCACCCGCTCATCGATGCCTTCGTAGCGTCCGGCCACCACCACCAGGGGCGGGCCTTCGGCCAGTTCCTGCGCGCCGCGCTGATCCAGCCGCCGCCCCTGGGGCGACAGGTAGATCACCCGGGGGCGCTGCCCGGTGGCCGCCTCGGCCCGGGCGCGGGCGTCGTGGATGGCCGAGCGCAGGGTGTCGACCTTCATCAGCATCCCCGGGCCGCCGCCATAGGGGCGGTCGTCCACGGTGCGATGCCGGTCGGTGGCGTAGTCCCGGGGATTCCAGAACTCCAGGGCGATGCGCCCCTTCTCCACCGCCCTGCCCGTCACGCCCTGATGGGTCAGGGCCTCGAACATCTCGGGAAACAGCGACACCACGCCGACCCACATGGAGGCCTCGGCGCGCATCAAAACGCCGGATCCCAGTCCACGGTCATCACGCCGGCCTCGAGGTCCACGTCCTGCACGACCTCGCCGGGCAGGTAGGGCAGCAGCCGCTCGCGGTCGTCGATGGCCGCGTCGTCGCGCCCCTTGACCACCAGCACGTCGTTGGCGCCGGTCTCGAACAGGTAGTCGACATGGCCCAGGGTCACGCCGTCGCGGGTCACCACCCGCAGGCCCTCGAGCTGGTACCAGTAGTAGTCGTCCTCGCCGTCGAGCTCGGGCAGCTCGGCCTTGGGCAGCAGCACCTCGGCGCCGGCCAGGGCCTCGGCCTGGTCGCGATACTCGACGCCCTCCAGCCGGGCCACCAGGCCCTTGCCGTGGCGCCGCCCCTGGACGAGGCGATGGCGCACCAGGCGCCCGTTCCGGCGCAGCACCCAGGCATCGTAGTCGAGGATGCCCTCCATCGGGCTGGTGTACGAATACACCTTGAGCCAGCCCTTGACGCCGTAGGGGCTGGTCAGCTTGCCCAGCACCACATGGTCGTCATCGGCCTGGCTTGGCTCGACGCTTGCGCTCATCGACGGTCCTGCGTCAGACATTCGGGGCCTTCAGGCGCTCAGGCCTGCTTGCGGGCTTCCTTGACCAGCTCGGCGACGCGGCCGGACAGCTGGGCGCCCTGGTCCTGCCAGTGCTGGATGCGGTCCAGGTCGACGCGCAGGCGCTCTTCCTGGCCACGGGCCACCGGGTTGAAGAAGCCGAGGCGCTCGATGAAACGACCGTCGCGCGCGTTGCGGGAATCGGTCACGGTCAGGTGGTAGAAGGGACGCTTCTTGGCGCCACCACGTGCCAGACGAATGGTAACCATGCGTTGACTGTCCTTCGGTTGAGTTTCGGAGGTTGTCGGTCGGGGCCGCGGCCCTCGACAAGCGGTTCGACCGCACGCCGGAGGCGTGCCGCCGGTGTGTTCGGTCTCGACGTTGGCCGCGATGCATCGCGGACCTGCCAATGAAGACGCCGCATTCTACGGAAATCCACCCCGTTTGGGAACCTTTTTGCGGCCCGCCCGGGGGGATCCCGCCGGCCGGCGGCGTTCAGCGCCAGGGCATGCCGCCCGGGCCGCCCATGCCTCCGGGACCGCCCGGACCACCCGGACCGCCGGGGCCACCGCCCATCATGCCGGACATGCCGCGCATCATCTTCTGCATGCCGCCCTTCTTGCCGGCCTTCTTCATCATCTTCTGCATCTGCTTGTGCTGCTTGAGCAGGCGATTCAGGTCGGGCACCTGCAGGCCAGCGCCGGCGGCGATGCGCCGCTTGCGCGAGCCGTTGATGATCTCCGGCTTGCGGCGCTCCTGGGGGGTCATGGAGTTGATCAGCGCCTCGAGCTTGCCCATCTCCTTCTCAGGCCCCGGCCCCTGGGCCATCTCGGCCATCTGCCCCATGCCGGGCAGCTTGCCCAGCAGGCCGCCCATGCCGCCCATCTTCTTGAGCTGCTGGAGCTGGTCGCGGAAGTCCTCGAGGTCGAAACCGTCGCCCTTCTTGACCTTCTTGGCGAGCTGCTCGGCCTTGCCCTTGTCGACGGTGCGCTCGGCCTCCTCGATCAGCGACAGCACATCGCCCATGCCGAGGATCCGCGAGGCCACGCGATCCGGGTGGAAGGGCTCCAGGGCGTCGACCTTCTCGCCCACGCCCATGAACTTGATCGGCTTGCCGGTGATGTGGCGCACCGAGAGCGCCGCGCCGCCCCGGGCGTCGCCGTCGGCCTTGGTGAGGATCACCCCGGTCAGCGGCAGCGCCTCATGGAAGGCCTTGGCGGTGTTGGCGGCGTCCTGGCCGGTCATGGCGTCGACCACGAACAGCGTCTCGTCCGGCGACACGGCGTTCTCGAGCGCCTGGATCTCGGCCATCATGGCCTCGTCGATGGCCAGCCGGCCGGCGGTGTCGACGAGCACCACGTCGTGGAACTGGATCCTGGCGTGCTTGATCGCCGCCTCGGCGATGGCCACCGGCTGCTGGTCGGAGCTCGACGGGAAGAAGTCCACGCCCACCTCGCCGGCCAGGGTCTCGAGCTGGTCGATGGCCGCCGGGCGATAGACGTCCGCCGAGACCACCAGCACCTTCTTCTTCTCGCGCTCGCGCAGGTGGCGCGCCAGCTTGGCCACGGAGGTGGTCTTGCCCGCCCCCTGAAGGCCGGCCATCAGCACCACGGCGGGCTGGCCCTTGAGGGTCAGCCCCTCGTTGGCCTCGCCCATGATCGCCTCGAGCTCCTGCTGGACGATCTTGACGAACTGCTGGCCGGGCGAGAGGCTCTTGGAGACCTCCTGACCCACGGCCCGCTCGCGGACCCGGTCGATGAAGGCCTTGACCACCGGCAGGGCGACGTCGGCCTCCAGCAGGGCCCGGCGCACCTCGCGCAGGGTGTCCTTGACGTTGTCCTCGGTCAGGCGCGCCTGACCCTTGATCGATTTGAGCGTCTGGGACAGACGATCACTGAGATTCTGGAACATCGGGCCCCTCCGAAAACGATGGCCATGGCAAGCCGGTGCCCGCGCCGCAGCGGCGGCGCGGCGGGCTTGCCTGCAATTGGTCGAAAATTATACGCCTTGTGGCGGCGAGTCTCCATGGCACCGGGGGGGCGGCGGATCGCCCCGCTGTGCGCCGGCGGGAGGATTCGGTATAGTGGCGACTCCATTCTCAGCTCGTCAGGCGCTGGCGACGGCGCACGGATAGCAATCGATGCAAGCGCTTCCCCTGGCCGTCATGGCCTTCCTCCTCTACCTCGCGGCCGCCTCCTGGCAGGGCCTGACCCTGGCCCGCCGGGTCCCGCCCCGTGCCGGCCTGGTGCGCAGCTTCGGCGCGCTGGGCCTGCTCTGCCACCTGCCGCTGGCGGTGGGGCTGCTCGGCCGGGGCGAGACGCTGCTACCGGGCCTGACCACCAGCGCGGTGCTGATCAGCGGGCTAGCGGTGCTGGTACTGCTGGGGGTCAGCCTGTTCAAGCCGGTGCTCAACGTGGCCGCCGGCCTGCTGCCGCTGGCCGGGGTGATCCTGCTGCTGGCGGTGGAATGGCCGAGCCCGGAGAAGGGCGCCGGCATGACGCCGGGCATCGCCCTGCACGCCCTGAGCTCGGCGCTGGCCTTCGCCCTGCTGGCCATCGCCGCCGTCCAGGCGGTGCTGCTCGGCGTGCAGAACCAGGCGCTGCGCCATCACCACATCCGCGGCGTGGTGCAGTCGCTGCCGCCGCTGACCACCATGGAGCGCCTGCTGTTCGAGCTGATCTGGGCCGGCATGGCGCTGCTGACCTTGTCCATCGTCAGCGGCTTCGCCTTCGTCGACGACATGTTCGCCCAGCACCTGGCCCACAAGACGATCCTGTCATTGGCCGCCTGGGTGATCTTCGCCATCCTGCTGGTCAGCCATTACTGGCTGGGCTGGCGGGGCATGCGGGCGGTGCGCTGGACCCTCGGCGGCTACCTGGTGCTGCTGCTGGCCTACTTCGGCAGCAAGTTCGTCATCGAGGTGCTGCTGGCGCGGCCTTGACACTGCCGGGCCCCGTCCCTACAACTCAAGCCTGATACGCGATTGAGGACCCTTCGACTTGAGCGACGACTTCCCTCTGGGATGGCTGTTCGGCCTGCTGCTGCTGCTCATCTGCCTTTCCGCCTTCTTCTCGAGTTCCGAGACCGGCATGATGTCGATCAACCGCTATCGCTTGAGCCATCGCGCCGGCGAGGGCGAGGGGCGCGCCCAGCGGGTGATGCGCCTGCTGAGCCGCCCCGATCGGCTGATCGGCGTGATCCTGATCGGCAACAACCTGGTCAACAACCTGGCGGCGGCGATCGCCACCGTGCTGGCCATCCACTTCTTCGGCGAGGTGACCGGTCCGGCGATCGCCCCGCTGATCCTGACCATCGTGATCCTGATCTTCGCCGAGGTCACCCCCAAGACCTACGCGGCGGTCAAGCCCGAGCGCATCGCCTACCCGGCCTCGGTGGTGCTGGAACCGCTGCTCAAGCTGCTCTACCCGCTGGTGTGGCTGGTCAACGCCATCTCCAACGGCCTGCTGCGCCTGACCGGGGTCAAGACGCTGGAGGCCGGCGGCGACAACCTGACCCGGGACGAGCTGCGCACCGTGGTCCACGAGGCCGGCCCGCTGATTCCCCGTCGCCACCAAGCCATGCTGGTATCGATCCTCGACCTCGAGAACGTCACGGTGAACGACATCATGGTGCCCCGCCACGAGGTGGTGGGCATCGACCTGGACGACGACCTGGACGACATCCTCACCCAGATCCGCACCAGCCAGCACACCCGGATCCCGGTGTTCAAGGGCGACATCAACAACATCATCGGCATGCTGCACCTGCGCAACGCGGCGCGCTTCCTGTCCCGGGGCGAGGTCACCAAGGCCGCCATCGTCCAGGAGGCCCGGGAGCCCTACTTCATCCCCGAATCGACGCCGCTGCACACCCAGCTGCTCAACTTCCAGAAGCAGAAGCGGCGCATCGGCATCGTGGTGGACGAGTACGGCGACGTCGAGGGCCTGGTGACCCTGGAGGACATCCTCGAGGAGATCGTCGGCGAGTTCACCACCGACGTGGCCGGCCAGGATCAGGACATCCACCCCCAGGACGACGGCAGCCACCTCATCGACGGCACCGCCAGCATCCGCGACATCAACAAGGCGCTGGCCTGGCAGCTGCCCACCGACGGCCCCAAGACCCTCAACGGCCTGATCCTCGAGCACCTGGAATCCTTCCCCGACGGACCGGCCTGCCTGCAGATCGGGGCGGTGCGCATGGAGATCCTCGAGGTCCGCGACAACCTCATCACCTCGGCGCGCTGCTGGCAGGCGGTGCGACGGCCGGCCCCGGTCCAGGCGTGACCGAGGATCGCGCCTCGGGATCGCCTCAGGAACCGCCGACCACCCAGGCGTCCGCCTCGGCCTTGAGCGCCCGGACCCGGGCCTCCACCCGATCCCGCCTGGCCGCCTCGGCGGCCAGCGGCTCGCCGAAGTAGAGCGCCACCCGGGCGCGGAAGCGCCGCGGCCACTTGGCCAGCGCCCGCCCCCCGCGATGGGAGGTCCAGGAGCCCCAGAGGCCGGCCAGGGCGGCCGGCACCACCGGCACCGGGTCGCGGGCCAGGATCAGCTCCAGGCCCCGCCGGAAGGCGTGCACCTCGCCGTCCGGGGTCAGCCGGCCCTCGGGGAAGAGCATCACCACCTCGCCGGCCCGCAACGCCTGGCTGACCTGATCCAGCGCCCGACGCAGCCCCCCGGGGTCGCGCCGCTCGGAATCCACCGGAATGGCGCCGACCAGCCGGAACAGCCAATGCAGCCCCGGGGACTCGTAGATCGGGCGATCCATCAGGAAACGCACCGGCCGCGGACAGCCGCCGCCCACCACCAGCGCATCGACGAAACTGACATGGTTGCAGACCACCAGCGCCGGCCCATGGGCGGGCAGGTGGCGACGGCCGCGGAAACGCAACCGGTAGAGCAGGTGGATGAGCAGGAACACCAGCCGTCGCAGCGCCCGGCGGGGCGAGCGGCAGGCCCAGCCCAGGGCGCCCAGCGCCAGCAGGAGCGGGACGCCCCAGGCCAGCAACGGGCTCAAGGTGCCGACGGCCTCGCCTTGAGGCCGGCCAGCAGGGTCGAGAGCAGCTGGTCGAGCAGCTCGTCGACCTCCAGCGGCTCGCTCTGCCAGTAGCCCAGCCGTTCGTTGAGGCCCAGCTGCACCAGGCCGTGCACGCTGCCCCAGAGGGTCCGCCCCAGGCGGCGCGCCTCCGGATCGCCCAGCGCCGGCTGATACTCCTTGAGGGTATTCTCCACCCGCAGGAACAGCGCCTCGATCATGTCGCTCTGGCGCTGATCGAGCTCGCCCTCCTGGGCCAGCGGATAATCGAACATCAGTTGCCAGCGGAAGGGCTCGCGGCGGGCGAAGGTCCAGTAGGCCATGGCCAGCGCCTTGAGCCGGGCCTCGGGCGCGGCTGCCTCGAGCAGCGGATCGATGGCGGTTTGCAGCCGCGCCAGGGACTCCAGGTTCACGTGCTGCAGCAGGTTGTTGAAGCTGCCGTAGAGCTTGAGCAGGGTGCTGGGCGCACAGCCGACCTCCCGGGCCAGGGCGCGCAGCGACAGGGTATGCACCGGTTGCTCCTGCAGCCAGGCATCGCAGGCCGCCATCACCTGGGCATGCAGGGCCTCGGGGGCGTGCTGTCTGGGACGGGCCATGGACTTCCTCGCGGAGCAGGAGAGCGGGTCGCGACGGCGGGCGCCGGCGACGAGGGGCGTATGAAAACACCGTTTCCGCTAGCATATCGTGCCTGCGGATCAACGCAAGCCCGGGCGCCGTCGCGCTTTTCTCGCCAGCGTGTCTTGGTTACCCTGACGCTCCCTTTCCCCGGAGGTTCCATGGCCGGCCGCCTCTATATCCCGCCCCTCGACCTCGAGCGCCTGATGCCGGGCCTGGCCATCGACGTCCCGCCCGTCACCGGCGCCAACCTGGCGCCGCGCCGCCCGCTGTCGATCATTCGCCTGGAGGCCGGCCGCCCCCGCCTGACCCAGGCCTTCTGGGGGCTGACGCCGCCCTGGCTCGAGGTCCTGGACCACGCGCCCCACTGCGCCCGGGCCGAATCCCTGGAGCGGCGCGCCATGTTCCGCGAGGCCTTCGCCGCCCGGCGCTGCCTGGTGCCCGCGGGGGGCGTCTACGCCTGGCAGCCGCGGCCGAGGGGCAAGCAGCCCTACCTGGTGACCCGCGTCGACCGCGGCCCCCTGCTGCTGGCCGGCCTGTGGTGCCGCTTCCACACCGGACTGACCGAGCACCACGACTCGTTCGCGCTGATCACGGTGGCCGCCAACGACCTGCTGACCCCGATCACCGACCGACTGCCGGCGGTGATCGACGCCGCCGACGCCGCGGCCTGGCTGGATCCGGCGACGCCGCGCGACACGCTTCGGGAACGGCTCGCTCCCGCGCCGGGGGAACTGTTGGGCGCATTTCCGGTATCAAGACGAGTGAACGATCCCGACCACCAGGAGGCCGCCTGCGCCTATCCCACCGGTCCCATGCTGTGTCGGAACACCGCCAAGGAGTGATGATGCCCCGCCCCCGACTGCCCCGTCTGGTCCTGTCGCTGACCCTGGCCGCCGGCCTGCTGCCCGCCGCCGCGAGCGCCACGGCGGTCGCCGCCGAACCGGCGGCGACCGCGCCCGTGCCCCACGTCAGCCCCGCGGACGATCGCGCCTACCGGCTGGCGACTCTCGACAACGGCCTCACCGCCCTGCTGGTCAGCGACCCCGAGGCCGACAAGGCGGCGGCCTCGCTGAACGTCGAGGTCGGCAGCCTGCACAATCCCGAGGACCTGGCCGGCCTGGCCCACTACCTGGAGCACATGCTGTTCCTGGGCACCGAGGCCTACCCGGAGGCCGATGCCTACCAGGGCTACCTGTCGCGGCACGGCGGCCAGCACAACGCCTATACCGCGCCCCGGGACACCAACTACTTCTTCTCGGTGGAGCCCGACGCCCTGGACGGCGCCCTGGACCGCTTCAGCCACTTCTTCATCGACCCGCTGTTCAACGCCGAACGGCTGGCCAGCGAGCGCCAGGTGGTGCATTCGGAATACATGGCCCGCAAGCGCGACGCCGGACGCCGCCAGGACGCCGTGCTCGATCGCCTGCTCAATCCCGACCACCCGGCGACGCGCTTCTCCGTGGGCAGCAACGCCACCCTGGCCGACCGACCGCCCGGCGAGCCGGACCTGCGTCGACGGGTGGTCGAGTTCTACGAACGCCACTACGGCGCCGGCGTCATGCGCCTCGCCGTGGTCGCCCCCCAGCCGCTGGACGAGCTCGAGGCCCTGGTCCGCGAGGACTTCGCCGAGGTGCCCGACCGCGGCCTGTCGCGCCCCGCGATCGAGCCGCCGCTGGTGACCCCGGAGCGCCTGCCCGCGGCCGCCGAGTGGCGCGCCCTGCGTGACAGCCGGCGGCTGTCGTTCTTCTTCCCGATCCCCGACCCGACGAGCGCCTATCGGCTGAAGCCCGCCAGCTACCTGGCCAACCTGCTCGGCCACGAGGGCGAGGGCAGCCTGCTGCACGCCCTGCGCGAGGCCGGCTGGGCCGACGGCCTGTCCGCCGGCACGACTCACGGCGACGGCCGCCAGGCGCTGTTCAGCGTCGAGATCAGCCTGACCCCCGAAGGCGCCGAGCACCTCGAGCGCATCCAGGCGAGCCTGTTCGCCGCCATCGAGCTGATTCGCCGCGAGGGCATGGCGGCCTGGCGCTACGACGAGCAGGCCCGCCTGGCCGACCAGGCGTTCCGCTTCCGCGAGCACGGCCCGGCGCTCCAGGAGGCCATGCGCCTGGCCACCCAGCTGTCCCACTACCCGGTCGAGGACGTCAACTACGCGCCCTATCGCATGGACGGCTTCGATGCCGAGCGCATCGGCACCTGGCTCGACGCCCTGCGTCCGTCGCGGATGCTGCGCCTCTACAGCGGCCCCGAGGTCGAGGGCGAGCGCACCACCCCCTGGTTCGACGTGCCCTGGTCGCCGGCCGCACCCGGCGTCGGCGACGCCGAGCCCCTGGCCGGCCTGGCGCTGCCCGCCCCCAACCCCTATATCGCCGAGGACCTGGCCCTGCGGGAGGGCCAGGACGAGGCGCCGGTACGGCGCATCGACGGCCCCGCCTTCGACTTCTGGCAGATGCGCGATGCCAGCTTCGGCGCACCTCGGGTCGAGTGGCGCTTCAGCCTGCAGCATCCCGCGGCCAGCCGCGATGCCCGCGACGCCGCCCTGGCCCGACTGCTGGCCGGCTGGCTGCAGGACAGCCTCAACGAGGCCCTGTATCCGGCCCGGCTGGCCGGCCACGACTTCGAGGCCTATGCCCACGCCCGGGGCATCACCCTGTCGTTCTCGGGCTGGCGGGACGGACAGGCGCTGCTGGTCGAGCGCGTGCTGAAGCGGCTGCGCCAGGGCACCATCGAGGCGGCCGACGTGGAGCGGGTCCGCCAGCGGCTGCGCCGGGAGTGGCGCAACGCCCCCCAGGACGCCCTCTACCGCCAGGCCGGACGCACCCTCGCCGAGACCCTGATCCGTCCCCAGTGGCCGCCCGAGGCCCTGCTGGGCGCCCTGGAGGACGTCGACGCGGCCGGCCTCGCCCGCTATCGCGAGGCCTTCCTGGACGCGCTGCACCTGGAAGCCATGGCGGTGGGCAACCAGGACGCGACCTCGGCCACGCGCCTGGCCCGCCGGGTCGCCGAGACCCTGTCGCCGAACCTCGAGGCCGCGGCGATTCCCGACCTGACCCCGCTGCAGGCCGCGGCCGACCTGCCGCCGCTGACCCCGGACACCGCCCGGGACGAGTTCCTGGTCATGCGCTACCTGCAGGGGGCGGACCGCTCGCTGGCCAGCCAGGCGCGGCTGGCCGTGCTCGGCCGGCTGCTGGAGACGCCCTTCTACCAGCGCCTGCGTACCGAGCAGCAGCTGGGCTACGTGGTCAACGCCGGCTACCGGCCGCTGCTCGACGCGCCGGGCATCGCCCTGCTGGTGCAGTCGCCGGGTACCGACAGCGCCACCCTCCAGGGGCACATCGACGCCTTCCTGGACACCTTCGACGAACGCCTGGCATCGCTGAGCGAGGAGGAGCTGGCGCCCTACCGCCAGGCCGTCCACGACGACCTGCTGCGCCGCGACACCAGCCTGGCGCAGCGCACCAACCGGCTGTGGCAGCGCCTCGCGCTGGACGGCGGCGACTTCGATCGCCGCCGGCGGCTGGCCGAGCGAGCCCTGGCGGTGACCCCGGCCGCGCTGCGGGCGCTCTGGCCGGGACTGCGCGACGAGGCCGTGGTGCAGATCACCCACGACCCGGGCGATGCCGCCAGCGACGTCATGGCCCTCAAGGCGACGCTGCCCCCGCTGCCCGACGGCGAGGGCTGAAGACGACGATGCCCGGCCGCCTGGCCGGGCATCGTGTTAGGGGGCTGGCATGGATGCCGCGGTCAGCCGAAGGCCTGGGCCGGCATGATCGCCTCCACGTGCATCACCAGCTCCTCGAGGATCTGGCGCTCGCGATCGCCGAGCGCCACCTGGTTGAGGCGCTCGATCTCGCGGGCGAAATCCTTGAGGGCGAAGCCGGCCACGGCCGGATCGTTCATGCGCTCCCAGCGGAAGGCCTCCCAGCGGGCCTGTTCCTCGCCGGTCAGGGTGTCCGGGTAGCTGCGCGCCCGGTAGCGGAACAGCATCTCCTCCAGGCGCGGATCCTGGAAGGCGAAACGCGCCCCCACCAGCTCCCAGGGGTCGGTGGCGCGTACCCGCTCCATCTGCTGGCGGTCCGAGGGCGAGAAGAAGCCCCCGGAATACAGCATCAGGTCGGGGTCATGGGGCGGCTCCGGCGGCGGGGCGGCGAACACCTCGACGACCCGCGCGATCGCCTCGGGGTGGTCGGCGAGGGTCTTCCAGTGGCGCCGGCAGGCCGCCATGTCCAGCGACAGCCGCTCGACGAGCTCGCCGTACTCCCCCTGACGAGGCCCGGCGGTGTCCTTGAGGGCATTGGGCGGCAGCACCACCGGACACTTGTTGATGTGGATGACCTTGAGCGGGATCCGCGACTCGCCCTCCGCCAGGTCGTCGTTGCTGACGAAGACCCGCTCGCGGATCTGCTCGGCGCTCAGCGTCAGCAGCGGCTCGGGATCCACCGAGAGGTCGTAGACGATGACCCCGTTGGGGTTGCTGGGATGCTCGGCGAGCGGCATCACCAGGGCGCTGCAGCCGCGGCTGGCCGGATAGCGCCGGGAGATGTGCAGCATCGGCTTGTGCCCCGGCACGTCGAGCTGGCGGGCCACCTGGCGCTTGCCGCGCAGGCCCAGCAGGTAGTCGAAGAGCTTGGCGTTGCACTCGCGCAACCGCCGCGCCAGGGCGATGGTCGCGCGTACGTCGGCCAGGGCATCGTGGGCGCCGGCATGCTCGATGCCGTTGGCGGCGGTCAGGTCCTCGAGCCTGAAGCTGGGCGAGCCGTCCTCGCGGGTCGGCCACTCGATGCCCTCGGGGCGCAGCGCATGGAAGGCTCGCACCACGTCGATCAGGTCCCAGCGCGAGTTGCCGTTCTGCCACTCCCGGGCATAGGGGTCGAGCAGGTTGCGATAGAAGAGGTGACGGCTCACCTCGTCGTCGAAACGCAGGCTGTTGTAGCCCAGCGCGCAGGTGCCGGGCTCGGCCATGGCCGCCATCACCCGGCCGGCGAATTCCGCCTCGGGCAGCCCGCGACGGCGGGCCTGCTGGGGCGTGATGCCGGTGATCAGGCAGGCCTGGGGATGCGGCAGATAGTCGTCGGCCGGCTTGCAGAACAGCTCGATGGGCTCGCCGATCTCGTTGAAGTCGGCGTCGGTGCGGATGGCCGCGAACTGGGAGGGCCGGTCCCGACGCGGGTCGGCGCCGAAGGTCTCGTAGTCGTGCCAGAGAAAGGTCAGGGGGGCGGCTTTCGACTGCGCCATGGGCGAGCGTCTCCGGGCTGCAAGGAACGGGGGCCCAGCCTAGCACAGGGCGAACGGCGGCTCAGCCGCCGTTCAGGCCTTGGGCAGGGTGACGTTGAGCTCCAGGACCGAGCAATTGTCCTCGCTGTCCAGGCTGATGTTGATGGCGTCGTCGTCGACCTGGACGTAGCGCCGGATGACCTCCAGCAGCTCCTTCTCGAGCATCGGCATGTAGTCCGGCTGCCCCCGCTGGCTGCGCTGGTGAGCAACGATGATCTGCAGCCGCTCCTTGGCGACCGAGGCGGACTTCTTGCGCTCGCGCTTCAGGAAATCGAGTAGCTTCACCGACGACCTCCTCCGAACATGCGGCTCAACAATCCCTTCTTCTGGAACTCGTGGAAGCGCAGCGGCACCTCCTCGCCCATCAGGCGAGCCACGGTGTCGGCGTAGGCCTGGCCGGCATCGCTGGCCTCGTCGTGGGTGACCGGCACGCCCTGGTTGGAGGCGCGCAGCACCGCCTCGGACTCGGGGATCAGGCCGACCAGGTCGATGGCCAGGATCTCCTGGATGTCCTCGAGGTTGAGCATGTCCCCGCTGTCGACGCGGTTGGCGTTGTAGCGGGTGATCAGCAGGTGCTCGCGGATGGGGTCGTCGCCGCGCTCCGCCCGCCGCGTCTTGGAGGCCAGCAGCCCCAGGATGCGGTCCGAGTCGCGCACCGAGGACACCTCGGGGTTGGTGACCACGATGGCCTCGTCGGCGAAGTACATGGCCAGCTGGGCGCCGCGCTCGATCCCCGCCGGCGAGTCGCAGACGATGAAGTCGAAGTCCTTGTTCAGGGTATTGAGCACGGTCTCGACCCCTTCCAGGGTCAGGGCGTCCTTGTCACGGGTCTGGGAGGCCGGGAGGATATGCAGGTTGTCGACCCGCTTGTCGCGGATCAGCGCCTGATTCAGACCGGCCTCGCCCTGGATGACGTTGACCAGGTCGTAGACCACGCGACGCTCGCAGCCCATGACCAGGTCGAGGTTGCGCAGCCCCACGTCGAAGTCGATGACCGCGGTCTTCTGGCCCCGCAGCGCCAGCCCGGTGGCGATGGCGGCAGCACTGGTTGTCTTTCCGACCCCACCCTTGCCGGAGGTCACAACGATGATCTTGGCCAAGTGTCACATCCTGTCTGTCGTGTTGTGGAAGGGGCGGCGCCGTTGGGCGCCGCCGAAACGCCGCGCCGTCCTCAGTCGAGTGGCATGATGCCCAGCTGGTCGTCGGCCAGGCGCACCTGCACGGCGGCGCCCAGCAGGCGCGGATCGATGTCCTCCAGCCGCTTGTAGTTGCCGGCCACGGACAGCAGCTCGGCGCGCAGCTCGCGGCAGAAGATGCCGGCGCCGGCATGGCCGTGGATGCCGGCCAGGGCGCGGCCGCGCAGGGCGCCATAGACGTGGATGCTGCCGCCGGCCAGCACCTCGGCGCCGGCATTGACCGCCCCGATCACGACCAGGTCGCCGTCCGGGGCGGTCACCTGCTGGCCCGAACGCACGGTGCCGCGGTAGATGCGCCCGCCGGGCTCGGCCGGCGCCGCGTCCTGAGGCGCCGACTCGGCCGCCTCCGGGGCGGCCGGCACGCTCTCCAGCGACCGGGGACGCGCGGCCTCCTGGGGCGGAAACCAGCCGAGCCCCAGCGCCCAGGCCGACTGCTTGACGGGATCGGCCCCGCCGCGCACCGCCACGGGCAGCAGCTTGTGAGCCCGGCACACCGCACAGATGCGCTCCAGGGCCAGGTGCGGCTCGTCGAGGCGCTCGACGTTGAGCACCACCGGGGTGTGCTGAAAGAAGGCTGGGGACTGGCTGAGCTTGCCGGCGAGCTGTTCCCGGATGCGCTCCGGGTCGGCGCTGGTCAGTTCCATGACCGTCATCGGCAGCATGCCGCCCTTGAAGGTGAATGCCATGCCGTCCCTGTCCACTTTGAGGCTCATTGCCGCACTCCACGTCGGGTGATGGTCGAGGCCTGCCCACAAGCTAAGCGAGTGCACCCGATACCGCAACCGATCATATGCCAGGCGGGCACGCCTTGTCAGTGTCTCCGTGTCGCCACACCCCGAGGACGGCCACCCTTTTCTGCCGGGACGCCGCGTGCTTAGATAAGTCCATGATCTCGCGCCGATGCGGCGCCCGTGACACCCAGCGCGCCGAGGGCCCGCCGCGGGCCGTCGCGCCCTTGCCAGGACACCCCATGCCAGGACTCCTTCGCCGCCTGTTCGCGCCCCGCTGGCAGCACCCGGATGCCGAGGTGCGCCGCCAGGCCGTCGCCCGCCTCGATCCGGCCCGTCCGGAGCAACGCGCGCGCCTGGAGCGCCTCGCCGCCGACGCCGATCCGGGCGTCCGCCGCGAGGCGCTCCGTCACCTGGAGGACCCGCAGCGACTGCTGGCGCTGCAGGGCGAGGGCCAGGACTCCGCGGAACTCCGCCACCGCCTGGCCGCCCTGCTCTGCGGCCGTGACGGGGGCCTGGAGCTGGCGCGGCGCATCGCCCTGGTCGAGCGGCTGGACGACGCCGAGCTGCTCGAGCGCATCGCCCTCGAGGGCGACAACCAGCAGCTGCGCCTCACCGCCCTGGGACGGCTGACGGACGAGGCGGCGCTGATTCGCCAGGCCTGCGACAACGGCATCGCCGCGGTGCGCCACGCCGCGGCCGCCCGGGTCGAGAGCGAGGCCGGCCTGCAGCGGCTGATCCAGGGCGCCCGACGCGATCGGCGGGTGGCGCGGGAGGCCCGGGAACGCCTCAATCGCCGACGCGCCGATGCCGCCTCCCTGGCCGAGGCCCGGGAACGCCGCGAGGCCCTGCTGGAACAGCTCGAACGCCACGCCCGGACGCCCTGGGAGCCCCTCTATGCCGGCCGCTTCCGCCACCTGATGCGCGAATGGTCGGGCCTCGGCGACCTGCCCGACGCCGAGCAGGAGCGCCGCTACCAGGACGCCTGCCAGCGCTGCCGCAAGGTGATCAGCGACCACGAAGCCCACGAGCAGGCCCAGGACGCCGCCGAGCGCCGCCGCGAGACCGCCGACCAGGCCCGCGAGTCCCTGGTGGAGGCGCTGGAAGAAAGCCTCGAGGGGCTCCACCAGGGCGAGCGCCTGGCGGACCAGGATATCGACAGCCTGCGCGCCCAGAAGCAGCTGCTGGCCAGCCGCTGGCAGGCGCTCTCGGATCAGCACCTCGCCGACGAGGCCCTGCGCCACCGTTACGACCAGGCCCTGGCCGACTACGACCGGATCGTCCAGGCCCGGGTGCGCCTGGACGAGCGGGCCGAGGCCATCGAGCAGGCGCTGCGCGACGGCGACGACGAGCGCCTGGCCGCCCTCGTCGAGGCCTGCGGCTGGCCACGCGACCTGCCTCCATCGCCGCTGCTGCAGCGGGCCCGCCGCCGGCTCGCCGCGGGCCCGCCGGAAGACCAGGACCTGGACGCCCGCCTGGCGTCCTTCGCCGAGGAGCTGGATCGCCTGGAGCGGCTGCTGGAGAGCGGCGCCTTCAAGGGGGCCAGCCGCCTCCACCAACGCCTGCGCGACCAGGCCGAGCGGCTGCCCGCGGCGCGGATCAAGCCCCAGCGCGCCCGGCTCAAGCGGCTCGGCGCCCGGCTGGCCGAGCTGCGCGACTGGCGGGGCTTCGTCGCCGGCCCCAAGCGGGACCAGCTGTGCGAGGCCATCCAGGCGCTGGCCGACGATGACAGCCTCGCCGACGACGAGCTCGACCGCCGCCATCGACAACTGGTCAAGGCCTGGCGGGACCTGGGCGACGCCGCCGCCAACCGTGAGCAGTCCGCCGCCTTCCGCGCCGCCTCGGAGCGCATCCAGGCGCGCCTGCAGACCTGGCGGGAGCGACAGGACCGGCTGCGCCGGGACAACCTGGCGGCCCGGGAGGCGCTCTGCGAACAGCTCGAGACCCTGCTGGCCCAGCCCGCTCCCGAGGCCGACCCGGACGCACTGCGCGAGATCCGGGATCGCGCCCGCCAGCAGTGGCGGCGGCTATCGCCGGTGCCCCGAGACGAGGCGGAGGCCGTCGGGCGGCGCTTCGGGCGCATCCGGCACGACCTGCAGGCCCTGATCGAGCAGCGCGCCGGCGAGATCGCCGAGGCCAAGCGCGCCCTCATCGAATCCGCCCGGGAGCTGCGCGATCAGGCGCAGCCCTTGGCCCGCCGCGCCGAGCGCGCCAAGGCCCTGCAGCGGCGCTGGCGAGCGCTGGGGCGCGCCCCCAAGGGCGAGGAACAGGCCCTGTGGCGGGAATTCCGGCACCTGTGCGACGAGATCTTCGCCCGGCGCGATGCCGCGCGCAGCGACCAGGCGCAGCGCGGCCGCGACCGGCTGGAGGCCATGCAGGCCCTGATCGATCGCCTGGACGCCTGGCAGCCCGCCCGCAGCGACGAGGCCAACCGGCTGGAGGAGGCCATCCAGGAGGCCGCCGCCCTGGAGCCCCTGCCCTCGGGGCGACGCAGCGAGGGCATGCGGCGTCGCTGGTCGGGCATCGTGCGCACCCGCCGCGAGCGCCTGGCGCGCCTGGCGCTGGCCGAGGAGATCGGGCGCTGGCGCCGGCTGCGCCCGCTGCTGGAGGCACACCTGGAGGCCGACGCCGCCTGCCAGGCCGGCGACCCGCCCCGGGACGTGCCGCTCCCCGAGGACATGACCCTGGCGGACGACCTGGCCGACGCCCATGCGCGGCGCAATGCCGCCCGGCGCGCGCCGCCGACGCCCGAGACGGTGGCGGAGAGCCTCGCCCGACTGCGCGTCCACCTCTCGGTGCTGGCCGGCGACCCGGTCCAGCGCCGCGACGACCCCCTGCGCCTGGCGATCCAGGTGGAGCGGCTGAACGAGAACCTGGGGCAGGCGCCCTCCCGGGCCGCGGAGTTGCGCGGGGTGCTGGCGGAGCTGCTGGCCACCGGGCCGGTGCCGCCGTCGCTGTGGGAGCGCGAGGTCGTCGAGCTGGACCGCACCCTCGAGACCCTGACCCAGTTGCCGCCGCCCTGAACGCGACGGCGCGAGGCCGGAGCCTCGCGCCGTCTTGGAAGCGGGGACAGGGCCGGGTCAGCCCATGAACTGCCCGCCGTTGATGTCGATGTTGGCCCCGGTGATGAACCCCGACTCCTTGTCGGCGAGGAACACCACCAGTCGCGCGATTTCCTCCGGCGTCCCGTAACGCTTCACCGGGATGGTCTCGCGGATCGCCTCGCGCACCTTCTCGGGAATCTTCATGATCATGTCGGTGGCGATGTAGCCCGGCGACACCGTGTTCACGGTGATGCCCTTGGTGGCGGTCTCCTGGGCCAGCGACATGGTCAGGCCATGCATCCCGGCCTTCGCCGCGGCGTAGTTCACCTGGCCGAACTGGCCCTTGCGGCCGTTGATCGAGGAGATGTTGATGATGCGCCCGTGACCGTGCTCGAGCATTCCCTCGATGACGCTGCGGCAGGTGTTGAAGACGCTGTTGAGGTTGGTGTCGATGACCTCGTGCCACTGCTCGGAGGTCATCTTCTTCAGGGTGCCATCCCGGGTGATGCCGGCGCAGTTGACCAGCACGCCGATGGGCCCGTGGGTCTCCTCGATTTCCCGGGCCCCCGCCAGGCAGGCATCGTAGTCCGCGAGGTCGACGCCGGACAGGGCGATGTTGTCGTAGCCATCGGCCTTCTGCTGCTCGAGCCAGGCCTTGGCCTTCTCCGGGTTGTGGTATCCCGCGACCACCTGATAGCCGGCATCGGCCAGCGCGCGACAGATCGCGCTGCCGATGCCGCCGGTTCCTCCGGTGACCCAGGCGACGGCAGTAGATGTTGTCATTGATACTCTCCCTGATGGTAGACGACCAGTAGCCGGTGCAACGCGCCGGCCCTCGCCGACAGTATCGTGGTCTGGGCGGTCATTCGTGTGACAGCCCGCCTCCGAGTATGGACCAGGGGGCGCGGCCATCTCGAGATGACCAATGCCTCTGTTGACTCGCGTCATTCCCCGTGTATAATGTGCCCCACGTTGATGCGGGGTGGAGCAGTCTGGTAGCTCGTCGGGCTCATAACCCGAAGGTCATCGGTTCAAATCCGGTCCCCGCTACCAAACATTAGAAGGAAGCCGATACCGAAGGGTGTCGGCTTTTTTCGTGCCGGCGGGGCGGAGCCGCCCGGCAGCTCGTCGGGCTCGGCTCTCGATCACCCCGGGAAGGTCATCGGCTCGCTCTCTCAAGCCCGGCGGTCCCGCTACCAAACATCAGAAGGAAGCCGATACCGAAGGGTGTCGGCTTTTTTCGTGCCGGCGGGGCGGAGCCGTCCGGCAGCTCGTCGGGCTCGGCTCTTTATCACCTCGGGAAGGTCATCGGCTCGCTCTCTCAAGCCCGGCGGTCCCCGCTACCAAACATCAGAAAGAAGCCGATACCGAAGGGTGTCGGCTTTTTTCGTGCCGGCGGGGCGGAGCCGTCCGGCAGCTCGTCGGGCTCGGCTCTCGATCACCCCGGGAAGGCCATCGGCCCGAATCCGATCCCCGCTACCAAACATCAGAAGGAAGCCGATACCGAAGGGGGGGTTGGTCTTTTGCATGGCCGGATGCCGAGAAGCGACACGGACCTTCTCGCCGCCCGGGCCTTGAATCCCGCCGCTCTCGCCCGCATAACTGGAGCAAATCCATCCTCGTTCAAGGCCAGACCACCATGCCGATCGTCGATCCTCGTACCGGAGAGCCGCTCACCTCAGAGCCCCAGGCCGAGGCCGCCTCGGGCGCCGCCCAGGGCCAGGGCGCGCAGCGCGACGACCTGATCCTCGATGTCGACCGCAACAACATCCAGCAGCTGCTCGAGACCTCCATGCAGGTGCCGGTGCTGCTCGACTGCTGGGCCCCCTGGTGCGAGCCCTGCAAGAACCTGATGCCGGTGCTGGAAAAGCTCACCCGGGAATACAACGGCGCCTTCCTGCTGGCCAAGCTGAACATCGACGACAACCCGGACATCGCCGGCCAGCTCGGCGTGCGCTCGGTCCCCGACGTCAAGCTGATCAGCCAGGGCGGCCTGGTGGACCAGTTCCAGGGCGCCCTGCCCGAGAAGCAGATCCGCGAGTGGCTGGGCAAGTACTTCCCCGAGCCGGAGGGCGCCCAGCTGAGCCCCGAGGAAGAGGCCGCCGCGGCCCTGGAGGCCGGCGACGCCGCCACGGCCCGCCGGATCTACGAGGAGCTGGTCCAGCAATGGCCGGATCACGCCCCCTACCGGGTGGCGCTGGCCCGCGCCCTGGTGGCGGACGGCGAGCCGGAACAGGCCAAGGCCATGCTCGAGGCCCTGCCGCCGGAGGAGCGCGATGCCGCGGCGGCCCGCGGGGTACGCGCCAGCATCGAGTTCGGCGAGGAGGCGCCGTCGGCCGAGGCCCTGGCCGCCCTGGAGGGGCGCGACGACAGCGAGGCCCGCTATCAGCGCGCCCTGCGCCAGGTGGCCGACGGCCAGTACGAGGCCGGCATCGAGGCCCTGCTGGCCCTGATGCAGGCGGATCGCGCCTACGGCGACGACGCCGCCCGCAAGACCCTGCTGCGGGTCTTCGACGCCCTGGGCGCCGACCACCCGCTGACCGTCACCTATCGCCGCAAGCTCTTCGCCCTGCTCTACTGAGCCGCTCCCGGTCGCCGGCCTTGCCGGCGGCCGTCCCGGCTCAGCCGCCGAGCACCGCCTCGAGGCGGTCCAGCGCCGCCTCCAGCTGCGTGGCGGTGGTGCCGAAGTTGAGCCTCACGAACCCCGGCCAGCCGAAGTCCGCGCCGTCGGACAGCGCCACGCCCGCCCGCTCGAGGAGCGCCCGCTGGGGCGAGTTCCCGGCATCGCGCAGCGCCGGGGCCTGGCGCAGGTCCAGCCAGGCCAGGTAGGTGGCGGCCGGCCAGGCCAGGGTCACGCCCGGCCAGCCGGCGATCCTTTCCTCCAGGCGCGCCCGGTGCCCGCGCAGGGTCTCCAGCAATGCCTGGCGCCAGGGCTCGCCGTGACGATAGGCGGCCTCGGCGGCTACCAGACCGAGCACGTTGCCGTCCGGCTGCAGGCCCTTGGCCAGGGCCGCATAGCGCCGGCGCATGCCGGCGTCGGGAATGATCGCGCAGGCCGCGGTCAGGCCCGCCAGGTTGAAGGTCTTGGAGGGCGCCCAGAGGGTCAGGATGCGCTCGGCCAGGGCCGGGTAGGCCGCGGCCAGGGGCCGGTGGCGGGCGCCCTCGTCGAGCAGCAGGTCACAATGCAGCTCGTCGGAGACCACGATCAGGTCGTGGCGCTCGACCAGTGCGGCCAGGCCGTCCAGCTCTTCCGTCCGCCAGACGCGGCCGGTGGGGTTGTGCGGCTGGCACCACAGCAACAGCCGGGTCTCGGAGGTGATCGCCGCCTCCAGCGCCTCCAGGTCCAGCCGCCACTCGCCGCCGGGCGCCTGAGGAGGCCGCATGGCCGCCTGCTGGGGCAGACGGCCGGTGCGTTCGGCGACCTGCAGGAAGGGCGGGTAGATCGGCGTCACGGTGAGCACGCCCTCCCCCGGCTCGGTGAGCGCCAGGCTGGCCATGTGCAGTGCCGGCACCACGCCCGGCAGCCACAGCTGCCAGCCGGGCTCGATGGCCCAGCCGTAGTGCTCGGCGCTCCAGTCGCAGAGCGCCCGGCGCAGGCCGTCGGGCACCAGGCCATAGCCGAACACGCCATGATCGACGCGGGCATGAAGCGCCTCGATCACCGCCGGCGGCGAGCGGAAATCCATGTCCGCCACCCACAGCGGCAGGATGTCCTCGCCGTAGCGATGCCATTTCTGTGACGGCCAATCCGCCCCCGACGGGTGGCGGCGCTCCACGGGCGTGGCAAAATCGAAATCCATTGCAGTCCCTGCTCCGAAAGGTCCAAGCATGCAAGAGACCATGCCGCAAAGCGGCTTCTATGCCAAGGTAAGGCGCGGCCTTCCCGCCGTCATCGCCCGCTGGCTCGAACTCGGCCGGGGCGACCCGGACCGCCTGGCGCTGATCCTGGCCGAGACCGCGCGGGTCGCCAGGCTCGGCGAGCCCGAGGCGACCCCCGACGGCGCGACGCTGCAGGCCTGGGCCGCCGGCCAGGGCGACGAGATCCCGTTGTGGGCCGGGCGCACCGCCGTCTTCCTGCTCGTCCAGATGCCGGCCCGGCCGCTGCCCGAGGGCGACGACGAGGCCTGTGCCTGGGCCTACTGCTGGCTGCGCAATCGCGAGCCGGCGAGCTTCGAGGCCGCCGCCGAGGCCCTGCCCGAGCACCTCCGCCCGGGCCTGGACGCCGCCCTCAAGGCGGCCTGGACCGATCGCCAGGGGCTGCGCCTGGTGTGACCCCGGACGCCTAGCGTCGCCGACTCGGCCGCTTGGGTCGAAAGCCCGCGGGCTTTGTGGCCAGCCAGTCGACGAAGGTGCGGATCTCGGGATGCGCCAGCAGGGCCTCGCGGCTGCGATAATGCTCGGCCAACTCGCGCTCGCCGAGCAACGCATGGATATGCTTGTGACAGGCATGGCACAGCCAGAGGATGGCGGTGAGCCGCTCGGCCCGATCGAAGCGCCGCCGGTAGCGGGCCTTGCCGTGCAGGGCTCGGGGGATCAGGTGATGCTTGGTCAGCGGCGCGCCCCGGCCGCACAGCTGGCAGCAGTCGGGCCGTGGCGGGGGCGACAGGTCATGGCCGGCCATGGGGACCTCGGTGACGGACATACACCCCTAGGATAAGGATATTCACATGGACGTTCCCCTGAGCTGGCAACTGGCCAAGCTGCTGATCTCGATCGGCGTGGTGCTCGGCCTCTCGGTGATCGCCGAGCGACTGAGCACGCGCATGGCCGGCCTCCTCTCGGGCTACCCGCTGGGCACCGCCATCGCCCTGTTCTTCATCGGCCTGGAGATCTCCCCGGCCTTCGCCGCCGAGGGCGCCGTGCACACCCTGGCCGGCTTCTCCGCGACCCTGGCGCTGGGCGGCGGCTACCTGCTGGGCGGGCGTCGCGACGGCCTGCCGGGGGTGCTCGCCGGCACCGGCACCGGGCTGCTGGCCTGGCTGGCCGCCGCCTGGCTGCTGACGCTGGTGGACTTCGACCGCCTCACCGGCACCCTGATCACCCTGACGGCGATCGCCGTCTTCCTGCGCCTCTACCGCCGGGTTCCGGATGCCGCCGCCCAGCCCAAGGGGGGCTTCTCCTGGGGCGCCCTGGCACTGCGCGCCGGACTGGCCGCCGCCATCATCTTCCTGATCACCGGCCTGGCCCACGTGCTGCCCTCGGCCTGGGCGGGCGTCATGGCCGCCTTCCCGGTCACCATGTACCCCTTCCTGGTGATCCTCCACCTGACTCACGGCGCGGCGCCGGTGGCCACGGTGATCAAGCACTACCCCGCCGGGCTCGGCTCGCTGCTGTGCTATGCGCTGTGCGTCTCGCTCACCTACGACCGCCTGGGGCTGGCCGCCGGCACCCTGATCGGCTTCGCCGCGGCCACCGCCTGGCTGGTCGCCTGGACCCGCGGCCAGGCCTGGTGGCGAGCGCGCCGGGCCACCGCCACTTGACCAAGCGTTCGCTCGGGCGCCATGCTGAGACGCCGGCCGCCCGGCCATGCGACGAGGAGCCGCCATGTTCACCCGCACCATCGAGCCCGCCTTCTACGACACCGATGCCCTGGGCCACGTCAACAACACGCGCCTGCCGGCCTGGTTCGAACTGGCCCGCAACGACCTCTTCCGGCTGTTCACGCCGGACCTGGACCCGGGGCGCTGGCGGCTGATCATGGCCCGCATGGAGATCGACTACCGGGCCGAGCTGTTCTACGGCGAGGATATCGAGATCCGCACCTACCTCACGCGCCTGGGCAACAGCTCCTTCACCGTCACCCAGGAAGCGCGCCAGAACGGCGTGCTGGCCAACCTGGGGCACACCGTGCTGGTCCACTACGACCACCAGGCCAAGCGCGCCCTGCCCATCGAGGGCGAGCTGCGCGAGGCCCTGGCCGGCCACCTGCAGGTACCGGAGGCCGCCGACGCATGACCCCGGCCGTGAAGACGCTGGAGAAGGCCGGCGTGGCCTTCTCGCTGGCGAGCTACGAACACGACCCGCGCCGTCCCGCCTACGGCGAGGAGGCCGCCGAGGCGCTCGGGCTCGATCCCGACCGGGTGTTCAAGACCCTGCTGGCGCGGCTCGACGACGGCCTTCTGGCGATGGCCATCGTGCCGGTATCCGCCCAGCTGGATCTCAAGGCCCTGGCCCGGGCCGCGGGGGCGCGCAAGGCGGTGATGGCCGAGCCGGCCGAGGCCGAGCGCGCCACCGGTTATGTGGTCGGCGGCATCAGCCCGCTGGGCCAGAAGAAGCGCCTGCCGGCCTATCTCGACGCCTCCGCCGAGCCCCTGGAGCGCCTGCATGTCAGCGGCGGCCGGCGCGGCCTGGAGATCGCCCTGGCCCCCGCCGACCTGGCCCGGCTGACCGGCGCGCGCTTCGCGCCCCTGGCGCGTCGCTGAGCCGAATGCCGCGCCCCGCGGTCCCAACCTTGTCACTCCACCCTTCGAGGGAGCCGCCGATGGCCATTCGCTATGATCTCTGGCTCGACCCCGACGACGTCGCCCGTCACCGCGCCGTGGAGGCGGAGCTGGAACGCTTCTTCATGGAGCGCTTCGCCGACTATCCGCATATCCGCTTGTTCGGGGCAGACCCTTACGATTATGATGCGCCCTTCAACCGCCTCTATGACGTCCTGATGGCGCGGGCCGGCGAGTACTGCGAACGGCACTGGCACTATGTGCCCACCCCCGAGCAGCTCAATCGCACCTTCTTCCGAGCCGTGGGACGTTCGAACAAGTTCATTCGAGACGACCCCGACGATGGTGATCCGCCCCGACACGATGCCTGACGAGCGCCAGCTGGCCATCATCGCCGAGCAGCTGGGCCGCGCTCCCCGCGGCATCGAGGCGCTGGCCGCCACCGACGGCGAGGGCACCCCGCTGGTGCTGCGCATGGCGCCCATCGTCGACGGCAAGCCCTTCCCGACGCTGTTCTGGCTGAGCTCCGAGCGCCTCAAGATCGAACTCTCTCGCATCGAGGCCGCCGGCGTCATCAAGACCCTGGAGGCCCGGCTGCGCGACGATCCCGACTTCCTGGCCGCCTACCACCGCAGCCACCAGGACTACGTGGCCATCCGCTGGCGGCACATGACGGCGGCCCAGCGCGACGAGGTCGAGCGCCGTGGCTACGCCCCCCTGCTGCGCGAACGCGGCATCGGCGGCATCGCCAACTGGGACCAGGTCCGCTGCCTGCATACCCAGTACGCCCATCACCTGTGCGGCGACAACGTCATCGGCCGCTGGCTCGACGCCGAATACGGCGTCATCGACGGCCTGCCCTGATTCCCGCTTCCCCTCCCCGACGACACCACAACAAGGAGTCCCCGATGTATCTCGATACCCACGTGATCGCCAGCCTCGCCCTGATCGCCAGCCTGATCGGCATCGCCGGCGGCGGCATCGCCCTGCTGCGCCAGGCCATGCGGCGCGACGCCTCTCGCGCCCGCTGAGCGCGACGCGGCCGGCATCGCGAAGGGCGCCTCCGGGCGCCCTTTTTCGTGGCCGGGCGCTTTGCCGCGCCGGGGCCGGCCCGGCTAGGATGGAGACCCGATCGAGGAGGACACCATGTCGAGATTCTGCGTCTATCTGGGCTCGCGAGAGGGACAGGATCCCCGCTACCTGGCCGCCGCCCGGGAGCTGGGCGAGCTGCTGGTCCGGCGCGGCCATTCCCTGGTCTACGGCGGCGCCCGGGTGGGCATGATGGGCGCCCTGGCCGACAGCGTGATGGCCGCCGGCGGCGAGGTCACCGGGGTGATGCCCGACCACCTGGTGGAGCGCGAGCAGGCGCATACCGGCCTGAGCCGGCTGATCCGGGTGCGCAACATGCACGAACGCAAGGCCGGGATGGCCGCCCACAGCGATGCCTTCATCGCCCTGCCCGGCGGCATCGGCACCCTAGAGGAACTGTTCGAGGCCTGGACCTGGCGCTACCTGGGGCTGCACGACAAGCCGATCGGGGTGCTCGACACCGCCGGCTTCTACGCGCCGCTGCTGCGCTTCCTCGACGCCACCGCCGCCGAGGGCTTCCTGGACGCCGGCACCCGCGCCGACCTGGTCGCCGCCGAGGCCCCGGCGGCGCTGCTCGAGGCCCTGGAGGCCCGGCTGCCCACCACCTGACCCGGAGGATCCCCATGCACGCCATGCTCGACGCCCCGGAGGGGCTCGCCTGGGAGGAGACGCCGACGCCCGAGGGCCCCGCCGCCGGCGAGGTCCGGCTGCGGGTCGCCTGGGCCGGCGTCAATCGCGCCGACCTGATGCAGCGCGCCGGCCACTACCCGCCACCGCCCGGCGCCTCGCCCCTGCTCGGCCTGGAAGTCAGCGGCCGGGTGGTCGAGGTCGGCGAGGACGTCACCGGCCTCGCGCCCGGCCAGCGGGTCTGCGCCCTGCTGGCCGGGGGCGGCTACGCCGAGCAGGTGGTGGTGGACGCCCGCCAGGTACTGCCGGTGCCCGAGGGCCTGGACCTGCGCCAGGCCGCCGCCTTGCCCGAGGTCTTCGCCACCGCCTGGCTCAACCTGTTCATGGAAGGCGACCTGCGCCCGGGGGAGCGGGTGCTGCTGCACGCCGGCGCCAGCGGGGTGGGCACCGCCGCCATCCAGCTGTGCCGTGCCTTCGGCCATCCCTGCTTCGTGACTCTGGGCAGCGACGCCAAGCTCGAGGCCTGCCGCGCGCTCGGCGCCGAGGCCGGCTGGAACCGCCACCGGGGCAGCTTCGTGGAGGCCGTCAAGGCCTGGGGCGGCGCCGACCTGATCCTCGACCCGGTGGGCGCCAGCTACCTGGCCGACAACCAGCGGGTGCTCAACGGCGATGGCCGGCTGGTGGTGATCGGCTTCATGGGCGGGCGCCAGGCGGAACTGGACTTCGGCCGGCTGCTGATGAAGCGCCAGCGCCTGATCGGTTCCACCCTGCGCAGCCGGCCGCCGGCGGAGAAGGGCGAGATCCTGGGCGCGCTGCAGCGCCGCGTCTGGCCCCTGCTGACCCGCGGCGAGATCGCCCCGCTGATCGACCGCAGCTGGCCGATCCGCGACGCCGCGGCGGCCCACGAGCATGTGCGGGCGGATGCCAATATCGGCAAGGTGCTGCTCGAGGTGTCCGGGGAGCGCTAGCGACGCCGGGCGGCTAGCCGCCGCTCGCCTCCCGGGTACGCGCATAGGTCAGCTGCAGCAGCAGGGCATCCTCCCCGGCCCGGTGCCGGTGGATGCCGCGCTCGCGAATCAGGGCTTCCTTGGTGGCGCTCCAACAGGCCAGCTGGGCTTCGCTGAGCAGGCGACGCAGCGCCTCGAGGCGGAAGGCCGGCAGCATGCCGGCATGATGGAAGAGCAGGGACAGCCAGGTGTTGTCGTAGCCCCAGCTGTCGCTGTAGGCCACCCCGACCTCGGCGAGCTCGTCGTTGAGCCAACGCGCCACCTCGCCCACGGGATAGCCCTCGCGGGCCAGGCGCCCGCGGGAGATCCCGTGCAGCAGTTCCGCCTTGGGATCCCAGTGGGTCCAGTCCGCCTGGGGCTGGATCAGGAAGGCACAGGTACTGCCGTCGGCGCGGGCCAGGCCGATCTCGATGGGGTAGCTGCCGCGTCCGAAACCGGACGCCTCGATATCCAGCAGTGTCGGTAGCGTCACGGGCTGCTGAGTCCTTGATGATGGAGGCCGCCGCTCGCTGGCGGCCGAGGATACCGCCGGGTCACGGGACGGCCATCATCCTAGTGTCGCGTCCCGACTTCGCTCGTGTCCAGTGACTCGGCGAGCCCGGCATTGCGATCGGCCAGGGCCTGCCAGTGCTCGGTGCGCTCCGGGTCTTCGGGCAGTCCCAGGTCGCCGTCGCGATAGGCCCGGGCCAGGCGCGCCGCGGCCAGGGGATGCCCAGCCTCGCCGGCGCGGGCGTACCAGGTCACCGCCCGGTCGTCGCGGCTCGGGTACTGGGCGCAGCCGTGCTCGTAGATCTGGCCGGCCTGGTACTGGGCATGGCGATCGCCGCCCTGGGCCGCCTCGAGCACGTAGCGGGCGCCCCGGGCCTTGTCCTGGGGCGTCACGGCGCGATGGAACAGCATGTGGCCGTAGAGCGACAGGGCCGCCGGGTGGCCGGCATCCGCGCAGCGCTGGAAGAGGTGCATCGTCAGCCGCTGGGTCCGCGGGGAGCGCGGCAGCCAACGGGTGTGGAACAGCTGCTCTGCCAGACGGTACTCGAGCCGAGTGAACAGTGATGATGCCTGCGGCATGGCAAACAACCTTGCGTCCAATGGTCCGAAATGATGACGTCGAGCACCTGGCTGTGTCCGGCGTCGTTCCTGGAAGTCGAAGGCCCTGCGGGCTCCGCCGAGGCGACGGGTGGGCAAGCATACGCCCGCCCCGGCAACGACTCAACCCCCGCGCGTTTACGGGCCTGACTCCCATCACTACCATGCCAGACGACCCGCCCCAACCCCTGAGGAGAGACGCATGCAGACACGCCCGCTGGGCCGGACCGGGCTCGAGGTCAGCCGGCTGTGCCTCGGCACCATGACCTTCGGCGAACAGAACACCGAGGCGGAGGCCCACGAACAGCTCGATCGCGCCACGGCCTTCGGCATCAACTTCATCGACACCGCCGAGATGTACCCGGTGCCGCCCCGCGCCGCGACACAGGGACGCACCGAGGCCTATGTCGGCAGCTGGCTCCGGGCGCGGGGCGCCCGGGACGACATCATCCTGGCCACCAAGGCCACCGGCCCCGGGCTCGAGCACATCCGCGGCGGCCCGCGGCTGACCCGCGACCAGCTGTTCCGGGCCGTGGACGACAGCCTGGCGCGCCTGCAGACCGACTACATCGACCTCTACCAGCTCCACTGGCCGGACCGCTCGACCAACTTCTTCGGCCGGCTCGGCTACTGCCCCGACGAGGACGAGCAGGCGACGCCGCTGGAGGAGAGCCTCTCGGCGCTGCAGGAGCTGGTCCAGGCGGGCAAGATCCGCGCCGTGGGGCTGTCCAACGAGACGCCCTGGGGCGTGATGCGGGCCCTCCAGCTGGCCGAGGCTTGGGGCCTTCCCCGGGTCGCCTCCATCCAGAACCCCTACAGCCTGCTCAACCGCAGCTTCGAGGTCGGCCTGGCGGAGATCGCCCATCGCGAGGACGTCGGCCTGCTGGCCTACTCGCCGCTGGCCTTCGGCACGCTCTCCGGCAAGTACCTCGACGGCGCCCGCCCCGAGGGCGCTCGCCTGACGCTGTTCGAGCGCTTCCAGCGCTACAGCGGCCCGCTGGCCGACGAGGCGATCCACGCCTACGTCGACATCGCCCGCCGGCACGATCTGGATCCGGCCCGCATGGCGCTGGCCTTCGTCAACTCGCGCCCCTTCCTGACCAGCAACATCATCGGCGCCACCACCCTCGAGCAGCTGGAGAGCAACCTGGCCAGCGAGTCGCTGCGCCTGCCCGACGAGGTCCTCGAGGCCATCGAGGCGGTGCACCGCCGCTACCCCAATCCCTGCCCCTGAGCCCGAGGACGGGGCTATCGGCGCCATAGCCCCGTCCTCGGCATGGCCTTGATATACTCGGGGCCTTTCCACCAGGCACAGGAGCGCCCCATGCTGAGCGTGATCTCGCCCGCCAAGAAGCTGGACTTCGAGACGCCGGCCACGACCGACCACCACACGCGGCCAGACTACCTGGACCGCAGCCGCGAGTTGATCGACATCCTGCGCGAGTTCTCCCCCCAGCAGCTAAGCGAGCTGATGGGCGTCAGCGACCGGATCGCCGGCCTCAACGCGGCGCGCTTCGCGGAGTGGCAGACGCCCTTCACCCCCGACAACGCCAAGCCGGCGGCCCAGGCCTTCCAGGGCGATGTCTACGTGGGCCTGGAGGCCGCGTCCTTCGACGAGGCCGACAACGACTTCGCCCAGGCACACCTGCGCATCCTCTCCGGCCTCTATGGCCTGCTGCGCCCCCTGGACCTGATCCAGCCCTATCGCCTAGAGATGGGCACCCGGCTGGCCAATCCGGCGGGCCAGGACCTCTATGCCTACTGGAAACCCACCCTCACCGAGGCGCTCGACCGGGCCGTGGCCGACAGCGGCAGCCGCGTGCTGGTCAACCTGGCCTCCAACGAGTACTTCAAGGCCATCGACGCCCGGCGGCTCGACGCCCGGGTGATCACGCCGGTGTTCAAGGACGAGAAGAACGGCCAGTACAAGATCATCAGCTTCTATGCCAAGAAGGCCCGCGGCCTGATGGCCGCCTGGATGATTCGCCAGCGCCTGGACGACCCGGAGGGCCTGAAGGACTTCGACGTGGCCGGCTACCGCTTCGATGCCGCCCAGTCCCAGGGCGACACCCTGGTGTTCTGCCGCGCCGGGCAGGACCGCTAGAAGAAGCGCAGCGGGCGAGGCGCGCGCCCTTTCAGGAAGCGGCGGTGGATGTCCTTGAAGCGCGCCTCGTCGCAACGCTCCAGCCATTCGTAGGCCACCATGTCGGCGCTGACCGCCTGGCCGCCGGCGGCCTCCAGGCGCCGCCGGGCCAGGGCGGCCTCGTCCGCGCGGCGACTGACCGCGGCCTCGCTGAGCCAGGCCACCTCATAGCCCGCCGCGAGCAGGCCGAGCCCGGTCTGCAGCACGCAGATGTGGGCCTCGGCGCCGCACAGCACGACCTGGCGCCGGCCGCTGGCGGCGAGCGCCTCGGCGAAGGCCGGCTCGGCATGGGCATCGAAATGCACCTTCTCCCAGCGACGATGCGCGCCCAGCGCCTCCAGCAGCCGCGGGTCGCTGCCCCCCAGCCCTGCCGGATACTGCTCGGTCAGCCAGACCGGCACCCCCAGCGCCTCGGCCACGCCGGCGAGCCAGCCCGCCTCCCTCAGGGCCTGTTCGCCGCCGTCGACCACCGGCATCAGGCCTGCCTGCAGGTCGACGATCAGCAGCAGGCCGGCATCTCGCGTCAGTCGCATCGACATTCCTCGTCATCGGCCGGACAACGGTGTCCGCGTCCAGCTTAGCCGCTAGAATAGCGGCTTCGATAGTCTACCGGCGGTGTCCCCGCCCCCTGATGGAGATCCCTCGATGCGTCACCTTCTCGTCATGCTCATGGTCGGCGTGCTGGGCCTCGGCCTGGCCGTCGACCATGCCGACGCGCGCCGCATGGGCGGCGGCAAGAGCGTCGGCAGCTACTCGCGCTCCGCCGATGCCCCGAGCGCCACCGCGCCGCGCGCCGGCAGCACGGCCGCCGGCCAGCGCAAGCCCTCCAGCGGCCTGTCCCGCTTCGCCGGCCCCTTCGCCGGCATGCTGGCCGGTGGCCTGCTGGCCTCGCTGTTCTTCGGCGGCGCCTTCGACGAGCTGCGCCTGTTCGATATCCTGCTGATCGGTGGCGCCCTCTTCCTGCTGTTCCGGCTCTTCGCCCGTCGGCGTCCGGCCATGGCGGGCGGGCCCGCCCCCGATGCCCAGGCGGCTCCCCAGGCCTTCCAGGCCGCCACCGGGGCCGGCGGGCTCGGCAAGGAGCCGACCTGGTTCGATCGCGAACGCTTCCTGGGCGGTGCCAAGGAGCACTTCATGACCCTGCAGCGCGCCTGGGACAACAACGACTTCTCGCGCATCCAGGAGTACGTGACCCCCGAGCTCTACAACCTGCTGCGCGAGGAGCGCGACCGCCAGCCGGCCAACAACCGCACCGAGATCGTGCGCCTGTTCGCCGAGCTCGGCAGCGTGCAGGAGATCGACGACCGGGCCGAGGCCACCGTGATCTTCCATGGCGTGCTCGACGAGAACGGCGAACAGAACGCCTTCAACGAGACCTGGCACCTGGTGCGCTCGCTGCGCGAGGAGGCGCCCTGGTACGTGCAGGGTATCGAGCAGAACCCCGGCGCCTGAGGGTAGGGGACGGAACGCGAAAAGGCCGGGACTCGCCCGGCCTTTTCGCCTCATGGGGGTGCCGGCATCAGTAGCCGGACTCGTCGGCGGCCTCCTCGATGGTGTCACCCATCTCCTCGACGGAGTCACCGGCCTCCTCCATGGCCTCGTCGACCTCTTCCCCGGCCTGCTCGGCCGGCCCTTCCTCCTCGCAGGCGGCCAGGCCCAGCGTCATCATGGCGGCCAGCAGGGACATCATCAGCGTCTTTCGCATCGTCACTCCTCCTGAGAGCATCGGAATCCATGTCGGTGGAGCCGGATCACGCCAAGGCGCCATTCCGGCGGCTGCCAGGCGGTCACTCCAGGACTCGGCGCGCGTTCAGCGGCTGCACGGGTCGGTGGTTCGCCTCCCCCAGGCGGTCGGCGAGACGGGCCAACTGGGATGCACCGAGCTGTCCGGGCGTGCTGGCCACCAGCCAGAGCACGCCCTCCGAACAGGGGGGCGTGGTCAGGGAGCCGCTATAACGATAGTAGTCGAGGGGCTCGCCCACCAGGGCACCGGCATCCAGCGCCGGCGACAGGGTCGCCTCCTGCCCCGGCTCACCGGGAGCGTGTTCCAGCAGCGACTCGAGGGCCGGCTCGGGCGCCCCGATCACGTAGGGCAGGGCCAGCACCGCCAGCCGCCCACCGTCGGTGGCGTGCACCAGATGCAGCTCCATCGCGAAGCCGGCGCCCGCCCGACGATGCTCGCCGGGCACATGGAAGTGGAGCTGCCGCAGCCGGTAGCGTCGCCCGTCGACACCCAGGACGTTGCCCCGGGGAAACGCGACCTCGAGCGTGTGCCCATCGTGAACGACTCGCTCGCCATGCACGGCGTAGTCGATCGACAGCGGGGGGAGGTCGGCCGGCAGCGCCTCGTCGATGTCGACCGGGGACTGGTTGCGTCCCTGGCCGCACATCGCATACGCCTCGGCGAGGCGGGCCCAGTGCTCGGGGCCCCGCTCGCCGTCATAGGACCAGGACGCATCGCCCGCTCCCGCGGGCAGACACCACACCAGCGCGGACAGCGCGACGAGCATCGCTCGACAATGGCTCATGGCAGAGAGACTCCTTTCTCGAGATCATCGACGGCCGGCCTCCTCGGGGGCCGGCACCCAGGCGCCTCTTATACCGGCCCGCCGCATCGGTGACCACCGCTCGCAGTCCCACGCTCGGCTGCGCTGCACCGCGCAAGGCCCCTAGCTGTTTCGAGGCCGGGGCCGTGACGCCGCCGTGACATGGCTGTCGCGGGCCCCGAACGCCGACTCAGTGCTGACGAGGTGCGGGCCGACCCTCCGGCGGTCGACGGCCGAGGCTCTCCCTGGGGCCTCCTCCGCCCGATACGGCGCCTGTCGGCCCGACATGAAAAAACCCCGACTCGATGAGCCGGGGTTTTCTCGGGATAAGTGCCCGACGATGACCGGGCCGGCCCTCCGGCGGTCGGCGCCCGAGGCTCTCCATGGGAATTCCCCCGCCCAATACGGCGCCTGTCGGCCCGACATAAAAAAATCCCCCGGGACAAGCCCGGGGGATTTTTTTGATGTAAGTGCCTGACGATGACCTACTCTCGCATGGGAACTCCCACACTACCATCGGCGCTGAGCGGTTTCACTGCTGAGTTCGGCAAGGGATCAGGTGGTTCCCGC
>NZ_JARWAK010000020.1:0-45142 GCF_031451675.1 Halomonas koreensis | reverse complement strand
GCCTTTCGCGCAGCGAAGCTGCGCTCCTACGCGCGATGGCCCCTCCCCGGGGCAAGACACGGGCGCCTTTCGCGCAGCAAAGCTGCGCTCCTACGCGCGATGGCCCCTCCCCCGGGGCAAGACACGGGCGCCTGACGGCGCCTTTCGCGCAGCGCAGCTGCGCTCCTACGCGCGATGGTCCCTCCCCCGGGGCAAGACACGGGCGCCTGGCGGCGCCTTTCGCGCAGCGAAGCTGCGCTCCTACGCGCGATGGGCCCTCCCCCGGGGCAAGACACGGGCGCCTGTCGGCGCCTTTCGCGCAGCGAAGCTGCGCTCCTACGCGCGATGGGCCCTCTCCCGAGGCAAGATACGGGCGCCTGTCGGCGCCTTTCGCGCAGCGAAGCTGCGCTCCTACGCGCGATGGTCCCTCCCCCGGGGCAAGACACGGGCGTCTGGCGGCGCCTTTCGCGTAGCGAAGCTGCGCTCCTACCAGACGCCGGGCCCGATCGCGTGGGGTTGTAGGAGCGCTCTTCAGAGCGCGATCCGCCGTCCCAGCGGCGGCGCCAGACAAGCCCTGAACGCGAAAACCCCGCCAGGCGTGACCTGAGCGGGGTTTCGTGTTCTTGCAGCTTAACGCCGGGGGTCAGCCCAGCAGATGCTCCACCGCGGCGCGCTCCTCGCGCAGCTCGGTCTCGGTGGCGGTCATGCGCTCGCGGCTGAAGTCGTCCACCTCCAAACCCTGGACGATCTCGTACTTGCCGTCCTTGCAGATCACCGGGTAGGAATACATGATGCCCGGCTCGATGCCGTAGCTGCCGTCGGCGGGGATGCCCATGCTGACGATGCCGTCGCTGCCCAGCGCCCAGTCGCGCATGTGGTCGATGGCCGCGGAGGCCGCGGAAGCGGCGGAGGACGCGCCGCGGGCCTTGATGATGGCGGCGCCGCGCTGCTGCACGGTGGGGATGAAGTCGTTCTCGTACCAGTCGCGCTCGACCAGCTCCAGGGCCGGCTTGCCGTCCACCTTGCAGTGGGCCAGGTCCGGGTACTGGGTGGCGCTGTGGTTGCCCCACACGATCATCGACTCGACGTCGGTGACGTGCTTGCCGGTCTTCTGGGCCAGCTGGGTCAGGGCGCGGTTATGGTCCAGGCGCATCATCGCGGTGAACTGGCCCGGGTCCAGATCCGGCGCGTTGCAGGAGGCGATCAGGGCATTGGTGTTGGCCGGGTTGCCCACCACCAGTACACGCACGTCACGGCTGGCGACGTCGTTCAGGGCCTTGCCCTGCACGGAGAAGATGGCGGCGTTGGCCTCGAGCAGGTCCTTGCGCTCCATGCCCGGACCGCGCGGCCGCGCGCCGACCAGCAGGGCGAAGTCCGCGTCCTTGAAGGCGACGTTGGGATCGTCGGAGGCGACGATGTCCTGCACCAGGGGGAAGGCGCAGTCGTTGAGTTCCATCACCACGCCGTTGAGCGCGTCCATGGCCGGCGGAATCTCGAGCAGCTGCAGGATGACCGGCTGATCCTTGCCCAGCATGTCACCGGAAGCGATGCGGAAGGCCAGGGAATAGCTGATCTGGCCGGCGGCGCCGGTAATGGCAATACGGACGGGGTCTTTCATCGTGGCTCCTTCGGTTGTCGCCGTGAGGATGGGCCCGGGCGGCCGACTGACTGCCCCGGCCGGAATCTGAACCGAAGAAATGGTATGCCTGCGGTGCACAAAACTCAATTCGACCTGAGGCTAGCAGGGCTCAGGCACCGCTGGAGGCGCGCTCCCGGGGGGCGTGGACCGCATGCAGCCGGGCGATGAGCCGGTCCTCCAGGGAGAAGCGCTCGGTGAGCCCCTTGGCCAGGCGATCCAGCCAGGCCGGCAGCCGGGTGAGATAGTGCTGGCAGCGCACCGGGCTGGCATAGTCCTCGTCGAAGGCCAGCACCAGCTCGGTGGACATGTCGAGGCGCTCCAGCAGGCGGTCGGCGAGCGCCAGGGCGTCGCCGTCCTCGAAGGCCTCGGCCTCGGCACGCAGCTGGGGGTAGATCTCGAAGTGGCCGGCGCTGATGTAGTCCATCAGCAGCTCGCTGAAGGCATCGATGCGCGCCTTGGTGACCGCCTCGAGGTCGGCGTCGCAGGCCTCCTTGAGCTCGACGAAGTGCACCAGCAGCTCGCGGCGCTCGTCGAGCCAGCGATCGATCAGCCGGTGCACGCCCCCCCAGCGTTCCTGTGCGCTCTTGCAGTCTTCCAGCATGATGTCTCCCTCGCTCGATGGACCCCGGTCCGGCCCCCGACGAAAGGGCCCGGAGCCACAGAGTCCTCCCTGGGGGAGACGCTGTCAATGCCGGGGATCGCCCCCCGACCAACGATAGCCGGAGCGCCGACGCAGGGCCCCGGCCAGCAGCCCCAGCGGCGCCAGCGCCAGCACCAGAAAGCCGATCAGCGTCCAGCCCGGCAGCGACAGCCCCAGCAAGCGCGCGCTGATCTCGGCGCATTCTCCCGAGGCGTTGAGCACCATGGCCACCACCTCCTGCAGCGGCAGCACCTCCATCATGTAGTCGAGCCCCGGCCCGCAGCTGGGCACCTCGTCGGCGGGCAGCGACTGCAGCCACAGGTGGCGGCCGGCCAGGCCGATGCCGGCGCCCACCGCGGCCAGGCCGGCCAGCCCGTAGGGCACCGCCCCGCCGCGGCCCCGAGGATCATGGATCGCCGCCACGGCGAACACCGCGCCGGCGGCGAGCACCGCCACCCGCTGGAAGATGCACAGCGGACAGGGCGCCAGCCCGCCCAGGTGCTCGAGGCCCAGGGCCACGGCCATCATCAGCGCGCAGAAGGCCAGCCCCGCCAGGCTCCAGTGGCGGACCCGCCAGTTCTCGAGGGCGTCGATCATCCCTGCCCTCCCGCCCGCAGGGGCGTCAGGGCCCGGGACTGACGGGCGCGCTCGAAGTAACCGGCCAGGAAGTCGGCGAAGGACTCGACGTCGGCGGCCTCGATGTCGCCCTGCTGCTGGTGGGAGGTCTCCACCAGCTGATCGAACAGCGCCTCACGGGCGCGGCCGATGGGCTCGGCGCGCAGCCGTTCGGCCTGGGCGTCGGCCAGGCCGAGGATGGCGGTGACGAACTCCTCGCCGGTCGCCTCCAGGTACGCCACCAGGCGACCCGACGGCGTCTGCGCCGGATCCGTCAGGCGCGGCGCCAGGGCCGCCAGGGCCTCGGCGTGGGGAGTGCCGTCCTCGAGGCGATCCAGCAGGGCCGCCACCTCGCGCAGGCCGGCGAAGATCTCGCCGCCCCAGTCGGCGATCGAGCGCTTGCGCCCGTGATGGTCCAGGCGCAGCTCGGGATCGCGGCCGCGGGCCACCACCAGGCGCCGGTTGTCGTCCAGATGCTCGCATTCCTCGTCGGAGATCCAGGGGCTCTCGGTGAGCAGGCACCACATCAGGAAGGTATCCAGGAAGCGGCTCTGGGCCGCGTCGATGCCCAGGGGGTCGAAGGGGTCCAGGTCGAGGCAGCGTACCTCGATGTACTCCACCCCGCGGGCTTCCAGCGCCTGGCTGGGGGTCTCGTCGTGGCGGGCCACCCGCTTGGGGCGGATGTCGCTGTAGTACTCGTTCTCGATCTGCAGGATGTTGGCGTTGAGCTGGCGCCAGTCGTCGCCCTCGCGCACCCCCTTGGCCTGGTAGTCCGGCCAGGGCGTCGAGATGGCATGCCGCAGGGTGTTGACGTAGTTGGACAGCGAGTTGAAACAGATCTTCAGCTGCGACTGGACCTGGTTCTGGTAGCCCAGGTCCGACATCCGCAGGCTGGTGGCATGGGGGGCCACCAGGGTCTCGTCGCCGTGGGGCGACAGCCCCGCCGGCACCCGGCCGTCGGGCAGGAAGCTGCGGTCCACCGCCGGCGAGGCGCCGAACAGGTAGAGCAGCAGCCAGCTGTGGCGCCGGAAGTTGCGGATCAGCGCGAAGTACCGCGTGGAGCGGTAGTCCTGCATCGAGACCTCGCCCTCGCCGTCGAGCTCGCGCAGCAGCGCGAAGAGGTCGTCGGGCAGCGAGACGTTGTAGTGGACCCCGGCGATGGCCTGCATGATCCGCCCGTAGCGCACGTCCAGGCCGCGGCGATAGACATGCTTCATCCTGCCGACGTTGGAGCCGCCGTAGTCGGCGATGGGCACGCTGTCGTTGCCGTCGAGCCGCGCCGGCATGCTGGCCGGCCAGATCCGCTCCGCGCCCAGGCGGCGATAGCTGAAGCGGTGCAGGTCGGCGAGGAAGTCCAGGGCGTCCTCCGGCTGGCTGTAGACCGGGGTGATGTACTCCAGCAGCGCCTCGGAGTAGTCGGTGGTGATGTGCGGATGGGTCAGCTTCGAGCCCAGCACCCGGGGGTGCGGGGTCCGGGCGATGCGGCCCCCACCGTCGACGCGCAGGCCTTCCTTCTCGATGCCGCGGCGCAGGCGACCGAAGCGCCCCTGGTCGGCCAGGCGCCCCAGGCGCTCGAGGTGGGGAGAAAGCGTTTCGGACAAGATGGTCACCCCATGTCGGGGACGCCGGCGGGAAGCGGCGTCCCGGTGGACGGTCCGGGCGCCGCGGCACCCGAAAACCTCAGATTATGGCGCCGAAAACCGGCGATTCAAGGCGCGCCAGGGACGAGGTTCGAGGTTCGAGGTTCGAGGTTCGAGGTTCGAGGTTCGAGGTTCGAGGTTCGAGGTTCGAGGTTCGAGGTTCGAGATTCGAGATTCGAGATTCGAGATTCGAGATTCGAGGAGTAAGGCTCATCCCTTGTCCCTTGTCCCTTGTCCCTTGTCCCTTGTCCCTTGTCCCTTGTCCCTTGTCCCTTGTCCCTAGTCCCTCGTCCCTAGTCCCTCGATCCTAGTCCCTCATACCTAGCGGTCGCGCTTGGCCTTCATCAGGGCCGCGCCCAGGGCACCGAGCTGCCCTTCCTGCTGGCCGCCCTGCCCCTTGCCCTTGGCGCCGCCGCCCTTGCGGGCCGCCTTGTCGCGACGGCCACCGCGTCGGGTCGGCTGGCCGTCCTCGCCGGGCTGGTCGTCGAGGCGCATGGACAGCCCCACCCGGGCGCGCTCCAGGTCGACGCTCATCACCTTGACCCTGACGATGTCGCCGGCCTTGACCACCGAGCGCGGGTCCTCGACGAAGGTGTCGGACAGCGCCGAGATGTGCACCAGGCCGTCCTGGTGGACGCCGATGTCGACGAAGGCGCCGAAGTGGGTGACGTTGGTGACGCTGCCCTCCAGCACCATGCCCGGCTCCAGATCCTTGAGGGTCTCGACCCCCTCGCGGAACTGCGCGGCCTTGAACTCGGGGCGGGGGTCGCGGCCGGGCTTGTCCAGCTCCTTGAGGATGTCGCTGACGGTGGGCACGCCGAAGCGCTCGTCGGCGAAGTCGGCGGGCTTGAGCGCCTTGAGGGTGGCGCTGTCGCCGATCAGGCCGGCCAGCTGGCGGCCGCTTCGTTCGGCGATGCGCTCCACCAGCGGATAGGCCTCGGGGTGAACGGCGCTGGCGTCCAGCGGGTTGTCGCCGCCCATGATGCGCAGGAAGCCGGCGCACTGCTCGAAGGTCTTGGGCCCCAGCCGGCTGACGTCGAGCAGCTGGCGTCGGCTGGCGAAGGCGCCCTCGGCGTCGCGGCGGGCGACGATGTTCTCGGCCAGGCCGGCATTGAGGCCGGCGACCCGAGACAGCAGCGCCGAGGAGGCGGTGTTGAGGTCCACCCCCACGGCGTTGACGCAGTCCTCGATCACCGCCTCCAGGCTGCGCGACAGCTGCACCTGGGAGACGTCGTGCTGGTACTGGCCCACGCCGATCGACTTGGGCTCGATCTTGACCAGCTCGGCCAGCGGGTCCTGCAGGCGCCGGGCGATCGACACCGCCCCGCGGATGGTCACGTCGAGGTCCGGCAGCTCCCGGGCGGCGTACTCCGAGGCGGAATACACCGAGGCCCCGGCCTCGCTGACCATCACCTTGGAAAGCGCGCGCTTGCCGGCCATGGCCTTGACCAGGTCGCCTGCCAGCTTGTCGGTCTCGCGGCTGGCGGTGCCGTTGCCCACCGCGATCAACGCCACCTCATGCTTGTCCACCAGCCGCGCCAGCACGGCCAGGGAGGCGTCCCACTGGTTGCGCGGCGCATGGGGGTAGATGGTGGCGTCCTCCAGGAAGCGCCCGGTGGCGTCCACCACCGCCACCTTGCAGCCGGTGCGCAGGCCCGGGTCGATGGCCAGCGTGGCCTTCTGGCCCGCCGGGGCGGCCAGCAGCAGGTCCTTGAGGTTGGCGGCGAAGACCTGGATGGCCTCCTGCTCGGCGCGCTCGCGCAGCCGGCCCATCAGCTCGGTCTCGAGATGGGTGTAGAGCTTGACCCGCCAGGTCCAGCGCACCACCTCGGCGAGCCAGCGGTCCGCGGGCCGCCCTTGGTCGGCGATTTCGAAATGCTTGGCGATGGCCACCTGGGCGGGGTGGACGGCGGCCTCCTCCTCGCCGGGCAGGCGCAGGGTCAGCGACAGCACGCCCTCGTTGCGGCCGCGGAACATGGCCAGCGCCCGGTGGGAGGGCACCTTGGCCAGCGGCTCGTCGTGCTCGAAGTAGTCGGAGAACTTGGCGCCCTCCTGCTGCTTGCCGTCGATGACCCGGGCAGAGAGCTCGCCCTCGGTCCACAGCCGCTCGCGCAGCCGGCCGACCAGCTCGGCCTCCTCGGCGAAGCGCTCCATGAGGATCTGCTTGGCGCCGTCCAGGGCAGCCTTGGCGTCCTCGATGGCCGGGATGTCGCCCTCGGCGGCGCGGAGGTACTCGGCCGCCTCGGTCTCGGGGTCCAGGGTCGGATCGGCCAGCAGCGCCTCGGCCAGCGGCGCCAGCCCGGCTTCCCGGGCGATCTGGGCCTTGGTGCGGCGCTTCTTGCGATACGGCAGGTAGAGGTCTTCCAGGCGCTGCTTGGTGTCGGCGGCGCGGATGCTGGCGGCCAGCTCGGGGGTCAGCTTGCCCTGCTCGTCGATGCTCGCCAGCACCGCCTCGCGGCGCTCCTCCAGCTCGCGCAGGTAGCCCAGGCGCTCGTGGAGCTGGCGCAGCTGGGAGTCGTCCAGCCCGCCGGTGACCTCCTTGCGGTAGCGGGCGATGAAGGGCACGGTGGCGCCGCCGTCGAGCAGTTCCACGGTGGCCGCCACCTGGGGGCCGCGAACGCCGAGTTCCTCGGCGAGGCGATCGATGATCTTGGCTTGTGCGTCCATGTAGTCCTTGGCAATCCGGGTGCAGAGGATCGCGACAAGGTATCACAACCGCGCTCGCGCCGGCAGTCGGCCCGGCGACGCCGGAGGTGTGAGGTGTGAGGTGCGAGGTGCGAGGTGCGAGGTGCGAGGTGCGAGGCTGGAAGCCAGCATGTGGCCTCTAGCGCCCTCGTCACAGGGTTTCTTCCAGCTTCAGGCTTATAGCTCCGGGCGAAGCCCGGCCGGGTTTTCTTCCAGCTTCCAGGCGCGAAGCGCCGCTCTTCAAGCTCCCGGCGAAGCCGGGGCCCGGCTACGCCGGGCGAAAGCGCAAGGCCAGCCCGTTGTTGCACCAGCGCAGTCCGGTGGGCTCGGGGCCATCCTCGAAGACGTGGCCCTGGTGGCCGCCGCAACGGGCGCAGTGATACTCGGTGCGGGGAATCAGCATCACCAGGTCCAGCTCGGTGAGCAGGTGACCCTCCACGTGGGTGAAGAAGCTCGGCCAGCCGGTGCCCGAGTCGTACTTCATATCGCTGGTAAAGAGCAGCAGGTCACAACCGGCGCAGCGATACTCGCCGTCCCGGGTCTCGGCGTCCAGCGGGCTCGAGAAGGCCGGTTCGGTACCACCCTCGCGCAGGATCTCGAAGCGCGCCTCGGACAGCCGCTCGCGCCATTCGGCCTCGGAGAGATCGAGGCGCTCCAGCCCCGGCGCGGGGGCGAGATCCAGCTTGGGGCGGGCACTGGCCAGCCCCGGCGCCAGGCTCGACAGGCCGCCGAGCCCCAGCAGCCCCAGGAAATTGCGTCGCTTCATGCTCGTTCTCCCATCCTCGGGGGGTGACCCTGAGTCGCGCCCACCCCGCCATCCTTACATCCAAAAGAAGGGGGGAAGCCTCGGCTCCCCCCTATCGGACAGGGTTCGGGCGCTCGGGTTCGCCCTCAGGTCAGGCTGGGCCCGGCCTTGACGATCGCCTCGCTGACGCCGTCGAACTTCTTGAAGTTGTCGACGAACTTGGCGGCCAGGTCGCGCAGGTGGCGATCGTAGGCGGCCTTGTCCTCCCAGGTCTCGCGGGGATCGAGCAGGCGCGAGTCGACCCCCGGAACCGACGTCGGCACGGCCAGGTTCAGGCCCTCGATGGTCTTGGTCTCCACGTCGCGCAGCACGCCGGACTGGATGGCGCTGATGATGGCGCGGGTGGTGGGGATCGAGAAGCGCGAGCCGCCCTCGCCGTAGGCGCCGCCGGTCCAGCCGGTGTTGACCAGGTAGACCTGGGCGTCCTGCTCGGCCACGCGCTTGATCAGCAGGTCGGCGTAGACCCGGGCCGGGCGCGGGAAGAAGGGGGCGCCGAAGCAGGTGGAGAAGGTCGCCTCCAGGCCCTCGGACGCCCCCATCTCGGTGGACCCCACCTTGGCGGTGTAGCCGGACAGGAAGTGATAGGCGGCGGCTTCCTTGGACAGCACCGACACCGGCGGCAGCACGCCGCTCATGTCGCAGGTCAGGAAGACGATGGCGTTGGGCTCGCCGGCGCGGTTCTCGGCGACCCGCTTCTCGACGTGCTCCAGCGGATAGGCGGCGCGGGAGTTCTGGGTCAGGCTGTCGTCACCGTAGTCGGGCACCCGACGATCATCGAGGACCACGTTCTCCAGCACGGTGCCGAACTTGATGGCGTTCCAGATCACCGGCTCGTTCTTCTCGGAGAGATCGATGCACTTGGCGTAGCAGCCGCCCTCGATGTTGAAGACGGTGCCCGGCCCCCAGCCGTGCTCGTCGTCGCCGATCAAAAAGCGCGCCGGATCGGCGGACAGGGTGGTCTTGCCGGTGCCGGACAGGCCGAAGAACAGGGTGGTCTCGCCGTCCTCGCCGACGTTGGCGCTGCAGTGCATGGGCAGGACGTCGGCCTCCGGCAGCAGGAAGTTCTGCACCGAGAACATGGCCTTCTTCATCTCGCCGGCGTAGCGCATCCCGGCGATCAGCACCTTCTTCTGGGCGAAGTTGAGGATCACGCAGCCATCGCTGTGGGTGCCGTCCCGGGCCGGATCGCACTCGAAGAAGGGCGCGTTGAGGATGGTCCACTCGCCCTTGGCCGAGGGATTGAAGGCCTCGGGGCGCACGAACATGGTGCGCCCGAAGAGGTTGTGCCAGGCGGTCTGGGTGGTCACGCGGACCGGCAGGTAATGAGTCGGGTCGCTGCCCACGTGCAGCTCGGAGACATAGCGCTCGCCGCCGGCCAGATAGGTCTCGACGCGCTCCCAGAGGGCGTCGAACCGTTCGGCATCGAAGGGACGGTTGACGCTGCCCCAGTCGATCTCGTCGCGAGTGGACGGCTCGTCGACGATGAAACGATCCTTGGGCGAGCGGCCGGTGCGCCCGCCGGTCTTCACCACCAGGGCACCCTGGGCGGACAGGCGGCCCTCGCCGTTGGCCACGGCGCGCTCGATCAGTTCGGCGCTGGTGAGGTTGACGTGGGCGGTGGCGGCCTGCTCGCTGGCAGCCTGGGGGGCGGCTTGAGTCGTGGTCATGTCGTTTCCTGGGCCTTGCGGCCGCTTCTCTCTCGTTTGCCGGGCGTCCGGGACGCGTGAAGGTGCCATCCCCGGGCGCCGCCTCGCGGTTGCTCCGTCTTGTAGGGACGGCGCCCGAAATCGGATGAACGCGGCGCATTATGGCAAAAAGCCGCACGGCAGGAAACGGCGCCGTTGCGCGACGTTCTTGTAGTTTTACTACTACATCACCCCCATTGACGACATCTTGCCCCCGCCGGGATCAATGCAGGGTCGGCGATGTCCCCTCGGGATCGGCGAGCATCGCCTCCACCTCGGCGATGGTGAACTCGTAGCGGGTGTGACAGAAATGGCACTGGGTGGCGATGCCGCCCTGCTCGGCGAGGATGTCGCGCAGTTCCTCGGCGCCCAGCGACAGCAGGGCCCCGGCGATGCGCTCCCGGGAGCAGGTGCAGGCGAAGCGCAGCGCCTTGGGCTCGAAGATCCGCACCGTCTCCTCGTGGAAGAGACGATGCAGCAGTTCCTGCGGCGCCACGCCGAGCAGCTCGCCCTCGGTGAGGGTGGCGGCGAGGTGGACGGTGCGGTCCCAGGCGTCGTCGTCGCGGTTCGCGGCCTCGTCGGGCAGGCGCTGCAGCAGCAGGCCGCCGGCCCGCTGCCCGTCGTCGGCCAGCCACATCCGGGTCGGCAGCTGTTCGGACTGGGCGAAATAGTCCTCCAGGCAGCCCGCCAGGCTGTCCCGGTTGAGGGCCACGATGCCCTGGTAACGATGGCCCTCGCGGGGATCCAGGGTGATGGTGATCTGCCCCGCCCCGACCAGCTCGGCGAAGCCGGCGTCCTCGGCCGGCAGCGCCGCCTCCTCGTCGAGGCGGGCGATGGCCCGCAGGTCGCCGCCCGGGTTGGACTCGGCCATCAGCAGCGACAGCGGCCCCTGGCCGCGCACCTCGAGGCTCATGGTGCCGTCGAGCTTGATGGTCTCGGTGAGCAGGGCCACGGCGGCCAGCAGCTCGCCGAGCTGGCGCGTCACCGCGGGCGGATAGTCGTGGCGATCCATGACCTCGGCATGGGACTGCTCGAGGGTGACGATCTCGCCGCGGACATTGGTGTCCTCGAAGAGGAAGCGCTGGATCTGGTCGGTCATGATGCGTGCCTAAGCTAAGTCGTAAGAAATAAGAGGGAAGAGAACAAGCCTCCCCCGCCGGCCTTGTTCGCTCTTCCCTCTTGCGTCTTCGCTCTTCCTTCTCTATTCGCCCCGCATGAAGCGCTTGATCTCGCGCCGCTCACGCCTGTCGGGGCGCTTGAAGGGATGCTGCATGGCCTGGTTGGCCTGGCGCCGGCTCTCGGCCTCCCGGGCGCGGCGAGTCTGGCTCTCCGGCGTCTCGCGGTAGAGCTCGCGGGCCTCGGGGGCGCCGCGGCGCTGCTCGGAGAGCGCCACCACCTCGACCTCCCAGGTGTCCCAGCCCTGGGGCAGGCGGATCCGCGCGCCCACCTCGACGGCCTTGCTGGTCTTGGCCCGGGCGCCGTCGTAGTGGACCTTGCCGCCCTCGATGGCCTTCTTGGCCAGCGCCCGGGTCTTGAAGAAGCGCGCCGCCCACAGCCACTTGTCGAGTCGCACGCCGCTCATGCCGCCCCTCCCCCGGGCGGCCGGCCCTCGGGGAGGATGGCCGCGAAACGGTCCAGGGCGATGAACTCCTCGAGCTCCTTCTCGGGGCGGGCGCTGTCGGGCTGCTTGATGCCCAGCAGGTGGCGGATGCCGAACTCCCGGGCGCTCTCCAGCACCGCGGGGTTGTCGTCGATGAACAGGGTACGGGCCGGATCGAAGGGCTCGACCTCCTGGAGGGCGAACCAGAATTCCTGGGCCTCCTTGGGCACGCCCAGGTCCGCGGAGGAGACGATGGCGTCCAGGTAGTCCTCCAGGCCGGTCAGCGGCAGCTTGAGCGCCAGGCTCTCGCGATCGGCATTGGTCGCCAGCACCACCCGGGGGTGGGCGTCCTTGAGCCAGCGCAGGAAGTCCAGGGCATCGCCCCGCAGGCCGATCAGGTGCTGCACCTCGCGCTTGAGCGCCAGGATATCGACGCCCAGCTCGCGGCTCCAGTAGGCCAGGCTGTACCAGTTGAGGGTGCCCTGCTCGCGGACGATGCGGGCGCGCACCTCGTCCTGGGTGGCCGCGTCGAGCCGATGCAGCTCCACGTAGCGTCGCGGCAGATGGTCCAGCCAGAAATGGCTGTCGAAGTGCAGGTCCAGCAGGGTACCGTCCATGTCGAGCAGGACGGTGTCGATGGCGCGCCAGTCGATCATGGAATCCTCGTCGGGAACAGCGCAGAGACATTCGAAAGGGAGAGACGTGATAGTGTAACCAATCGACGCCGAGCACGCATTCCATCCGACCGGGAGCTCCCATGTCCGACCAGCCCACGCACAAGCCCCACGTCCTGTCCCGGCGCAGCGTCGCCCGCAGCCGGTTGTTCCACGTCGAGGAGATGGAGCTTCGCTTCTCGAACGGTGCCGAGCGCACCTTCGAGCGGCTGGGCGGGTCCGGGCGGGGCGCCGGGGCGGTGATGATCGTCGCCATGCCTGACCCCGAGCACGTGTTGTTGATCCGCGAGTACGCCGCCGGCGTGGAGGACTATGCCCTGACCCTGCCCAAGGGGCTGGTGGATCCGGGCGAGGATCTGGTCAGCGCCGCCAACCGCGAGCTGATGGAGGAGTGCGGCTTCGGCGCCCACCGGATCGAGCCGCTGGTGGAGCTGACCCTGGCGCCGAACTACATGCGCCACCGCATGCAGGTGATGCTGGCCACCGACCTCTATCCGCGGCGCCTGCCCGGCGACGAGCCGGAGCCGCTGATCGTCGAGACCCATGCCATCGAGGAGCTGTCGGGCCTGCTGGCCCGGGAGGACTTCCACGAGGCCCGGGCCATCGCCGCGCTCTACATCGCCCGCGACAAGATGCGGGCCGAGGCCAGCGACCCCATGCGGTGGTAGCGGCGACCCCCTCCCGCGCCCGGGGAGGCGCTCGCGCACGCCCTCGGCCCCAGCGCCTCAGCCCTTGGCGTGGAGCCGCCGGGGCCGGCCGCCGCCTTCCTTGAGCTTGACCCAGCGCCCCTGGCGATAGCTGTCCAGGCCGGCCTCCAGCAGGGTCATCACCTCCAGGGCCTCCTCGGCGGTCACCGGCGGCGGCGTGCCGCGCAGCAGGGTGCGGGCGATGCCGTCGTAGTAGGCCCGGTAGTCGCCGGGGACGGCCTCCACCTCATGATGAACCAGCGACACCTCGTCGCCCTCCCCCTCGTTCAGAGTCAGGCGCCCCGGCGAGGCATCGACGCCCCAGGCGGGCTGCGGGCTCTCGCCCGCCTTGAGCCAGGCCTCCTGGGGATCGAGCCCGTACTTGACGAAGCTGCCCCGGGTGCCGTTGACCCGCAGCCGCGGCGTGGGCTCGGCCACCAGGGTGCTGGCGCGCAGGGTCACCCGCAGGCGTTCGTACTCCAGCACCGCCAGGAAGTCGTCGTCGATCTCGGCCCCGTCGCGCAGGGTGGACAGCTCCAGCTGGATGGCCCGGGGCATGCCGAACAACGCCCGTGCCTGGTCGAGCAGGTGCGGCCCCAGGTCGTACCAGATGCCGCTGCCCGGCTGGTGATGATCACGCCAACGGTCGCTGACCACCGGCCGGTAGCGGTCGAACCGCGACTCCAGCTCGACCACCCGCCCCAGGCGCTGCTCGTCGAGCAGCGCCTTGAGGGTCAGGAAGTCGCTGTCCCAGCGGCGGTTGTGGAAGACGCTGAGCAGCCGCTCGGCGCCGTCGGCCAGGGACTTGAGCTGGCGCGCCTCGGCCAGGGAGACGGCCAGTGGCTTATCCAGCACCACGTGCTTGCCCTTGGCGAGCGCCGCCTTGGCCAGCGGAAAGTGGGTCTCGTTGGGGGTGGCGATCACCACCAGGTCGATGTCGCGGTCGGCGAACAGCTCGGCCGCCTTGGCGACCACGCTCACCTCGGGGTAGCGCTCGTGCACCTTGGCGGCATCGCTCGAGACCACGGCGGAGAGCTCGAGGCCCGGTGCCGCCTGGATCAGCGGCGCGTGAAAGGTCCGACCGGCCATGCCGAAACCGATCAGGCCGACGTTGAGGGTCTGGGTCTTCATACCGCGGCTTCCCTGCAGGATCGATCGTTATCGAAGGGCGAGACGAAGCGAGCGACGGGCCCCGGCGGCGGCCGGGGCCCGGCGCTCAGTCGAGCTTGCTGAGGTCGCGCACCGCGCCCTTGTCGGCGGAGGTGGCGAGCAGCGCGTAGGCCTTGAGCGCCGCCGACACCTGGCGGACGCGCTGGATGCGCGGCTTCCAGGCGTCGCGGCCGCGGGCCGCCTGGGCCTCGCGGCGCCGCTCGAGTTCCTCGTCGGCAAGCTTCACGTCGATGCTTCGGTTGGGGATGTCGATGCGGATGATATCGCCGCTCTCCACCAGGCCGATGGCGCCGCCGGCGGCGGCCTCCGGGGAGACGTGGCCGATCGACAGCCCCGAGGTGCCGCCGGAGAAGCGGCCGTCGGTGAGCAGGGCGCAGGCCTTGCCCAGGCCCTTCGACTTCAGGTAGGAGGTCGGGTAGAGCATCTCCTGCATGCCGGGGCCGCCCTTGGGCCCCTCATAGCGGATCACCACCACCTCGCCTTCCTGGACCCGGCCCTCGAGAATATGCTCCACCGCCTGGTCCTGGGATTCCACCACATGGGCCGGCCCCTCGAAGACCAGGATCGAGTCGTCGACCCCGGCGGTCTTCACCACGCAGCCGTCCCGGGCGATGTTGCCCTGGAGCACCGCCAGGCCGCCCTCCTTCGAGAAGGCATGGGCCAGGTCGCGGATGCAGCCGCCGGCCCGGTCGCCGTCGAGGCTCGGCCAGCGGGCGCTCTGGGAGAAGGCCGTCTGGGTGGGGATGCCGCCGGGGCCGGCGCGGTAGAACTCCACCACCTCGGGGCTCGGCGAGCGCATGATGTCCCAGGCCTCGAGGGCCTCGGCCAGGCTGTCGCCGTAGACCGTGGGCACCCGGGTATCCAGGACCCCGGCCCGGTCCAGCTCGCCGAGGATCGCCATGATCCCGCCGGCGCGGTGCACGTCCTCGATGTGGTACTGCTGGGTGTTGGGCGCCACCTTGCACAGCTGGGGCACCTCCCGGGACAGGCGGTCGATGTCGGTCATGTCGAAATCGACGCCGGCCTCCTGGGCCGCGGCCAGCAGGTGCAGGATGGTGTTGGTGGAACCGCCCATGGCGATGTCCAGGGTCATGGCGTTCTTGAACGCCGCCTTGGCGCCGATGGCCCGGGGCAGCAGGTGCGCCTCGTCGCCCTCGTAGTAGCGCCGGGCCAGCTCGACGATGCGGTGGCCGGCGGTCTCGAACAGCCGGCGGCGGTCGGCGTGGGTGGCCAGCAGGGTGCCGTTGCCCGGCAGCGCCAGGCCCAGCGCCTCGGTGAGGCAGTTCATGGAGTTGGCGGTGAACATGCCGGAGCAGCTGCCGCAGGTCGGGCAGGCGCTGCGCTCCACCTCGGCCACGGTCTCGTCGTCGACCTTGTCGTCGGCGGCCATGACCATGGCGTCGACCAGGTCGAGGCCGTGGTCGAGCAGCTTGGTCTTGCCGGCCTCCATGGGGCCGCCGGAGACGAAGATCACCGGCACGTTGAGGCGCATGGCGGCCATCAGCATCCCGGGGGTGATCTTGTCGCAGTTGGAGATGCACACCAGGGCGTCGGCGCAGTGGGCGTTGACCATGTACTCGACGCTGTCGGCGATGATGTCGCGGCTGGGCAGCGAGTAGAGCATGCCGTCGTGGCCCATGGCGATGCCGTCGTCCACGGCGATGGTGTTGAACTCCTTGGCCACCCCGCCGGCCTTCTCGATCTCCCGGGCCACCAGCTGGCCCATGTCCTTCAGGTGCACGTGGCCCGGCACGAACTGGGTGAAGGAGTTGGCCACGGCGATGATCGGCTTGTGGAAGTCCTCGTCGGTCATGCCGGTGGCGCGCCACAGGGCGCGGGCCCCGGCCATGTTGCGACCGGCGGTGGTGGTACGGGAGCGATACTCGGGCATGGTGTCCTCTTGAAGTGCTGCATGCCGCCCTGGGTCGGGCCCGGGCGATCCTTGGTGTCCAGTGCATTCGATTCTGTCATGGCCCCGGCCGCCAGGCCAGCGCCTTGCTCTCAGGCGACGTCGGCTACCCGGCGGTCGCTTCCAGCCACCGGTAGCGGGTCCACAAGGCCTGCCGTTGCCGCAGGCCATGGCAGGGCCGTCGCGGCCCGCTCTCCCGGGGACATCGCAGCTGATCCCTGCGGGCTCGGGGGCCCGACCGGGTCAGGGCGTCATGCCCCCTCGATGCCGGGCCCTGATACTCTGTAGTCAGCGCTGCGGTCCGCCTCGCTTTTTGCTGAGCACAACAGGGAGCCTTCGCCATGGCCGAACAGAACCGCGTGATCGCCTTCTATGACGAGCGAATGCTGGCCCACGAGCCGGATATCGAGGTGCCTTTCATGCCGGGTCGCATGGACGATCGCATCCGCAGGCTGTTGTCGGGGCTGGGTGTCCCCTGGAAGTATCCGGAACACCCCGCCAGGCTCACTGCCATTCGGCATCTGCTGGATCTCGAGCCGATTGCCGGCGTGACCTTCGAGTCAGGCATGGCGGCGACGCGAGAGCAGTTGGGGCGCGTACACACCACCTCCTTCCTGGATCATATCTTCGCCCTTCGCGGCCAGAGCGCCTGGCTGGACGTGGACACCACGGCGGTGTCTCCCGGCAGCGTCGACGCCGCCGAAGTGGCCGCCGGCACGGCGATCGCCGCCGTCGAGGCAGTCGTCGCGGGAAGGGCCGAAAGCAGTTTCGCGCTGGTGAGACCTCCCGGCCACCACGCCGAGCCGGTGCGGGCCCGTGGCTTCTGCCTGTTCAACAATGTGGCGGTGGCCGCCGCTCATGCCCGCACGACACTGGGCTGTAAGCGAGTGATGATCGTCGACTGGGATGCCCATCACGGCAACGGCACCCAGGACATCTTCTGGGCCGATCCGCATGTGCTGTTCTTCGACCTGCACCGCGCCGCGCCCTTCTATCCCGGCACGGGGAGCATCGAGGAGGTCGGCATGGGCCTGGGGGATGGCACCAGTGTCAATGTTCCCCTCCCCGCCGACGCCGGCGATGCCGCCTACCTCAAGGCCTTTCGCGAGATCCTGGTGCCCGCGACCGAGTGGTTCCAGCCCGACCTGATCCTGGTCTCGACCGGTTTCGATCCGCATGGCCACGACCTCGCCCTGGCGGTCTCCTATGACGGCTTCGCGGCCATGACCGCCATCCTCAGGACCCTGGCCCGCCGGCACTGCGAGGGACGCCTGGTCTTCGTGCTGGAAGGCGGCTACAACCTGATTTCGCTGTCACGAGGCGTCAGGTCGGTACTTCGGGTGCTGGCCGGCGACGAGCCGCCGGAGCCCGGCCAGCGTGGCATCGCCGAGGTCGAGGCCGCGGCGGCCTTTCACCGCGGGGCCTTCGTCGGGCCACTCCCGGACTGACTCGGCGAACGCCGAAGATTGGCCACCCAGCGTGCAGTGAGAGAACGTCCCTGAGGCGATCACACTCGCTGCCCGCAACAGCACGTCGACGGGAGCGGTCTGCCCACGCCATCGACGTTGCCTTGCGACTTGCCCCGCGCTCGTAACGCGCCCGGTTGCGACGGCAGATGGGGCAGGTCGCATCCTACTAGACTGTCGGCATGGGGCATTGGCTGCCGTCCTCCGGCTACCCAGGCTGCGATATGTCGAGGGGAACCCATCGGCCCGCTCTCGAGCTCGGCTATCGCTTGTTGGTCGAGACGAGCAGCCCGGGGAATACCGGCACACCAGGAACAGCGTGGCCGGTCGCGCGGTATCCGCCAGCACTGAACCTCATGCCCCCGCATGGAGCCAGCATCGATGGAGATAGTGCTGAAGGACATCACTCGCGAGAATTTCGATGCCATCATCGCGCTGGAGGTGGCGGAGTCGCAGCGCGGCTATGTCGCCGACAACCTGTATTCCATTGCCGAATCGAAATTCCATCCGACCTATCAGCCCCGCGCGATCTATTGCGACGGCACCGTCGTGGGTTTTCTCATGTATGAATCCTTCGACCACGACGACAGGCCGCCTGAGTACAACATCTTCCGCCTGATGGTCGACCGGAACCACCAGGGAAGGGGGATCGGGCACCAGGCCATGCAGTGCGTGCTGGACGAAATCCGGGCGAAGGGGCCCTTCGAACGGATCACGATCTGCTATGTACCCACCAACCAGGTCGCCCGGGACTTCTACGCCAGCCTCGGCTTCACCGAGACGGGGCTGAGCGAGGCTACCGGCGAAGTCATCGCCGAGATCAGGGACTGAACCCCGAGCACGGCGGCCCGCTCATCCCCGGCCCGGGCCACGTTCGCCCTGGGTCACACCAGCCGGCCGGTTTCCAGCCGGCAGCGCCGGTCGGCCAGGGCCTCGATGTCGTCGCGATCATGGCTGACCAGCAGCACCGCCACCCCCGCGGCCTTCTGGCGACGCACCAGGGCCCAGAGCCCCTGTCGGGTGGCGTCGTCCAGGCCGGTGAAGGGCTCGTCGAGCAGCAGCAGCGGCGCCCCGCGCAACAGCGCGCGCAGCAGCGCCACCCGCTGACGCTGACCGCCGGACAGCTCGTCGGGCAGCCGGTCGTGCAGGCCGTCCAGCCCCACCTCGGCGAGCCCCGCGCGGATCCGCGCCTGCTGGTCGCCGGACAGCTTCATGTCCGGCGCCAGACCGAGCCCCACGTTGAGCCATACCGGCAGGTGGTCGAAGAGGTTGTGATCCTGGAAGACGGTGGTGATGCCGCGCTCCCAGGGCGGCCGCGCCAGCAGGTCCTGCCCCGCCCAGGTCAGCCGCCCGCCCCCCGGCTCCAGGAAGCCGGCCAGCAGGCCCAGCAGTGTGCTCTTGCCCGCCCCGGAGGGCCCCTCCACCGCCAGGCACTCCCCCGGGGCGAGGCCGAAGGTGAAGCAGAAGTCCGGGATCTCGCCCGGGTCGCAACGCTGGTAGTGGAAGGTCAGGTCATGGCAGTCGAGCATCGGCGATCTCCGGGGAAGGCGAGAAGGCCCCGGCATGGCGGGGCGGCCGGCGCGTCAGCCGGTCGAGCAGGGCGAACACCCCCGCCACCAGGGCCAGCAGCAGCAGGGCGGTGGCCGCCGCCCCCTGCCAGCGATAGCCGCCCAGCTGCTGGAACAGCAGCATCGGCAGGGTCGGCGCCGAGGGGCTGCCGAACAGGGCGATGACGCTGAAGTCGCCCAGCGACAGCGTCATCGCATAGGCCAGCGCCAGGGCCAGGGGCCTTCGCAGCCGGGGCCAGATCAGCCAGCGCACCCGGGCGGCGCCGCGCACCCCGAACTGGTCGGCCAGGCGCCGCTCCTGGGCAGAGAGCCCCGGCAGCGCGCCGCGTACCACCTGCATGGCGAAGGGCAGCGCCATGAAGGCGTTGACCAGCACCACCAGGGCGTAGCCCTGCCAGCCGCTGCCCAGCTGGGGACGCAGCAGCAGGAACAGGCCGGTGCCGAGCACCAGGGCGGGGATCACCAGGATCAGCTGGCCGCCGCCTTCCAGGATCGTCGCCGACAGCGGCCGGCGGGTGGCGCGCAGCCAATGGCTGCCGACGAGCAGCGCCACCGCCAGGGCCAGGGCCCCGAGGCCCGCCCCCAGCGCCATCACCAGGCTGCGCAGCGCCGCCGGGGCGAGGCTGGCGCCGCGCGGCAGCTCGGGCAGCCCCCAGGCGCCGGCCACCAGCACCGCGGCCAGCGGCGGCAGCAGCAGCGCGGCGAGCCCCACCAGCCAGCAGGCATCGACCACTCGCGAGGCACCCAGGGCGTCGCGGCGCCACCAGCGTGGCGCGATCGCCGCCGGGCGGGCGCTCACCGCCAGCGAGGGCGTGCCCCCGCGGGACAGCGCCAGCAGCCACAGCGCCAGGCAGAGGGTCAGCTGGGTGAGTGCCAGCAGCGCGGCCAGGGCCAGGTCGTGATCGAACTTCATGGCCTGGTAGAGCGCCACCTCCAGGGTCGAGGCGCCGGGCCCGCCGCCCAGGGTCATGACGATGGCGAAGCTGGTGAAGCACAGCGTGAACACGAGCGCCGCGAGCCGCGGCAGCAGCGGCGCCAGCCGGGGCCACTCCAGGGCCCGCCACAGGGCGCCGCGGGTCAGGCCGAGCTGGCCGGCCAGCCGCCACTGGGCGGCCGGGGCCTGCTCCAGGGCCTGCAGCATCAACCGGGCGGCCAGGGGCAGGTTGTAGAAGACGTGGGCGAGCACGATCCCGGACAGCCCGTAGAGATAGTCCTCGGGCAGGCCCCCGAGCCAATCGCGCAGCGGCGCCACCCAGCCCCGCCGGCCATGCACGGCCACCAGGCCGAACAGCGCGATCAGGCTGGGGATCACCAGCGACAGCTCCATGGCCCGCAGCAGCAGGCGCCGGCCGAAGAAGCGGGGGCGCCGCGCCAGGGCCAGGGCGACCGGCACCGCCAGGCCGATGGACAGCAGCGTCGACAGGCTCGCCTGCCAGAGGGTGAAGCGCAGCACCGCGGCCAGCCAGGGCTCCTCCCAGAGCATCGCCGGGTGCAGCGCCCGGGCCTGCCACAGCAGCGCGCCCAGGCTGCCCAGCCCCAGGCCGACCACGGCGACGAAGGCCGTGAGCCCCCACCCCAGCGGCCAGCGCGAGCGCGTGGCCCAGCGCGACGTCGGCGTCATCGCGCCACGGCGTTCAGCCACTCGCGGATCCACTCGCGACGATGCTCGCGGACCGTCTCGGGGGCGAAGGTCAGGCTCTTCGGCGCGATCAGCCGGTCGAAGACCCCGGGCAGGGCGTCGCCCAGCTCGATGGCCGGGTTCATGACGTTGCCCAGCGGGATATGGCGCTGGAAGTCGGGAGTGAGCACGAAGGCCAGGAAGTCCCGGGCCAGCTCCGGCTGCTCGGTGTTCGCCACCATCGCCGCGGTCTCCACCTGCAGGTAGTGGCCTTCCTCGAACTCGGCGGCCTGGTAGCGGTCGCTGCCCTCCACCGCCATGTGGTATGCCGGCGAGGTGGCGTAGGACAGCACCATCGGCGCCTCGCCGTTCATGAACAGCGAGAAGTAGGCCTGACTCCAGCCGTTGGTCACGGTCAGCACCCGCTCGTCCAGGCGCGCCCAGATCTCGGGCGCCCGCTCGCCGTAGAGCTTGCGGATCCACAGCATCAACCCCTGGCCGGTGACGCTGGTGCGCGGGTCCTGGAGGATCAGCTTGACGTCCTCGGGGGCCTCGAGCAGCGCCTCGAAGCTGTCGGGCGGGGCATCGAGCTGCCGGGTGTCGTAGACGAAGGCGAAGTGCCCCCAGTCGTAGGGCAGGAAGGTGTCGTCGTTCCAGTCGATGGGCAGCGCGAGCGGGGCGGTGTCGACGCCGTGGGGCGCCAGCAGGTCCAGCGCCCGCGCCTCGGCCATCAGGTTCATGTCCAGCCCCAGCACCACGTCGGCGGCGGTGCCCTGCCCTTCCAGGCGCAGCCGCTGGAGGATGTCGACGCCGCCCGGCAGGGCCACGAACTCCAGGTCGCAGTCGCCGCAGCGGGCCTCGAAGGCCGCCTCGATGCCGGGCCCCGGCCCCCACTCGGCGACGAAGGACTCGTAGGTGTAGACGGTCAGGGTGCGATCGGCGTGGGCGGCGCCGCCGGCGAGCAGCGTCGCCAGCGCCAGGCCGGCGGCCGGCAGCTTGGGCGTCATGGGCGTTCCTTGTTGTTCGGGGATGAAAACGAGCGCACCCGCCATTATGCCATGGCGGGCGCGCTCTGAAGGGATGGGTCGGTGGATAATGCCGCGCGTTCCTACCGATCAGGAAAGCGCCGATTTATGTCGCGAGCGAAGAGAGGCTGGCCGCCGCCGGAGCGCAGCTACCGGAGTGTAGCCTGCTACATGAGGATGGCGACGGTTCGACGCCTCGACACCGCCGGCGGCCAGGATATCGAGCGCAGCAATAAATCGGTGTTTTCCTCAGCCGAAGACCACCTTGGCCACGTCCCTGTAGTGGCCGGCGAAGTGCACCGTCACGCCCTCCCTGAGGTAGTCCGGCAGCTCCTCGTAGTCGCGGCGGTTGGCCTCGGGCAGGATCACCTCGAAGATCTCGCTGCGCCGGGCGGCGATCACCTTCTCGCGGATGCCGCCCACCGGCAGCACATGGCCGGTCAGGGTCAGCTCGCCGGTCATCGCCAGGGGCCGGTCGATGGGCTTGTGCCTGGCCAGCGACAGCAGTGCGGTGGTCATGGTCACCCCGGCCGAGGGGCCGTCCTTGGGCGTCGCCCCCTCGGGCACGTGGAGGTGGACGAAGGCCGAGTCGAAGAAGTCGGCATCGGCGCCGTAGTCGCCGAGGTGTCCCAGCACGTAGCTGTAGGCGATGTTGGCGGATTCCTTCATCACCTCGCCGAGCTGGCCGGTGAGCTTGAAGCCGCGATCCAGGGAGTGGACCTTGCCGGCCTCCACCGACAGGGTCGCCCCGCCCATGGCCGTCCAGGCCAGGCCGGTGACCACGCCCTCGCCCTTCATGACCTTCTCCTTGCGGAAGGTCGGCGCACCGAGGAAGTCCTCGAGGTTCTTCACCGAGACCTTGACGCTGTGCTGATCGTCCTCGAGCAGCTTGACCGCCGCCTTGCGCACGATGCGGTGCAGCTGCTTCTCGAGCTGGCGCACCCCGGCCTCCCGGGCATAGCCCTCGATGACCTGGCGCAGCGCGGCATCGGTGAGGTTGATGCGCTTCTTGGCGATGCGATCGCGCTCGAGCAGCTTGGGCCACAGGTGATGCTTGGCGATGGCCATCTTCTCCTGGGCGATGTAGCCGGACAGGCGGATCTGCTCCATGCGATCGAGCAGCGCCGCCGGGATGGCGTCCAGGGTGTTGGCGGTGCACACGAACAGCACCTTGGAGAGGTCCAGGCGCACGTCCAGGTAGTGGTCGAGGAAGTCGACGTTCTGCTCCGGGTCGAGGACCTCGAGCAGCGCCGAGGCCGGGTCGCCCTGGAAGGACTGCCCCAGCTTGTCGATCTCGTCGAGCATGATCACCGGGTTCTCGACGTCGACCTCCTTGATGGCCTGGACCAGCTTGCCGGGCATGGCGCCGACGTAGGTACGCCGGTGGCCCTTGATCTCCGCCTCGTCGCGCATGCCGCCCACCGAGAAGCGGTAGAACCGGCGGCCCAGCGCCTCGGCGATGGAGCGCCCCACCGAGGTCTTGCCGACCCCGGGCGGCCCCACCAGCAGGAGGATGGAGCCGCCCACGTCGCCCTTGAAGGTGCCCTCGGCGAGGAACTCGATGATCCGCTCCTTGACGTCCTCGAGGCCGTCGTGGTCGCGGTCGAGCACCTGGCGGGCGTGGCCGAGGTCGAGCTGGTCGTCGCTGGTCAGGCCCCAGGGCAGCGAGGTCAGCCAGTCCAGGTAGTGGCGGGTGGTGCCGTACTCCGGCGAGCCGGTCTCCAGCACCGAGAGCTTCTCGAGCTCGTCGTCGATGCGCTCCTGGACGCGCTCGGGCACCGTCTTGTCGGCCAGGCGGGCGCGGAAGGTGTCGACGTCGTTCTCGCGGTCGTCCTTGGAGATGCCCAGCTCGCGCTGGATCACCTTGAGCTGCTCGCGCAGGAAGAACTCCCGCTGGCGCTCCTGCATCTGGGCGTTGACCTGCTCGCTGATCTCGCTCTGCAGCCGGGCGACGTCGATCTCCTTGCGCAGCAGGGGCAGCACCTTCTGCATGCGCTCCATCACCGGCAGCGACTCCAGCACGTCCTGCAGCTCCGGCCCCTTGGCCGAGGTGATGGCCGCGGCGAAGTCGGTCAGCGGGCCCGGCTCGTGGGGACTGAAGCGATTGAGGTAGTGCTTGAGCTCCTCGCCGTAGAGCGGGTTGATCGGCAGCAGCTCCTTGATGCCGTTGATCAGGGCCATGGCGTAGGCGCGGGTCTCGTCGTCCTCGGCGTCCACCGGCTCCCGGGGGTAGCTGACCTCCACCAGGTAGGGGGGCTCCTTGGACAGCCAGCGCTGGATGCGGAAGCGCCGCATGCCCTGGGCGATGAACTGCAGCTGGGCATCCTCGCCCTGCAGCTTGTGGACCTTGACCGCGGTGCCGACCTCGGGGAAGTCCTCGTGGCCGAGCTCGTCCACGCCGGTCTCGCCGACGAAGGCCAGGCCGACCATCTGGTGCGGGGTGTTGCCGACCCGGCGGATGGTCTCCTCCCAGCGCTCGCGGTTGATCACCAGCGGCTGGACCTGGGCGGGGAAGAAGGGCCGGTTGTGGATCGGCAACAGATAGACCCGCTCGGGGAGGGTGTCGCTGGCCGGCACCACCGCATGGCCGCTGCCTTCGCCGAACGCGAGGTCATCGTCGGTCTCGTCGGCCTGGACCCATTCCAGGCCATCGTCTTCAAAGCGCTGATCGTCTTCGCTCATGCCTACCTCATCCTGAAGGGGCGGGACGTCTCGACCCGTGATGTCCTCGGGGATGCGGGCGACGAGGCCGAACTTCAAGTCATCGCCAGCGATCGAGGGGCGGCAGCGGGCGACCGTTGAGGCGCACCTGGCCGCGCGCCACGTCGATCTGCAGCTCGCGGGTATCGAGGCCCAGCCCCAGCCACAGGGCGATCACCGGCGGAAGGTCCTGCCACAGGAAGTCGCCGTCGAGGCGCGTGCGCCATTCGGCCCGCTCGCCGGGCTCGTCCAGCGCCAGGGGGTCGAGGGCCTCGAGGTCGCGGCCGTCGAAGACCAGCACCCCCCGGCCGTCCAGGGACAGCCCCAGCATGGGACTGTCGAGGTCCGCGGCGAGGATGTCCAGGCGCGGCGAGTCGACCAGCAGGGCGCGCAGCGCCGGGGCGAGCTCGGCGGCCGCGTCGTGGTCGTCCTCGGCATGGCCCCGGGCCGCCTCCCGGCGCAGCCGATCGACCAGATCGCGCAGGGCGCCGGCCTCGATGCGCGAGAGTTCCGCGGTCAGCCCGCCGGCCAGCAGCACCTCCTCGCCGGCCAGGATCTTCCCCAGGTCCAGCCGGGCCCGCAGCCGCAGCTCCGAGGCGTCGAGCACGGTGCGGGTGCGCAGGGTGATCTCGTCGGCGTCCAGGGCCAGCTCCGGGGAGCGCCAGGCGAGCCCCTGGACGCGCAGGCGATCGCGCTGATTGAAGTGCTCGGCGCCTTCGGTATAGGTATAGCGGCTCTCCAGCACCAGGGGCCCGGCCCGCAGGCGGGTATCGCCGTCCTCCAGGTCGAGGGCCGCCAGCCGCGCGCGCAGCCGCCAGTCCCCGGCCTCGCCCTGGAAGGCCAGGCGCCCGCCCTCCAGCGACAGGGTCCGGCCCTGCTGGTGGAAGACCACCGGCGACAGGGTCAGGACCCCGTCGAAGCTGGCGGTGAAGGGGTTGTAGCCGGCCTTCCAGGTCGGCGGCGACTGCGCAGCGGCGTCCGGCGTGGTCTCGCCCTCGGCGGGCAGGTGGGGGCGCAGGGAACCGTCCAGGGAGGTGCCCAGCACGCCGTGCCGGGCCCGGTAGGCGACGTCCAGGTGCCAGGCATCGCCGAACAGCGGCGACAGGTGCAGGACGCCCCGGGACGTCAGCCAGCCCCGCTCGACATCACTGCGGCGTATCGACAGCTCGCCCCGGGCCTGCAGGTCCTCGACGGCCCGAGCCAGCTCGCGCTCGAAGAGCAGGCCGGCGACGGTCTGGGCCAGCGCCCAGGCGAGGGCCAGCCCGGCCAGCACCGGCACGATCAGGCGCTCCTTGCGCATCCCTTCCTCCTTGTCCGGCGGCCGGCCGTCCCCGAGCCGCCTCGCCGTCGCTTGTCGCGCCGCCCCATCCCGGTCGGCGCGCCCGTCTCAGTGGAGCCAGAACCACAGGTGCATGGTACTCCAGGCATAGACGCTGGCCAGGACGTCGTCGATCATGATGCCGAAGCCGCCGGCCACCCGGCGGTCGGCCCAGCGGATCGGCCAGGGCTTGAAGACGTCGAACACCCGGAAGACCACGAAGCCCCAGAGCGCGGCCTCCCAGGAGAAGGGCACCGCGGTCATGGTCAGCCAGTAGCCGACGAACTCGTCCCAGACGATGCCGGAGTGATCGTGAACCCCCAGGTCCCGGGAGCTCTTCTCGCACAGCCAGATGCCCCACACGAAGGTGACGGCCACCACGAACAGGTACCAGCCCAGCGGCAGCTCCGACATCAGCCAGTAGAAGGGGATCGCCGCGACGGTGCCCACGGTGCCGGGCGCGAAGGGCACCGCCCCGCTGCCGAACCCGAAGGCGAGGAAGTGCACCGGACGGTGCCAGACGCTCTGGGGGGCGCGATTCATGGCGTGTCTCCTGAGAAGTGCTGCCAGCCCGCGACGCCGTCAACCGTGCTCCCGGCGATGCCCGGCTCGTCGGTGACCTCGCCGATGGCGGTCAACGCCAGGCCGAGCGCCGCCAGGCGGGCCCGGGCCGGCTCGAGGCTCGCGGGCGGCAGGGCCACCAGCAGCTCGTAGTCGTCGCCGCCGCTCTGGGCGGCGCGGCGGGCGTCCGACTCGCCGAGGGCCTCGACGAGCCCCTCGGCCAGCGGCAGCGCCTCCGGGCGCAGGGTCGCCCCCGTGCCGGAGGCCGCGCAGAGATGGCCCAGGTCGGCGAGCAGGCCGTCGGAGAGGTCGATGGCCGCGCCGGCCAGCTCGCACAGCGCCTGGCCGGCCTCGAGCCGCGGCCAAGGCAGCAGGTAGCGGCGCAGCAGGGGATCGGCGAGGTCGCGCGCCCCGGCCCGCCAGCGGGCCAGGCCACCGGCGCCGCCGCCCAGCGCGCCGGTCACCGCCAGGACGTCGCCGGGCCGCGCGCCGCCCCGGGTCAAAACCCGCTCCGGCGCCACCTCGCCCATCACGGTGACGCCCACGGCCAACTCGCCGCGGGTGACGTCGCCGCCGGCCAGGGCCACGCCGCTTTTCGCGCACAGGCCGTGGAAGCCCTGGGCGAAGGCGGCGACCCAGGCGTCGTCGGCCTCGGGCAGGGTCAGCGACATCAGGCACCAGCGCGGCCGGGCGCCCATGGCGGCCAGGTCGCTGAGGCTGACCGCCAGCGCCCGGTGGCCGATCGCCGACGGCGGGGCCTCGGCGGGGAAGTGCACGTCGGCCACCGAGGTGTCGACGCTCACCGCCAGCCGCTGCCCGGTGGTGGGGGCGAGCAGCGCGCAGTCGTCGCCGACGCCCAGGGCGACGCCCCGATCGTCCCCCGCGGGCGCCGGGGCGAGATAGCGGGCGATCAGCTCGAATTCGCTGTGCATCCGGGCCCGGCCTTCAGCGGCGACGCGCGGTGACCTCGGCGCCGCGCAGCCTGGCGGCGAGCTTGTCGAGGATGCCGTTGACGTAGCGGTGTCCCTCGGTGGCCCCGAAGGACTTGGCCAGCTCGACGCCCTCGTTGATCACCGCCCGGTAGGGCACCTCGGGGCGCTTGGCCAGCTCGTAGGCGCCGAGCCGCAGGATGGCCCGCTCGATGAGGTCGAGGTCCTCGAGGCGACGGTCGAGCAGCGGCGCGATGGCGGCGTCCAGTTCCTCGCGGTGGCGCGCCACCTCGTTGAGCAGCTGGTGGAAGAGCGCCAGGTCGGCGATCTCCATGACCTTGTGCCAGTTCTCGTGGTCCTCCAGGTCCTCGTCGGCCACCTGGCCGCGGAACTCGGCCTCGACGGCGCTGATCGGCTTGCCGGTCAACTGCCACTGGTAGAGGCCCTGCACCGCCAGCTCGCGGGCGGCATGGCGGGCCAGCTGGGCCCGGGAGGGCTCGCGTCCGCGCTCGCTCATCGCGCGTCCTCCTCGGCGGCGGCGAAGCGGCGCAGCAGGGAGACCATCTCCATCGCCGCCATGGCCGCCTCGGTGCCCTTGTTGCCGGCCTTGGTGCCGGCCCGCTCGATGGCCTGCTCGATGGAGTTGACGGTCAGCACGCCGTTGGCCACCGGGGTGTCGAACTCCAGCTGAAGGCGGCTCAGGGCGGAGTTGCACTCGCCGGCCACGTGCTCGAAGTGCGGGGTGCCGCCGCGGATCACCGCCCCCAGGGCGACGACCGCCTCGGGGCGCGCCACCTGGAGCACGCGCTTGACGGCCAGCGGCAGCTCCCAGGCGCCGGGGGCATGGACGATGTCGATGTGCTCCTCGTCCACGCCGTGGCGCACCAGGCTGTCCACGGCGCCCTCCACCAGGCTGTCCACCACGTGATGATTGAAGCGGCCCACCACGATCACGTAGCGGCCATCGACGTCGACGAAGCTGCCTTCGACTTGGGAAATCGGTTGCATGGTCTCTTTCCTGCTGAACCCGGTGGCTCGGAATGCACATGACGCCGCGTCGGGCGGCGCCGTGTCAATGCGTTGAAAGGGGTGGCGTCAGGCGCCGTCGCCGCCCTCGGCGGCCGGCGCCTGGCCGGGCTCGAGGCGCTCGACGACTTCCAGGTCGAAGCCGGAGAGCGCCGAGAACTTCCAGGGCGAGCTGAGCAGCCGCATGCGGCCCACGCCCAGGGCGCGCAGGATCTGCGAGCCGGTGCCGATGGTGAGGTAGTTGCCGGCGCCGTCGGAATCGGTGGTGCGGGGCGCGCGGCGACGCTCGAGGAACACCTCGAGCAGGTCGTGGAGATCCTGGCGCGGGCGGCCGTCGTCGAGCAGCACGAAGACGCCGTGCTCGGCCCGGGCCACCTCGGCGATGGCCTCGTGGGCGGTCCAGCTGGCGGACTCGCCCTTCTGCAGGGCGAGCAGGTCGCGCATCACGTTGGCCAGGTGCACGCGCACCGTGGTCAGCGCCTCGGGATGCGGATGCCCCTTGACCAGCGCCAGGTGATGGGCGCCCTGGATGCGGTCGCGGAAGACGTGCAGCGTCAGCTCGCCGTGGGGCGTCGTCACCGGCATCGACTCGAGCGACTCCACGGTCTGCTCGTTGTGGATGCGGTAGTGGATCAGGTCGGCGATGGTGCCCATCTTCAGGCCGTGCTCGCGGGCGAAGCGCTCGAGCTCGGGGCGGCGCGCCATGCTGCCGTCCTCGTTCATCACCTCGCAGATCACGCCGCTGGGATCCAGGCCCGCCAGGGCCGCCAGGTCGCAGGCCGCCTCGGTGTGGCCGGCGCGGCGCAGCACGCCGCCGGGCTCGGCCATCAGCGGGAAGATGTGGCCGGGCTGGACGATATCGGTGGCCTCGGCGTCACGGGCCACCGCGGCCTGCACGGTGCGCGCCCGATCGGCGGCGGAGATCCCGGTGGTCACGCCCTCGGCGGCCTCGATGGACAGCGTGAACTTGGTGCCGAAGCCCGAGCCGTTGTCGCGCACCATCAGCGGCAGCTGCAGGCGCTCGCAGCGCTCGCGGGTCATCGGCAGACAGATCAGCCCCCGGGCATGGCGCGCCATGAAGTTGATGTGCTCGGCCTCGACCTTCTCGGCGGCCATGATGATGTCGCCTTCGTTCTCGCGATCCTCGTCGTCCATCAGGATCACCATCCGCCCCTGGCGGATGTCCTCGATCAGCTCGGCGATGGGGGCCAGGCCCCCGTCGGAGGAGTGCTCCATGGGATCTCCATTGACTCTGGTGGCGGTCCGTCGTGGCGCGGCGACATCGGCGTCGCCGTCGGGCGGCGCCCGCCTCGAAACCGCGTCAGGGTACCGTGGCACGGCCGCCGGCGCTAGTGGCGGCTCGCGCGTCAGCGCCCGTCGACCGGCGACGGGGGCGACGCCGCGGCCCCGGGAATCGCGGTGATGCGCCAGTCGCGGCCCACGGCGCGGATGTCGAGGATCTCCAGCGGGCGCTGCTGGGCCATGCGCTCCAGCCCCGGCAGGGCGAACAGCGGCCGCGCCTCGCCGCCCAGCAGGGTCGGCGCCACGAACAGCTGCATCTCGTCGACCAGGCCGGCGTCGAGCATGGCCCCGGCGAGCGTCGCGCCGGTCTCCAGCAGCGCCTCGTTGACCGCCTCGCGCTCGGCCAGGTGCGCCAGCAGGGCCGCCAGGTCCACGCGGCCGTCGGCGCCGGCGGGCAGCGCCAGCACCTCGGCGCCGGCCGCCTCGAGGCGCGCCCGGCGTTCGGCGTCCGCTGCCTCGAGGGTGGCCACCAGGGTGCGGCCGGGCTCGCTCAGGCAGGCCGCCGCCAGGGGCAGGCGCAGCCGCGAGTCCACCACCACCCGCAGCGGCTGGCGGGCGGCGATGGCCTCGGCGTCGTCGAGCTCGAGCTGGTCGGCGCGCACCGTCAGCCGGGAGTTGTCGAAGATCACCGAGTCCACCCCGGTGATCACGGCGCTGGCCCGGGCCCGCAGGCGCTGCACCTGGCAGCGTGCCCGGGGCCCGGTGATCCACTGGGACTCCCCGGAGTCCATGGCGGTGCGGCCGTCGAGGCTCATCGCCATCTTCAGGCGCACGAAGGGCCGCCCGCGGGCCATGCGCGAGACGAAGCCGGGGTTGAGCGCCCGGGCCTGGTCCTCGAGCAGGCCGACCTCGACGGCGATGCCGGCCTCGCGCAGCCGCTCGATGCCGCGCCCGGCCACCCGCGGGTTGGGGTCGCGCATGGCCACCACCACCCGGGCCACGCCGGCCCGGACCAGCGCCTCGGCACAGGGGCCGGTGCGGCCGTGGTGGGAGCAGGGCTCCAGGGTCACGTAGGCGGTGGCGCCCCGGGCGGCCTCGCCGGCGTCGCGCAGGGCGTGGACCTCGGCATGGGGCTCGCCGGCGCGCTCATGCCAGCCCTCGCCCACCCGGCGGCCATCCCTGACCAGCACGCAGCCCACCCGGGGGTTGGGGTCGGTGGTGTAGAGGCCGCGGCGGGCCAGCACCAGGGCCCGGGCCATCCAGGCCTCGGCGGAAGGGGGCGTGGTGGCGGTCATGGCTCGCGCGGCTCGTCGGGATGGAAGCTCGGCTCCTGGGCCAGGCGGTCGATCTCGGCCCGGAACTCGTCGATGTCCTGGAAGCGGCGATACACCGAGGCGAAGCGGATATAGGCCACCTGGTCGAGCCGCTTCAGGGCGTGCATGACCTCCTCGCCGACGTCCCGCGCCTGGACCTCCCGCTCGCCCCTCGCGCGCAGCGTCTGGCGGATACGCTCCACCGCCGCCTCGATGGATTCGGCGCTGACCGGGCGCTTCTCCAGGGCCCGCAGCATGCCGGCCCGCAACTTGGCCTCGTCGAACAGCTCCCGGGAGCCGTCGGCCTTGATCACCCGGGGCATCACCAGCTCGGCGGTCTCGTAGGTGGTGAAGCGCTCGCCGCAGGCCGCGCACTGACGCCGCCGACGCACCTGGTCGCCGTCGGCGACCAGGCGGGAGTCGGTCACGCGAGTATCGTTGGCGCCGCAGAAGGGGCAGTGCATAAGCAGGGTTCCGAGGTCGGGAAGAATCGATGTCGCCGCATTGTAACGGTTTTGGCGGCACATCGCCCAGCGCCGCCCGGCGGCCGGTCTCGCCCTAATGTCACGCTAATCGGCGTTTGGCATCCTCCCGGCGAACCCGACGAGAGAGCCCCCGCATGCGTACCCCTGCGCCCCTTGCCGTCCTGCGTCTCGCCGCCCGGCTGCTGCCCCGCCCGGGCCCCCTGGATTGAGCGCTTCAAGGCGTTGTTCGGCTTCGTGCTGCTGGCCATGGCCATCGTCTTCCCGAAGCGGATCCTCGACACTGCCCTGCCCCTGGCCCTGTGGGGGGCCTGGCTGATCGGCGCGGCCACCGCCCTGCGCCAGGCCGCTCGTACCGAGTCACCCTCCCCCGGGCGACTGGTCTCGCGGACCGCCGGGGCGCTCCTGGCCCTGTGGAGCGCCATGCCCTCGTCGGCCCGGCCGCGCTGATGCTGATCGGTCCCGCCGGGGAGGAGCGCCGGGCCGCGCGGCTGGCCTTGGTGATCCGCTACCATGGGCAATTCGCGGGCTCCGCCGCCATGCTCGACCTGCGGGACGGCGACTTCCTGCCCCTGGCCGGCGCCCGGGTGCTGCCCATCCCCCTGTTCTACGATGCCGCCGGGCGGCTGGTCGACAGCCATGTCGGCGAGCGGTCCCGGGCATCGCTGGCTCCCTATCTCGAGCGCCTCACCGCGCACCCCTGACCCTTCACCCCGACGCGAGACCTGCCCATGCGACATACCCTGAGAAACGCCTTGCTGATCGCCCCCCTGGCCCTGCCCTCCGCCGTCCTGGCCGAGGCGTGGCCGGCCCCGATCCAGGCGCTGGCCGACCAGGGCCTGATCATCCACGAGCGCTTCGAGGCCCCGGGCGGCCTGACCGGCTTCGCCGCCAGCGCCCAGGGACGCGAGATCGCCGTCTACCTGACCGCGGACGGCGAGCACGCCGTGGTCGGCAACCTGGTGAACGCCGAGGGCGACAACCTCTCCGCCGACCCGCTGGAGCGCCTGGTGCGCGCCCCACGGGACGCCGAGACCTGGGCCGAGCTTGCCGACAGCGCCTGGATCGCCGACGGCGACCCCTCGGCCGAGCGCATCCTCTACGTCTTCACCGACCCCAACTGCCCCTACTGCAGCCGCTTCTGGCAACAGGCCCGGCCCTGGGTGGAGGCCGGGCGGGTCCAGCTGCGCCACATCATGGTCGGCATCCTCGAGCCGGACAGCCCGCGCCTGGCCATCTCGATGCTCGCCGCCGAGGACCCGGCCGCGGCCCTCGCCGCCCACGAGCGCGGCGAGGGCATCGAGCCGCTGGAGCAGTTGCCCCGCCGCCTCGAGACCCGCCTCCAGGAGAACCACGAGCGGATGCGCGGCATGGGACTGCACGCCACGCCGAGCATCCTCTACCGGGACGGCGAGCTGGTGGAGGTGCTGCAGGGCGTGCCCCAGGGGGAGCAGCTCGCCCGCATCATGGGCTCGCCGGCCCCCTGACGCGCTCGGCCCCCGCCGGAGGGCGGGGGCCGAGCGGGCAGGGAAGCGTCCCGGGCGGCCTCAGCCGCCGGCGCCCTGCGGGTTCTCGCCGTAGTGGTCGTGATCGCCCAGGCGGCGCCCGTCGATCTCGTCGCCGTAATAGCCCATGTGCTGGTGGAAGATCTCGTCGGTCTCGTCCACCGAGTCCAGGGTCCGGCGACGCGGATCCTGGGGACGCTCGTGGCCGTTGATGAAGGCCGCCACGTCCCAGGCCTGCTGGTCGGTCAGCGAGCCGGGCTTGCCCAGCGGCATGTTGGCCTTGATGAAGTTGGCCGCGGTGTTGACCCGGTGCATGCCGGCGCCCCAGTTGTAGGCGCCGTCGCCCCACAGGGGCGGGAACACCTGGCGCTCGCCGACCCGGCGCCCCTGGCCCTCGTCGCCGTGGCAGATGGCGCACTGCTCGGCGTAGACCTCGGCGCCCCGGGCCCGGTCCGGCGCCTGGGCGGGCTCGGCGAGGGTCGGGTAGCCGCGACCGGGCAGCGACTCGTTGATCGGCGCCCCGCTGGCCAGCCAGTGGAAGTAGGTCTGCAGGGCCACCAGCGGCTCGCTGCCGTACTCGGGGGGCACGCCGTTCATCGAGTAGGTGAAGCAGCCCTGGATGCGCTCGGCCATGGTGTTGACCTTGTCGTTCTTGCCTCGATAGGCGGGGTAAACGCCCACCGAGGCCCACATCGGCGCCGAGCTGGCCAGCCGGCCGGCGTCCAGGTGGCAGTTGCTGCAGTTCTGGTCGTTGAAGACGTGCTCGCCCCGCAGGCGCTGGGTGTCCATGAAGAGGTCGCGCCCCAGCCGCACCATGTCGCCGTACTGGTTGTCGGGGATGTCCGCCTCGGCGGGCGGCTCGAAGGTCACCTCGCCGGCCGGGGCCTCGGGCAGCGGCACCTGGTAGTCGCGCTCCGGCGCCTCGCCCTCGGCGGCGATCCCGGCGTTCAGGCCGAACGCCGCCGCCAGCCCGCCGGCGAGCCAGAGAGTGATGCTGCGAATCCTCATTGGCCGCCCTCCTCTGTGGTGGTCGCCTCGAGCCGCTCGGGCAGGGTCGCATAGTAGTCGGCGATCAGCGCGATCTCGTCGTCATTCAGGCGCTCGGCGACGCCCTGCATCAGGCCGTTGGGATCGTTGTGCCGGCGCCCCTCGCGCCAGGCGGTCAACTGGGCCGCCAGGTAGCCGGCATGCTGGCCGGCCAGCGGCGGGAAGTCGGCGCCCACGCCCTGGCCGGCGGGGCCGTGGCACTGGTTGCAGCCCGGCACCAGGCGGCCCCAGTCGCCGCGCTCGGCGAGCCATTCGCCGGGCTCGTCCGGATCCGCAGCCCGGTAGGCCGCGGGCAGCGCGGGCCAGGGCGCCAGCTGGGCGTAGTAGGCCGCCACATCGGCGATCTGCTGGTCGTCGAGCATATTGGCGAAGGGCTTCATGGTGGCGTTGTCCCGCCGCCCGGCCTTGAAGTCATGCAGCTGCCTGGCGATGTAGTCCGCCGGCAGGCCCGCCAGCCGCGGCCAGGACTCGCCCTGGGGCATGTCCATGCCCATGCCGTCGGCCTGATGGCAGGCCACGCAGGTCCCGGCGACGCCCTCGCCGCGGGCCGGGTCGCCCTCCAGGGCCAGCGCCGGGCCAGCGGCGAGGCCGAGCCCCGCCAGCAGCCCCAGGCCGCCCGTGATCCTCATGCGTGTCATCCGGTCTCTCCCTCTGTCGTTATCGATCCCTTGCGGGGTCCCTGCGCCTGCCGGTCGGGGCGCGCCTCGACCGGCAGGGTCAGGCGGGCCTCCAGCCCGCCCTCGGCGGGGTGCCGGAAGGCCAGCTCCCCGCCGAAGCGCTCGGCGATGGCGGTGACGATCGCCAGCCCCAGGCCGCTGCCCGAACCGCCGCGATGCCAGAAGCGCCGCGGCGGTTCGGTCTGCAGGGACGCCCCCAGCCCGGGGCCGCGATCGCGCACCGTGAAGGTCAGCCGGTCGCCCCTCGACGCCTCGACGGCCAGCTTCACCGGGGCGTCGCTCGCCCCGTGACGCAGGGCGTTGTCGACCAGGTTGCGCAGCGCCGTGATGGCCAGCTCCCGGGGTAGCGCCAGGCACGCCTCGGGCCAGGCCGACGGCATCTCGACCCGGCCGCTTCCGGCGCCGGCATCGCGCACCGCCAGCCGCGCCACCTCCCCGGCGCGGCAGGGCTCGCCGTCCTCGAAGGTCACCCGGCCCTCGACCCGGGCCAGCATCAGCAGCTGCTCCAGGGTGCGCGTCAGCCGCGCCACGCCCTCCTCGGCCCGGGCGAGGGCCTGCCGGGCGCCCTCCCCCTCGACCCGGGCGGCCACCTGCAGGTGGGTCTTGATGGCGGTGAGCGGGGTGCGCAGCTCGTGGGCCGCGTCGTTGGTGAAGCGCTGCTCGCGGACCATGGCCCGCTGCACCCGATCCAGCAGGCGATTGAGCGTCGCCACCGGCGGGCGCAGCTCGGCGGGCAGGTCCCGGGTGGCCAGGGGCGCCAGGGCCTCGGGGTGCCGCCGGGCCAGGGCGTCGCGCAGGCGCTCGAGCGGGGCCAGGCCGCGCACCACCCCCACCCAGACCGACAGCAGGCTGCCCACCAGGGCCACCAGGAAGGGCACCACGGCGACCTCCATGACGTTGCGCAGCAGCTGGTCGCGCTCGTCCAGGCGATCCGCCGTGGTGATCGTCAGGCCGTCCCGGCGGTAGGTGAAGACCCGCCAGGTGGTGCCGTCGACCTCCCGGTAGGCGTGGCCCGGCGCCGCCGGGGTCAGCACCCCGGCCATGTTGTCGTGGGTCCGCGCCAGGATCTCGCCGCGCGGCGAGTGCACCTGACAGGCCAGCCCCTCGATGGGCGGGATCGACAGCGCCCGCCGATCCGCCTGCTGCCAGGCGTCCCGGGGCAGCCGGGTCATCAGCCCGGCCACCATGCGCGCCGACTGGGCCAGCCGCTGATCCAGGGTGCGCTCCACCTGGTGCTGGAGATCGCGCATCAGCCAGGCGGCCACCAGCGTCCACAGCAGGGTCAGGGTCAGCCCCAGGGTCAGCAGCAGGCGGGTGCGCAGGCTCATGTCGGCGCCTCCCCGGCGGCCAGCGCCTCGGGGGCACCCAGCCGGTAGCCCAGGCCGCGCACCGTCTCGATGATCCCGGGGCCGAGCTTGCGCCGCAGGTGATGGATGTGCACGTTCAGGGCGTTGCTCTCGACCTCCTCGGACAACCCGTAGAGGGCGTCCTTGAGGCGCTCCGCCGAGAGGATGCCCTGGGGAGCGTGAAGGAAGGTCTCGAGCAGCATCAGCTCGCGGCGCGACAGCGTCACCGGCACCCCGTCCAGGCTCACCTCCCGGCTCACCGTGTCCAGGCAGAGCGGGCCGTGCAAGATGCGGCTGCCGGCCCGGCCCGCGGCCCGGCGCAGCAGGGCCTGGAGGCGCGCTACCAGCTCGTCCAGGTCGAAGGGCTTGACCAGGTAGTCGTCGGCGCCCTCGCGGAGTCCCTCGACGCGATCCGCCACGGCGTCCCGGGCGGTCAGCACCAGCACCGGCACCTGCCGCCCCTGGCGCCGCCAGGCCTCCAGCAGGGCCAGGCCATCGCCGTCGGGCAGGCCACGGTCGAGGATCACCAGGTCACTGGCCAGGGTCGCCATCAGCGCCTCACCCTCCTCCCGCGAGGCCGCCGCGTCGACGACGAAGCCCTGGGTCTCGAGGCCGGCGCGGATCCCGTCGGCCACCAGGGCATCGTCCTCGATCAACAGCACATGCATCGCCAGGCTCTCCTCTTCATGGGGGCATTGTCGCGCCCGGCCATTAAGTCGCCATTAACGCCATCCGGTCGCGGGCTACGGCCTGGGCCTCGGGGCCAGGAACCAGGCCAGGAACCAGCCGGCGATCATGGCGGCGAGCATGGCGGCCAAGGGGGCGGTAGGCCCGGCCAGCGAGGCGAGGGCCGGGCCCGGGCAGTACCCGGACAGCCCCCAGCCGACGCCGAACAGCGCCGCGCCGCCGATCAGCCGGCCGTCCAGGTCGCGCCGGGTGGGCAGCTGGAAGGCGCCGGCGAACAGGGGGTTGGGGCGGCGCAGGGCCAGCCGATAGCCGACGAAGTTGGTGACCACGGCGCCGCCGAGCACGAACATCAACGTCGGGTCCCAGGCGCCGGCGAGGTCGAGGAAGCCCAGCACCCGTGCCGGGTCGGTCATGCCGGACACGGCCAGGCCGAGGCCGAACAGCAGCCCGGCGACATAGGCCATCAGCGTTCTCATGCCCCACCCCCGATCAGATGCCGGACCACGAAGACGGTGATGATGGCCGCCGCCAGGAAGGTCAGGGTCGCCACCATGGAGCGCGGCGATAGACGCGCCAGGCCGCACACCCCATGGCCGCTGGTGCAGCCGCTGCCGATACCGGTGCCGACGCCCACCAGCAATCCCGCGACGAGCATCAGCGCGACGCCGCCGGCGGGCTCGCCGATCACCGCCTCGGGGCGGCCGACCACGTTGCCGAGCCCGCCGCCGGCGAGGGCCAGCGCCAGCGGGCCCGAGACCAGGCCCAGCAGGAAGGCCAGGCGCCAGGCGCTGTCGCCCCTGGGCTGGCGGGTGACCAGGGTGCCGATGATGCCGCTGACCCCGGCGATGCGGCCCAGGGTGAGCATCAGCCAGGTGGCCGACAGCCCGATCAGGATGCCCCCGATCAGGCCATGCAGGCTTGCCGTGATATCCAACGCTTGTTCCTCCTCAGTGACGGGACTTGCAGGTGCTGATGCCCAGCAGCGCGTACAGCGGGCAGCTGTTGAGCAGCCCGGTGACCAGCGGGATCACCCCGATCCAGCCCCAGGCGCCGATGGTGCCGGTCAGGGCGAGCCCGATGAGCAGGGCGCCGATGACGATGCGGGCGATCTTGTCGAGGCCGCCGACGTTGGTCTTCATGATGAGACTCCTTGCTTGAGGGAGGTGCCGGATGCGGTGTCCAGCGGGACGGTCGCCTCGGCGTCGCTCCCATGGAGGGCGCGCCAGGCGTCGTAGGTGCTGAGGAAGACATCGCCGGTGAGCTCATCGCAGAAGGCGGTGTGCTTCAGGCGATCCATCACCGGGCCCTTGACCTCGGCCAGGTGCAGCGACACGCCGGCGTCCGCGAGCCGGCGGTTGATGGCTTCCAGGCTCTCCAGCGCCGAGGCATCGATGACGTTGACCGCCTGGCAGGCCAGCACGATATGAGACAGCCCCGGCTGGCGGGCCGCCAGGGCCATGACGGTGTCCTCCAGGTAGCGGGCGTTGGCGAAGTAGAGGCTCTCGTCGACGCGCAGGATCGCCAGGCGCTCGTCGGTCTCCACCGCGTGGCGGCGCACGTTGCGGAAGTGCTCGCTGCCGGGCACCCGGCCGACGACAGCGCTGTGGGGGCGGCTGGTGCGGTACAGGTGCAGGCCCAGCGACAGCACGACCCCGGCCAGGATGCCGCTCTCCACGCCATGGACCAGGGTCAGCGCGAGGGTCGAAAGCATCGCCGCGCCGTCGGCCCGGGAGTAGGCCCAGGTGCGCTTGATGGCGGGCAGGTCGATCAGGGTGGCCACGGCGACGATGATGGTGGCGGCCAGGGTCGCCTTGGGCAGGAAGGCCAGCGGCGTGGTCAGGGTGAGGGTCGCCACCGCGATGCCCAGTGCGGTGAAGGCGCCGGCCAGGGGGGTGACGGCGCCGGCCTCGAAGTTGACCACCGAGCGGGAGAAGCCGCCGGACACCGGGGAGCCGCCGCTTCCCCCGGCGCCGAGGTTGGCCAGCCCCAGGGCGATCAGCTCCTGGTTGGGGTCGATGCGCTGGCGACGCTTGGCGGCCAGGGTCTGGGCCACCGACACCGACTCCACGAAGCCCACCAGGCTGATCAGTACCGCCGCGGGCGCCAGGCTCGACCAGAGGCCCGGCTCGAGGCTCGGCAGGGCCAGGCTGGGCAGTCCGCTCGGCACCTCGCCCACCAGGGCCACGCCGCGATCGTCGAGCCCCAGGCCCCAGGCCAGCAGGGTGGTGACGATCACCGCCGAGACCGGCGCGGCCTTGGCCGCGAGGTCCGCGGCGCCGGCCGACAGCCCCAGTCGGCACAGCCCGCCCCTGAGGTGGCGCCGGCACAGCAGCAGATAGCCCCAGACCCCGCCCCCGATGGCCAGGGTGATGACGTTGACGTCCCCGAGCGAGGCGATCAATGCCGAGAGCATTTCCACCAGGTTATGGCCGGACGCCTCCACCCCGAGGATATGCCGCAGCTGGCTGGCGGCGATCAGGATGCCCGAGGCGGTGACGAAGCCCGAGATCACCGGATGACTCAGGAAGTTGGCGAGGAACCCCAGGCGCAGCAGGCCCATGGCCACCAGCACCAGCCCGGAGAGCGCCGCCAGCACCAGGGCCGCGCCGACGTACTCGGCGCTGCCGGGGGCGGCGATGCCGGAGAGCGCCGAGGCGGTCATCAGCGAGGCCACCGCCACCGGCCCCACCGCCAGGGTGGCGCTGGTGCCGAAGATGGCATAGAGCACCAGCGGCAGCATGCTGGCGTAGAGCCCCACCTCCGGGGGCAGGCCGGCCAGCAGGGCGTAGGCCAGGGCCTGGGGCACCAGCATCAGGGTGACGATCACCGCCGCCAGCAGGTCGCGGGCCAGGGTGTCGCGCCGGTAGCCGTGCAGCCAACCGATCAGGGGAATCCAGCGTGAAGGGATCATCGGCCGCGGATCCTCCGGGAAACGCCTCGCTCGGCACCCGGAATGCGACGGGCGGAGGACATCGGGGGCTGTGGGAGCATGGCGGACTCCGGGTCGGGCGTTGGGGCCACGGGCAAGGCCGGTCAGGCCTCGAGCATCTCGCGGATCGGCTGGGGGTCGTGGCCGGCGGCGTGGGCGGCTTCCAGCAGCGCCGGGATGTCGCAGCCCGGCTCGCGGGCCCGGGACTGGGCCCAGAGATGCACGGCCCGTCGCCCGGTGCGGCAGAACGCCAGGATCGGCGCCGGCAGCTCGTCCAGGGCGCGGCCGAAGGCGGCGATGTCCGCCTCGCCGTACTCCCCGGGCGTCACCGGGATGCAGCGCCAGGCCAGGCCCAGGGCCTCGGCCCGCTCACGCAGGGCGCGGTCGTCGGGATGGTCCTCCGCCTCGCCGGGGCGGCGGTTGCAGATCACCGCCTGGAAGCCGCGGCGCGCCACCTCGTCGAGATCGGCGACACCGATCGCGTCGGCGACGGCCATGCCCGGCTCGAGTGACTGAATCTTCATCGACGTCTCTCCTTTCATATCAGAAGCGGTTGATCGGCACCTTGAGGTAGACCTGGCCGTTGTCCTCGGCGGGGGGCATCTCGCCGGCGCGCATGTTGACCTGCACCGAGGGCAGAATCAGGCGCGGCATGCCCAGGGTGGCGTCGCGCTCGGTGCGCATGCGCACGAAGTCGTCCTCGCCGATGCCCTCGTGGACATGGATGTTGTGGGCGCGCTGCTCGGCCACGCTGGTCTCGTGCCGGTACTCCGCGCGGTCCGGCGCCTTGTAGTCGTGGCACAGGAAGAGCCGGGTCTCGTCGGGCAGCGCCAGCACCTTCTGGATGGAGCGATAGAGGGTGCGGGCGTCGCCGCCGGGGAAGTCGCAGCGCGCGGTGCCGTAGTCGGGCATGAAGAGAGTGTCGCCGACGAAGGCGGCATCGCCGATCACGTAGGTCAGGCAGGCCGGGGTGTGGCCCGGGGTGTGCAGCACCCGCCCCTCGAGGCCACCGATCATGAAGGTATCACCCTCCTCGAAGAGGCGATCGAACTGGCTGCCGTCCCGAGCGAACTCGGTGCCGGCGTTGAAGGCCTTGCCGAAGATCTCCTGGACCTCGGTGATGCGCGCCCCGATGCCGGTCCTGCCACCGAGCCTCTCGTGCAGGTAGGGTGCCGCCGAGAGATGGTCGGCGTGCACATGGGTCTCGAGGATCCACTCCACGCTCAGGCCCTCGCCCTCGACATGGGCGATGAGCGCGTCGGCGGAGCGCACCTCGGTGCGTCCGGCGGCATAGTCGAAATCGAGCACCGAGTCGAGGATGGCGCAGGCGCTGGAGTCCGGATCGCGGACCACATAGCTGAAGGTGTTGGTGGGCTCGTCGAAGAAGGCCTTGACGATGGGCTGCTGGGACATGGGATGCCTCCGTTGACCACGACATGAGGGACGGCGAGCGGGCGCGTCCCGTGATCTGCGGTTATGACCGCATCATAACCAAATTATTCAATCTAACGATAGTCTGTTTTTTCATATAAGAGGGGCGGCAGATAGCGCCCCGCTATGCCGAGCCGGCGCGGCGAGTCCATGGCTCGCCGCGTCGCTGCATCACGGGATGCGCCTGCAGAAGCGTCCGGGGGGTCAGAGCTCGAGGCGCTGGCGATAGGTGGCGATCTCGGCCTCGATGCCGGCCTCGCCCAGCGCCGCCTGCAGGGCCCGCTGGGCGCCGGGCTCGCCGTGCACCAGGTAGAAACGAGGGTGGTCATGGAAGGCGCCGGCCCAGCCGATCAGCTCGCGCTGGCCGGCGTGGGCGGAGAAGCCGCCGAGGGTGTGGACCCGGGCCTTCACGGCCAGGTCCTCGCCGAACACCCGGACCCGCTCGGCGCCGTCGACGATCTCGCGGCCCAGGGTGCCCTCGGCCTGGAAGCCGACGATCACCAGCCGGGTGCCGGGACGCTCCAGGTTGTAGCGGAAGTGATGGACGATGCGCCCGCCGTTGCACATGCCGGCGCCGGCGATGATGATGACGCCGCCGTGGATGCGGTTGATGGCCATGGATTCCTCGACGCTGCGCGTCAGGCGCAGGATCGGCAGGTACTGGCTCGGGTCGCCATGGGCGGCGACGTTGAGCACCTTGAGGTCTTCGGGATCGAGGGCCTTGCGCTTGCGGGCATAGAGCTCGGTGACGCGGATCGCCATGGGGCTGTCGAGGAACACCATCTGCTGGCGCAGCCGCCCTTCGTGGTAGAGCACGCTCAGGTGGTAGAGGATCTCCTGGGTGCGCCCCACCGCGAAGGCCGGAATCAGCACGTTGCCGCCGTCCTCGTGGGCCTCCTCCAGGACCCGGGCGAACTCCTCCAGGGTCTCCGCCAGCGGGCGGTGGTCGCGGTCGCCGTAGGTGCTCTCCATCAGCACCAGGTCGGCGTCGTAGACCTTCTCGGGATCCTTCATCAGCACCGAGTCCGGGTTGCCGAGATCGCCGGAGAACACCAGCCGCCGCCGCTGGACGCCGGAGGGAATCGTCAGCTCGACGATGGCCGAGCCCAGGATGTGCCCGGCATCGCGGAACACCAGGGTCACCCCGCCCGGCAGGTGCGCCGGCCGGCCGTAGCCATGGGGCACGCAGAGCGACAGGGTCAGGGCGACGTCGTCCTCGTCGTAGAGCGGCTCGATGGCCGGCTTGCCGGCCCGGGCCCGCCAGCGATTCTCCCACTCCACGTCCTTGGCCATCACGAAGGCGGCGTCGACCAGCATGATCTCGAGCAGCTCGGCGGTATCGGCGGTGCAGTGGATGGGGCCGCGATAGCCCTCGCGCACCAGCCTGGGCAGGAGTCCCGCATGGTCCAGGTGGCCGTGGGAGAGCACCACCGCCTCGAGCTCGTCGGCCAGCCGGCCGAAGGGCACGGCATTGGCGCCCTCGGCGTCCCGGCCGCCCTGGTGCATGCCGCATTCCAGCAGCAACCGGTGGGCGCGGGGCTCGCCGTCCACCTCCAGCAGATAGCGGGATCCCGTGACTTCCCCCACGGCCCCCAGAAAGGTCAGCGTCGACATCCGGCCTCCTCGCGCGTCGGCGATCCACGCCTACAGCATAACGAAGGGCCTCGCGCCGCGCCCGGCGCTCAAGTCACGCAGGCGCCGGCCGATAGCCTGGACAGCATCGCATCGACAAAAGGAATTCCCGGTGTCCACACCCCGTCGCATCGCGCGGACCTGCCTGGTCCTGGCGCTGGCCACGCTGCAGACCGGCTGCCTGTACCGCCACATGACCCAGGCGCCCGTGGCGACCACCTATCCCTACAGCGAACAGCAGCGCATGCAGGCCGCCCACCACTGGGCGGTGCTGGCCCGGCACGAGGCCGACGGCCTGCTCGACAGCGAGCGGCTGCGCTTCCACCCGCTCTACGTGGCGCCGGCCGAGCCCGAGGGCGACTTCGCCCGTGGCTATCGGGCGCTGCTGACCAGCGAGCTGGTCTCCCGCGGCGCGCCGGTGACGCTGGACCCGGCCGGCGCCCTGGAGCTGCGCTTCGACGCCCAGCTGGTGCATCATCGCGACCGCGACACCGTGCGTCCCCCGGAGGGCGCGCTGACCGCCCTGGCGGCCGGCGTGGCGGTGGCCACCGTGCCCTTCAATCACTGGGCGGAGCCGGCGCTGGCGCTGGTGCCCGCGGCGGCCGGCGCCGACCTGGTGGCCGGCAGCTGGACCCGCACCGGCGACCAGGAGGTCATCATCACCACCCAGGTGGTGGACGGCGACCGGGTGCTCTATTCGTCCTCGAACCTCTACTACGTCAACCGCGGCGACCGCGGCCAGTACGCCCCGCACCAGGCCATGCCCGCGCCGGCGTCGCCGCGCATCGCGGTGTCCGATCAATGGTAAGGCCCGTCATGACCCCACTGCTGCGTTCCCTGTTCCGCCCCGCCCTGCCGCTGGCCGCGGCGCTGTCCCTGACCCTCGGCGGCTGCGCCGGGCTGCCGGGCATGGCGGCCGACGACCCGGCCGACCGCGACCGGGCGCGCCTGGACGAGGCCATCGAGGCCGCGGCCGCCGAGATGGTCGAGGCCCGTCCGGCGCTGGCCGAGGCGGGCCCGCTGATCGCCGCCTCCTTCGCCGACATCGACGCCCTGGGCCGCTCCTCGACCCTGGGCCGCATGGCCACCGAGATCGCCGCTGCCGCCCTGACCCGGGCGGGGCTGGAGGTCCGCGAGGTGCGCATGCGCGGCAGCCTGTTCATCGAGGAAGGCACCGGCGAGCTGATGCTGTCGCGCCAGGTCCAGCGGCTGAGCGCCGACCAGGGCGCCGACGCCATCCTGGTGGGCACCTATGCCCGGGGCCAGGACAGCCTCTACCTGACCATGCGGGTGATCCGGGCCCGGGACGCCATGGTGCTCGGCGCGAGCAGCCTGCGGCTGCCCCTCGACAACGACCTGCGCGCCATGCTGGGCGGCTGGTAGCCGCCCGACACCGACACGGCGACGCTGCTCCGGCGGCACCAACGAAACGGACCGACCCGCGCAAGGCGGGCCGGTCCGGGTCTGTTTGCGACTCCTACCAGGGCGATCAGCCGACCAGCGCTCCTTCCTCAGGAGTGTCGATTACCCCATCGCCATCGCCGTCGATGGAGAAATCGAAGCTGTCGGTTGCCACATCGTCATCGCCATCCGACGTCTCTACATTGACCGTGCCTTCGATGTCCGGAATATCGGCATAGGTGAATGCAAAGATTTCCGGAATACGGAAGCCGTTATCCTCGGCATCATGGATGAGGATGAGTTGATGGATCTCTTCTCCCGCTGCCGCCTCGAACACGACCTCCTGAGACGCGTTGCCCTTGGGAAGAGTGAAGCTCACTTCTCTCACCTCGTTTCCATCAGCGTCTTTGACGATATTGCCTTCGGCATCATACGCCGCCATCTTGATCGTCAAAGTCGAGCCAGGTGATCCCGTTCCGCCCTGAACGATGAACCTGGCCCCGGCGACTCCCTCATTGAAGTTAAGCGCCAGGCCCTCGCCGGCATCGAACTGATTGTCAAACAGCGCGGCGCCCTTGTTGCTGATATTGATATCGTCTAGCTCGGCATCGGCATCCTCAGGCTCCTCCAGATCGCCATCCAGATACGTCTGTCTCAGGTTCCCCGTGTCCTGACTCTCGAAGAGGAAACCATCCAGAGTCACGATCGGATTACCCTCCGGCAGATCGACCTCTTCCACGGGGCCACCGGGGGTGGTCGTGTCCTCGATCAGCGCCACCTCGATGAGCGGGGCATCCTTGAGCACCTCTGCCGTATAGCTGCCCGTTCCCGAGCCATCGACGGTGATCTTGAAGAAATCGCCGAATTCCTCGCCGTCCACGATCAGGTCGCTGCTCAGGACCCAGCTCTTGCCATCCTCCGCCAGGGTCGCAGTCACCGTTCCCAGGGCACTGTCGGATGCCATATTGAAGCTGGCGCTGGTGATCACGAAGTCACCCTCCCCGTCGGCGCCATATTCGAGGAATCCCAGGTCGCCGCCTGATGCTCCAGCGGCGAAGGCCAGCATCGTGGTATCGTCGAGGTCGGAGATGTCCGGCCCGTCATCGCCGAAGCGCACGTTGCCGCCGAGGTCGAGCGTCTCGGAGTTGACGCCGCTGGTGTCACCCTCGCTGTCGGTGGTCTCGGCCGAGGCCACCAGCTCGACCAGCCCGTCGGCCAGCAGCTTCTCGTCGCTGATATAGGCGCCGTCGTAGGTGTCGGTCTGGTCGTGGTCGATCACCCCGCTCTGGGTCTGCGTCAGCACGCCCGTGGTGCTATTGAGCGACAGGGTGAAGATCGTGTTGCCGGCCGCGACCGACCCCTCGTCCGCGGCGGTCGAGCCCGTGACCAGGGTGCCGTCGCCGTTGATGTAGAGGTTGATCGCCTCCCCGCCCGAGGTCAGGCCCGAAGCGGTGCCTTCCGCCACCGCGAGCTGCAGCGCGTAGTCGATATCCGTCTGCCCGGCGCCGTCGG